>VGRU01000098.1 GCA_016875255.1 Deltaproteobacteria bacterium
TTCTCACTACCCTCAAAGTTCACAGCAGAAACTCTCGCAAAAGAACTTGCCACGCGAACCCGTTTTCTTAGAGACCAGATCATTAAGGAGGAACTGCGCGAAGCTTCGACCTCCGCCGCAAAGAAGATTCTTGGCTTCTATGAAGCATTCCAGAAACATCTCATTTTCAACCTTAAGCCGGATGAGTTTGCCGACCTCTATGCCCAGACCATCACCTATGGCCTCTTTGCCGCGAGAACCCGTGCCAATGGAGCATTCAATCGAATCCTGGCTTATGATCTGATTCCCAAGACCATCGGTATCTTGCGCGATATCTTCCACTTCATTTCATTTGACCCGCCTGAGCAACTTCAGGCGACTGTTGATGACATTGCGGAAGTCCTCGCCGTCGCAGATGTGAGGAACATCCTTCACCAGTATTTCAAAGAGGGCAAAGGAAGCGATCCGATTTTTCATTTCTACGAGACGTTCCTTGCCGAGTACAACCCTAAAGAGCGTGAGCGACGGGGCGTTTATTACACGCCCGAGCCTGTTGTCTCTTACATTGTCCGCTCTCTTAACATCATCCTCAAAGAAAGATTTTCAAGGCAGGACGGGTTTGCAACGCAATCCGTTACAGTGCTCGATCCTGCCGGCGGAACGCTTACCTTCCTCGCTGAGGCGGCAAAACTCGCCGTGGAAGAATTTGTCAGCAAGTACGGTGATGGCTCAAAGGGAAAATTTCTTGAGGACCACATCCTCAAGCACTTTTTCGCCTTCGAGTTGATGATGGCTCCATACGCAGCAGGCCACTTGAAGATGGGCTATCTTCTGGAAGAACTCGGACACAAATTAACGGGCGATGAACGATTCCAGTTCTATCTGACAAATACGCTTGAGATGGAAGAACTTGCTCAGACATCGCTTCCGGGAATGACCTCCCTTTCGGAAGAGTCCCACCTTGCCGCCAAAGTAAAGAAAGAGAGGCCGATTCTTGTCATCCTTGGCAACCCGCCCTACTCAGGACACTCAGCCAATAAGGGCGATTGGATTAAAGAACAGATTGAGACCTATAAGAAGGTGGATGGGAAACCCCTCGGCGAGAAAAACCCCAAGTGGCTTCAGGATGACTATGTTAAATTTATCAGATTTGCTCAATGGAAGATTGACCAGATTGGCGAAGGTGTCCTCGGGTTCATCACGAATCACAGCTATCTCGATAACCCTACGTTTCGGGGAATGCGGCAATCGCTGATGAACTCTTTTGATGAAATATACATCCTCGATCTTCACGGCAATTCACTCAAAAAAGAAAAAGCTCCTGGTGGCTCAAAAGATGAGAATGTTTTCGACATTCAGCAGGGCGTTGCCATTGGCCTTTTTGTAAAAAGAAAAAAGAGCGCTACTTCAAAAATCATAAGACATGGTGAGATTTGGGGTGTACGGGGGCAGAAATACACATGGTTGAAAAAACATGACTTGAAAAAGACAGGCTGGAGAGAGCTTAAGCCTGTTCCACCCTTCTACCTTTTCGTTCCAAGAGATGAAAGATTGAACAAACGATTCCAGTCCTATCCGAGCATTCCAGCGATTTTCCCTGTAAACAGCGTGGGAATAGTGACAGCCAGAGATCATTTTGTTATTGACTTTCAGAAAGCTCCGCTTCAACGTCGTATTGAACAATTTGCCAACCCTTCTCTGGACGACAGTTTTATCGCTCAAGCATTTAGTCTGAAAGACACGGGGGCATGGAAGCTAAAGGCCGCTCGGAACGAGATTATAGATGACAAAGAAAGAGGCAAACATTACACCCAAATTCTTTATCGCCCCTTTGATATCCGGCACTTGTTCTATCACGATGCCGTCATCGAACGAGGACGCAGGGAAGTCATGTGCCACATGCTTCAACCAAATCTTGCGCTGTTGACACATCGCCGAGAAGAAATCCAAATTCCTTACACGCATTTTCTTGTCACAAATCTTATTTCAGAACATGGGGCCCTTTCTTCGAAGACTACCAACTACCATTTTCCACTTTATCTTTATAGAGAATCTGATTCCAGCGGCTCAAGACGGAGAACGGGAGTTTCTCGATATCAAACCATGTTCGTTTTTGAACCGGCGGCAGCATACTCGATTCGGCATGCGAACATCAGTTCTGACTTGCTTATATCATTATCAAATGCTTATAAAAAGGAGGCCTCGCCTGAAAATATTTTCCATTACATCTATGCTGTTCTCTATTCTAATGCCTATCGTAAAAAATATGCGGAGTTTTTGAAGACCGATTTTCCCCGGGTCCCATTCACAAAAGACTACAAGCTTTTTAACAAGCTTGCCGGAAAGGGCGAGGCGCTTGTTGAACTTCACCTGTTCAAGTCCGGGAAGCTTATTAAACCCATTGCCAAATGTGAAGGTTCTGGCAACCTCCGTGTGGAAAAAGTGACTTACGATCCAACCAAAGCCTGTGTTTATATTAATCCTGAGAAATGGTTCACTGGTGTTCCTCCCGAGGTCTGGGAATATCATATTGGAGGTTATCAGGTTTCAGAGAAATGGCTTAAGGACCGCAAAGGCAGACAGCTTTCATTCGAAGAAGTATCTCACTACGCCAGGGTAGTAACAGCCATTGCAGAGACAATCACCATACAAAGGTCTCTTGACGATCTATTTGCAGAAGTCGAAACAAACCTTTTCGAAGTGAGGCTGTGAGCAGTAAGGTTTGGGGTCTGACTTGATTATGACTTTAAGGGAAATGAAGAGGACCTTGACGATCCAGCGTATGGCTGACAGCCGTCGTTGATTTAGGTCGTTGGGCTTAAGAGAAATTGATATCTGGTTCATTCCGTGCTATTCTATCAAGTGAAAAACAGGAGGCAATGCTATGTCAACAGTGATGGAAAAGGAGGAAGCCCACAAACTCATCGATCGAATGCCCTCAAGCGCCACATGGGATGATCTGATGCGCGAAATATACGTCCGCGAGGCGATTGAACGCGGGCTGGCCGACAGCAAGGCAGGCCGCACCAAAGACGTGAAAGAGGTACGGGCGAAGTACGGCTTGCCAGAATGAAAGTTCACTGGACAGATACAGCGGAGGGACATCTCGACGCCCTCTACGCTTACATTGCTCAGGATTCGCCCGGGTATGCCAAGCGAATGGTGGATCGGCTTACCCGAAGATCTCATCAGATTGCCAACTTCCCATTCTCAGGCCGCAGAGTTCCTGAATACGATATTGACCAGATTCGTGAAGTAATCGAAGGTCCCTACCGTATCATCTACCACATTAAGCCGGATCAGATTGACGTTCTGGCCGTCATTCACGGGGCAATGGATGTTCTTCGTTCGTCAGAAGAAGAGGATGACTGAGCCGAACAAATCTCTCCAGCGAATGCTTTACGGCCACCGGTGATTTCAGATGTTCGACGGTATGGATCTCCTTCCGGAACCCTTTTATCCCTTGAGGAACTTCGGACAAGAATAGGAAAAAGGAAATGACATGATTCTTTTGCAGTGAATATAATGAACCTGAAGAAAGTCAATTCCAGGATGGTATATGCAATAGGGTACGACCCCAAGTCGAAAACTTTGGAAGTGGTTTTCAGAAGTGGAAAGGCATGGGGATACGAAGAGGTTCCGAAAAAGGTTTACCAAGAATTACTAAAATCAGAATCGATTGGTTCATACATCCGCGAGAATATCATCGATTGTTATCCATCCTATCCCATTAGATAGAGTCTGCCCATAAACTAACGGTTCCTAAAAAGGTCGTCATTCCGGTCCCGTATCAAGTACGGGATAAACTCCAGCCGGAATCCAGGTTTCCCGATGAAAATTGGGATCCAGTCTCTAAAGTGGTTCCCGACTTTCGTCGGGACGACGTCTGGATGCCCCCGTATCAAGCACGGGGCAGGCTCCTCAAGTCCGGCATGACGGAAAAAGGACATTTATAAACGGACTCTAGATAACAAAGTCCTTTCTCACATCAAATTTGAGTCCACACTCCGCAATCTCTCCGAGCCAGAGGGCTCTCTGAGCCGGAGGCCGAATTCCACAATCCGCATTCAGGCCAGGATATCCTTCAACGCTCCCATGAGGCAATGAATATATCGGAGCTTGCAGGTTTCTCCCATGAGGCCGACCCTCCATATTTTGCCTTTTAGGTAGCCTAACCCTCCTCCCACTTCAATGTTATATTCGTTTAAAAGCCTCGATCGCATTTTTGCATCATCCACCCCATCCGGGAGAACCACTGAGGTGAGCATGGGCAGACGATAGCCTTCCTGGGCAAAGAGTTTGAATCCAAGACCCTCCAGTTCCATCTTTAAACGATCTCCCAGGGTCTGATGGCGCTCGAACCTTGCCTCCAGCCCTTCTTCAAAGATAATCTTCAGCCCTTCCCTCAAAGCGTAGAACATCGAGGCAGGAGCCGTATGATGATACACCCTCTCCTCCCCCCAATATTTTTCAAGCAGGGTGAGATCGAGATAGAAACTCTGCACTTTTGTCTTACGGGAATGGAGAACATCCATGGCCTTGGAGCTCACCGTGATCGGAGAAAGCCCTGGGGGAACGCCAAGGCACTTCTGGGAGCTTCCGTAGCAGACATCGATTCCCCATTCATCGACTCTCACATCATACCCTCCCACTGTAGTCACCGAATCCACAACCAGAAGGGTATCCGTTCGTTTACAGTAAGCCCCAATCTCTTCAAGAGGCTGTCTCACTCCAGTAGAAGTCTCGCCATGAACCATGCCGCACACCTTAGCCTTGGGATGTTCCCTCAAAGCCTTGATCATCTTTTCCGGCTCAATCATCTTACCCCATTCTTCTTCGACCCGGATCACTTTTGCACCAGATCGGGAAGCCACCTGCGTCATCCTGTCTGCAAAGAAACCATTGACTCCAATCACAACCACATCTCCGGGTTCAACAAAATTGACAAACGATGTCTCCATCCCCGCGCTCCCTGTGGCAGAGATAGCCAGGGTGACCCGGTTCTTTGTCTGAAACACACCCCTTAACATCTCGCTGATTTCGTCCATGCAGGCTAAAATTTGGGGATCGAGATAACCGATGACCGGGTTGGACATTGCTTGATAAACCCGGTAATGGACATTGCTCGGCCCGGGGCCCATCAGAATTCGGTAACTTGGATGATTATCTCCTCCCATCCATTTTTCCATCATCGATCCTCCTATAACGCTTTTTAATTAGAGTCTGTTTATAAACTATCGATTTCCAAAAAAGTTGTCATTCCGGCGGAAGCCGGAATCCAGGGTTCCCGGTGAAAACCGGGATCCAGTCTTTGAGATGGTTCCCGACTTTCGTCGGGACGACGTCTGGATGCCGGATCAAGTCCGGCATGACGGAAAAAGACCATTTATAAATAGACTCTAATTAATGCAGCAAGATAACAATAACATCCTTAAGATAGTCAAGATATCGATTTATAAAATCCTTCCCCACCTCCCTTTTCCAAAGGGAGGAGAAATATTTCCCCCTTTTGCCCTCCGGGTCAGAGACCGCTCTGGGTCGGAGACCAAAGGGGGATGAAGGGGGATTAGATAACTTTTTTCAAACAGCTAAATTGATACTAAAATTTTAAGTTTTTCAACCTTAACACTTTGGCCAATTCAATAGCAAGTCGTTTGAGGTTTGAGGGATTTGCCTCTAACCTCAAACCTCCATCCTCCAACATCAATTCACTCCTCCTCCAGCTCTTCCAATCTATCCTCGTCCAGGCCGAAGTAATGACCCACCTCGTGGATCACCACCTCCCTGACTTTCTCTTCGATCTCTTTTTTTGTGTGACAGATTGATTCGATGGGGAGTTGAAAGAGGGTGATTTTATCCGGAAGAACATTTCCATAATAAAACCCCCTCTGATCGATCGGGACTCCCTGGTAGAGCCCTAACAAATCAAAAGGGGATTTCAAACCCATCTCCGAAAGGAGTTCCGGAGGAGGTTGATTCTCAATCACCACATCGACGTTCTCCATCCGGTTTTTTATAAACCATGGAAGGTCCTTCAGTGCTAAGACTACTAATTTTTCAAACTCTTTTCGAGTCAATTTCATAAGAAAGGGTTCAAGGGTTCAAGGGTTCCAGGGTTCAAGGTTTATTCTTAAGTCTTCACTAGACCCCTTGACCACTTGACCCCTTGGACCCTCTTCTATTTCTGCAATTCCGGGACGATTTTTTCAAAATAGTCCAGCACCTCCGGGTTGCTCAATGCGTCCCGGTTCAGCACCGGTCTTCCGTGGATGATGTTCGTAACAGCGCTTTCTACCTTCTTCATATTCATGGTATAGGGAGCATCGGGCATTTCCATAATGATGGCCGGGACATGGCGGGGGGATGCCTTCTCCCGAAGCGTCTTTCTGATCGTATTCTTCAATTCCTCTGTAAGCTCTCCTCCCGGGGCAAGCTTTACAAAGAGGAGGACCCGCTGTTCGCCCTCCCAGTTTTGTCCGATGGCAAGACTATCGGCAACCTCCTCGATCTTTTCCACAACATTATAAATCTCAGCGGTTCCGATTCGGACCCCGGAGGGTTTTAGCACGGCGTCGGACCGGCCATAGAACGTGATGCCGCCTGTGTCGCTGTGCATCACAACATAATCGCCATGGCGCCAGATGCCAGGGTAGTGGTCAAAGTATGCGGATTTGTATTTCTCCCCACTTGGGTCATTCCAGAAATAGAGGGGCATGCACGGCGCAGGAGCTTCGCATACCAGCTCTCCCTCCTTATCCAAAACAGGCTTGCCATTCTCATCGTAAGCCTTTACCTTCATGCCAAGGCCGGGGCCTTGAAGCTCGCCCGCATAAACACGCTGAATCGGGCTGCCAACGGCAAAACAGCCGTTGATGTCCGTGCCGCCGGAAATGGAGTTGAAATGAAGGTCCTTCTTCACCTCACGGTAAACCCACTCAAATCCCTCTGCCGAAAGAACAGAACCGGTTTGAGAAATCTCCCTCAGGGAGGAGAGATCGTAGCGCTTCCCGGGTTGAATCCCTTCGCCCCTGAGATAGTTGATATAGCTTGCACTGAGGCCAAAAAAACTAATCTTTTCGTCCTGGACCATCTTCCACATCGCATAGGCGTCAGGGTAGTTCGGGTTCCCGTCATACAGGACAATGGTGGCTCCCACGCCAAGGGTGGACATCAGCCAGTTCCACATCATCCAGCTGCAGGTGGTGATGTAAAAGACTTTGTCATCACGTCTGAGATCGCTATGGAGCATCAGCTCTTTCAGATGGTGGAGCAAAATACCGCCTGCTCCCTGCGCCATGCATTTGGGCTTGCCGGTTGTCCCGGAGGAGAACATGATGTAAAGGGGATGGTCAAATGGCAATTGTTCAAATTCAAGGCCTGGCTCCTTCTCCGGAGCTAAAAAGTCCTCATAATGGACGCCATTGGGAATAGCTCCGATGTCCGGTTTATTTCCCGTATAGGAAACGATGACAACCTTCTTAAGGGAAGGGATGCCTCTGGCAACCTCGGCGGCATTCCCAAGAGTATTGAAGGGTTTCGCTTTGTAAAAATAACCATCCACTGAAAACAAAACCTTGGGCTCTATTTGACCGAGCCGATCCAGAGCGGCCTGCGACCCGATATCCGTAGCACAGGAGGACCAGACAGCCCCGATACTGGTTGCCGCTAACATACCAATGGTCGTCTCCATCATGTTTGGCATATAACCTGCGATACGGTCTCCCGGTTGAATGCCAAGCTCGCGCAAGGATTTGGCTAACCGGGCTACGGCATAATAAAGCTCCCTATAGGTCATGGTTGAAGATTTCTGGGTTTCCCCTTTGAAGATAAAAGCCAGCCGGTCGTCTCGATAGCGAAGAAGATTCTCAGCAAAATTGAGCCTCGCCCCCGGAAACCAGGTTGTCCCCGGAAACTTCTTTAAGTCATCCACCACACGGTCCCACTTTTTTGAGGCCCTGACTTCTGTAAAATCCCATATCGCTGCCCAAAAATCAGGAATGGAATCAACAGACCACTGGTAAAGGTCATCAAACGTTTTAAGTCGTTTCCCGTGCTTCCGGTTCACATATTCAATAAAGCGGGTGATGTTGGCTTTCTTAATTTGATTCTCAGAAGGCGTCCATAAAGGCGTTTTTGCACTTTTTATATCTGACAAAGTAACTGTCACAGGTTTAGGGGCGACCTTTTTCAATGGCTTTCGGATTGGTTTGACCACCCGCTTTTTAACAAC
Source organism: Deltaproteobacteria bacterium (assembly GCA_016875255.1). The sequence continues at coordinate 8,210 of VGRU01000098.1, forward strand.
CTTTTTGATAAGTTTTTTAACTTCCTTTTTGCCAGCTTTTTTTATGGTTTTTTTTGAAACTTTTTTTAATGGCTTTCTCGCAATCTTCTTCAGAGGCTCTTTCAATATCTTTTTCAAAACCTTCTTCCCTGCCTTTTTAATGGGTTTCTTCGGAGTCTTTTTTGTCTTCCTTTTGGAACTCTTTTTCATCTTTGGCCCCCTTTCCAAATCTGCAAAATTTCATCTATTCAGGTTCATTGAATATCATTCTTAAGATTTCCCGTCAAGAGATATTTGTTCAGAAAATATGAGTATCATCTAACGGGAACGAGGCCCGTTTCGGTTACCGGTAACGGTCACGTATGATGGTCTCGTAAAAAGTCCCGATCTGTCACCCTGAACTTGTTTCAGGGTCTCATAAGTTGTTGAAACTGTTAGATGCTGAAATAAATTCAGCATGACATTTTTTCTATTTTTCGACTTTTTACGAGTTCATCACGTATACAAGATTTAAAAACGGCTGACGTAACCTTTTATAAACGATACGGGCTTCGTAACCGTAACCCTTACACATTCGAAGGCTTTTATTTTAAAAACCAATATGTTATTTAAACAGTATGAGTTTCAAAAAAGAAAAAGATCCCGGCCCTTTAACCGGCCTAAAAATGCTTGATCTTTCAAGACTTTTGCCAGGACCTTACTGTTCGCTTCTTCTGGCTGACCTTGGGATGGAAGTGCTCAAGGTCGAAGATCCCGATCAGGGGGATTACATGCGCATGATGGGGCCTGTCCGAAAGAAGGATGGCGCTTACTTCCTCGCCCTGAACCGGAACAAGAAGAGCATGATCCTCAACCTCAAAGCCGAAGAAGGAAAAGAGATTTTTTATAAATTGATCGAAACCTATGATATTGTTTTAGAAGGGTTCAGGCCTGGGGTGATGGATCGCCTCGGGATCGGATATGAGGAGCTGAAAAAGAGAAACCCCGGAGTGATTCTTTGCTCCCTTTCCGGATACGGACAGGATGGACCTTATCGAGACCGGTCCGGCCACGATATTAATTATATCGGCCTCGGAGGCATCCTCGAATTGACCGGGACAAAAGAAACCGGTCCTCTCATCCCGGGCGTTCAGATTGCGGACATCGGCACAGGAGCAATGATGGCCGTCTTTGCCATTTTAGCGTCCGTCATCCACCGTCAAAAATCAGGAGAGGGTCAGCATCTTGATATCGCCATGCACGATGGCGTCCTCTCCTGGCTCTCAATTCATGCGGGAAAATATCTTGCGGATCAAAATCTTCCCCGGAGGGGAGAAATGCACCTTTCGGGCAGGTATGCCTGTTATCAGGTCTATCCCACGAGCGACGGAAGGTATATGTCGCTGGGAGCATTAGAACCGAAATTCTGGAAGAACTTCTGCGAGGCCGTGGGGAAAAAGGACCTCATCCTGAAGCAATTTATAGAAGGAGAGGAAAGGGTTCGGATCATCGAAGAGATCAAAGACCTTTTCAGGACAAGAACCAGGAAAGAATGGACCGATTTTTTCAAGGAGGTCGATGCCTGCTGCGAACCCATTCTGACCCTTGATGAAGTTTTTCAGCACCCCCACGTCCTCCATCGGAAGATGCTCATCGAATATCAGCATCCTGTCGAGGGAAAGGTGCGTCAGGTCGGCAATCCCATCAAATCGTCCCTATTCCCTTTCACACCCCCTGTTCCATCTCCCCAGTGGGGAGAACATACGATGGAAGTGCTAAGGGAGGCAGGGTATTCGGACAAGGAGATAGAAAGGTTTAAGGAAGCAAAAGCAATCTGAAGAAATGGAATACTGGAATAATGGAACGATGGAATGATGGGTTTGAAGACCAATAAATCCCTTTTCTTTTTTACCCCGTATTCCATTATTCCAATATTCCACCATTCCAATATTGATGGAATCGTAAAAAGTCGTCTCACCGGTGAAAACCGGTGTCCAGTGTTTTCATAAGTGTTTGAGTTTACTGGATTCCGGCTTTCGCCGGAATGACGATCATTAGGGTTTTTTGACTTTTTACGAGACCATCAATATTCCATTATTCCAATGGGCTTTAAATGATGTCTAAAATCGAAATTGACAAAGAGCGTTGTAAGGGGTGCGCACTCTGCACTATCTCTTGCCCGAAGGAACAGATCCGTATAGGAAAAGAGATTAACCGTCAGGGATACTTCTATGTCGTCTGGGACGACAACGGCTCCTGCACGGGTTGTGCGATCTGCGGAGAGATCTGTCCGGACGTGGCCATTCAGGTCTGGAAGGACAAAAAATAGATGGGGAGATATTAAAGATAGATAGGGGGATAGGGAGATAGTTTAATGGATCAACCTCTTGAGAAGATATTAGTCAGGGGAAATGAGGCGGTGGCAATGGGAGCCATTGATGCAGGATGCCTCCTCTTTTTCGGATATCCGATCACTCCTCAGAATGAGATTCCAGAATACCTCTCCAAACACCTCCCTCCCCTGGGCGGGGAGTTCATTCAGGCGGAGAGTGAAATCGCTTCGATCAATCTGTTATTGGGAGCTTCCGCAACAGGCGCCAGAGCTATGTCCTCCTCCTCCAGCCCCGGTATTTCACTTATGCAGGAGGGGCTCTCCTATATGGCAGGAAGCGAGCTCCCTGTTGTAATCGTCAATATCTCCAGAAGCGGACCCGGCCTGGGGGGAATCTCTGCCTCCCAGGGCGATTATTTCCAAGCCACGCGGGGCGGAGGACATGGAGATTATCGGATGATCGTCCTTGCCCCTTCCACGGTCCAGGAGATGTACGATTTGACCTGCCTGGCTTTTGATCTGTCCGACAAATACAGAAATCCTGCGATGATTCTGGGAGATGCTCTCATCGGACAGATGAAGGAACCTCTGATCCGGCAAAAACCGGAAAAGATGGACCTTCCTCCAAAAGATTGGGCGCTGACCGGAGCCAGGGGAAGAAAACCGAATAAGATAAAGTCACTTTACCTTCAGGAAGGCGAGCTTACAGAACACAACTGGAAGCTTTACCAGAAATATGAGAGGATGAAGAAAGAGGAGGTCCGCTTTGAAACGGTCAATGCCGAAGATGCCCGGTTTGTCATTGTGGCTTTCGGGAGCATGGCAAGGGTTTCAAAAACCGCCATGGAGATGGCACGAGAGGAAGGGATGAAAGTGGGACTCTTTCGACCCATCACCCTCTTCCCCTATCCTGAAAAAGGTCTCCACGATATTTCAAAACAGGTCAAGAAATTTTTAACTGTCGAATTGAATACAGGACAGATGGTGGAGGATGTGAAACTCTCGGTGGACCGGGATGCGGAGGTCCACTTTTACGGGAAACCTCCGGGGGCACTGCCCCCACCCGAAGAGATACTGGAAGAGATTAGGAAATACTATAAATAATCAATGCAAAGTGCAAAATTAACAATGCAAATTTAGCAGTGAAAACTCCAAGAAAAATCATTGCAAAATGAACAATGAAGAGAGTTTGGTGAAAAGCCGGAAGAAAGGTGTCCAGGGAATTTGTAATTATTTAAGAACACCGGATTCTGGCTAAAGTTTACCCCGTACTTGATACGGGGCCGGAATGACGATACCAGGCCTTTTCAGACTTTTTACGGTTTATCTATGCTAACTTTGCAATGATAATTTTGCATTTTACAATGAGGTGTTGCCGATGGAACTTGTTTTTAAACGTCCGGAATGTTTGATCGATGTTCCCTTCCATTTTTGCCCGGGGTGTCACCACGGAACCGTCCATCGGCTGGTCGCAGAGGCCATCGACCATTTTAAAATCAGGGAG
>VGRU01000099.1 GCA_016875255.1 Deltaproteobacteria bacterium
ACTGGTGTTCAGGTGGGGATCAAAGCGCCCAGAGGGTCAAAGATCACCTGTAAGAGTTGGCAGACCGAAGCCGCCATGAGGATGCTGATGAACAACCTCGACCCGGAGGTGGCGGAGAAACCGGCAGAACTTATTGTCTATGGGGGCTCGGGAAAAGCGGCGCGGAACTGGGAGGCATACCATCTTCTGGTTAAATGCCTGACGAATTTAGAAAATGATGAGACGCTGCTCGTCCAATCGGGAAAGCCTGTTGGCATCTTCAAGACACATTCGGATGCGCCGAGGGTCCTGATCTCCAATTCGATGCTTGTCCCTAACTGGGCGAACTGGGAGAAGTTCAGGGAGTTAGAGGAACTCGGGCTGACGATGTACGGACAGATGACCGCAGGAAGCTGGATCTATATCGGCACGCAGGGGATTCTTCAAGGGACTTATGAGACGTTTGCCTCTGCCGGAAAGAAACATTTTGGAGGATCCCTCAAGGGAAGGCTGGTCCTTTCCGGGGGCCTGGGCGGAATGGGAGGAGCCCAGCCCCTTGCCGCTACGATGAATGACGGGGTTTTCCTGGGTGTGGAAGTTGACCCCGATAGAATCAAACGGCGTCTCGAAACAGGATACCTCGATGTGATGGCGGATCATCTGGAAGATGCGCTCATCCTGGCTCTCGGTGCGAAAGAGAAGGGAATTCCAAAATCCATCGGTTTATTGGGAAATGCCGCGGAAATTCTTCCTGAGATCGTAAAAAGGGGGATTGTTCCGGACCTCGTTACTGACCAGACCTCAGCCCACGATGCCTTAAATGGATATGTACCAGCAGGACTTAGCCTCGATGAAGCGATTGAGCTTCGAAGGAAGGATTCGAAAGAATATATCCGCCGGGCAATGGAGTCGATGGCTGTTCATGTCCGGGCGATGCTGGAATTTCAGAAGATGGGATCGATCGTCTTCGACTACGGCAATAACATCCGGGCGCAGGCCTTTCAGGCTGGTGTAAAAGATGCCTTCAGCTATCCCGGATTTGTCCCTGCCTTTATCCGGCCTCTCTTCTGCGAAGGGAAGGGTCCGTTCCGGTGGGCTGCCCTTTCAGGCGATCCTGAAGATATCTATAAAACCGATGAAGCCATTTTGAAGGAGTTTCCGGATGATCTTTCTTTAGCGAGATGGATGCATCTGGCCAGGGAGAAAGTAAAATTTCAGGGGCTTCCGGCAAGGATCTGCTGGCTGGGTTATGGCCAGAGGGCGCGCATCGGAAAGGTGTTTAATGATATGGTCGCCAGAGGGGAATTGAAGGCGCCCATTGTGATCGGAAGGGATCATCTCGACAGCGGTTCAGTCGCTTCCCCCTATCGCGAAACAGAGGGGATGAAAGATGGGAGCGATGCCATAGCGGACTGGCCCATTCTGAATGCCCTCCTCAACGTTGCAGCAGGAGCGACCTGGGTCTCGGTCCATCATGGAGGGGGAGTAGGGATCGGCTATTCGATCCATGCGGGCATGGTGGTTGTAGTCGATGGGACAAAGGATGCGGCAAGAAGGCTGGAAAGAGTATTAACGACCGATCCCGGCACGGGGGTAATGCGCCATACGGACGCCGGATATGAAGAGGCAGTTGAGACCGCCAAAGGAAAAGGGATCAAAATCCCAGGTGTGACGATATTCGAGAAATAAACCACCAAAATATTTTTTTCCCTTTCGATCAATTTATCACCTTCCCCCCTTTGTGGGGGAAGGTTGGGATGGGGGGATGGACAGAATTAGACCAAGGCAGTTAAGAAAGAATATGACAGATGCTGAACGTTTATTATGGAGACATTTACGACTTCGTCAGATTTCTGGATATAAGTTTCGGAGACAACAACCTATTGGAAGATATATTGTTGATTTTGTCTGTTTTGAGAAAAAATTGATCATTGAAGTTAATGGAGGACAACATGCTGATCAATTGGCATATGACGCAAAGCGAAGTGCATGGTTGGAGAAAGAGGGGTTTCATATTCTGAGATTCTGGGATAATCAGGTTTTAAATGAAACGGATGGAGTTAAAGAGATAATCAATGATGCATTGGGCAGTCCATCTTGTCCCCCCCACCTTAATCCTCCCCCACAAGAGGGGAGGTCGAATAAATGAGTACCAAAAATTAGCGGTGATTTTATGACCACAGTCATTCTTAATGGCAAACATCTCACGTTAGAACAGGTTTGGGAAGTCGCTGAAGGAAGGGTCAGGGTGAAGATTTCCCCTTCCGTCAACAAGAAGATGAGGCGCTCAAGGGATTTCGTGGAGAAGGCTCTTGAGCAGGGGGAGAAGATTTATGGAGTGACTACAGGGTTTGGCCTGCTCTCCGATCAGGTGATCGATCACTCACAGATCGAAGCCCTTCAGAGAAACCTCATCCGGAGCCATTGTGTGGGGGTAGGCCCTTATTTCGACGAGAAGACGACACGGGCGATCATGCTGCTGAGAGCCAATGTCCTCGCCATGGGCTATTCCGGGACTCGGATGGAAGTCCTGGAGACGCTCTTGGAGATGATCAACCAAAGAGTCCATCCTCTTATTCCGGAACAGGGTTCAGTGGGAGCCAGTGGAGATCTGGCGCCGCTGGCTCATCTCGCATCGGTCCTGATGGGCGAGGGAGAGGCCTTTTTCCATGGGAAGAGGATGTCGGGGAAGAAGGCAATGGAGAAGGCCGGCATTCCCATCCTCACCCTGAAAGCCAAAGAGGGTCTTTCAATGATCAATGGCACTCAGGTGATGACGGCCGTGGGAATTCTCTCCCTTCTCAGGACAGAGCAGCTCTGCAAGCTGGCTGATATCGTGGGGGCATGCACATTAGATGCATTGAAGGGAACGCTCTCGGCTTTTGATCCTGATATTCAGAAAGTCCGTCCTTTTCCGGGACACCTTGCCGTTTCAAAAAATTTTCAGAAGTTATGCAGGAAGAGTGAGATTGAAGAATCTCATAAATTTTGTTCCAGGATCCAGGATGCCTATTCGGTTCGGTGCATTCCGCAAGTTCACGGCGCGGTGAGAGATGGTCTCTCTTTTGTCCGCAAGATCCTCGACATTGAAGTGAACTCTGCCACGGATAATCCCCTCATCTTTGCCGATCAGGGAAAGATCCTCAATTGCGGAAATTTTCATGGAGAGCCTGTTGCCTTTGCCATGGACCTCCTTGGAATTGTTGTCTCTGAGCTGGGAAGCATCTCGGAGAGGAGGATTGAGAAACTGATCAATCCGGCGCTGTCCGGATTGCCCGCCTTTCTCACCGCCGAAGGCGGACTTCATTCGGGGCTGATGATGGTTCAGGTGAGCGCGGCGGCCCTGGCCTCTGAAAATAAAGTTCTTGCCCATCCGGCCAGCGTTGACTCCATCCCCACCTCCGCGGACAAGGAGGATCATGTCTCCATGGGAACGATTGCCGCAAGAAAGGGGAGGGATATCGTGAGGAATGTGGAACATATCCTGGCCATGGAACTTTTATGCGCCACACAGGGCCTGGAATTTCTGCTTCCCCTGAGGCCTGGGATCGGGGTCCAGGAAGCCTGTTGCGTTGTCCGGGAGAAAGTTCCCGTCATCAAAGGGGATCGAAGGTTCAGCACGGATATCAAAAAGATTCAGCACCTGATCGAATCCGGCAAATTGTTGAGAAGGGTTGAAAAGGTTGTCGGGAATTTGAATTAGCCGAAGAGCAGGCCCGGAAGCCAGGTGGCAATCTTTGGAAAGAAGAAAACGAGCCCCAATCCGATCATCTGGAGTATCATAAAGTCCATCATTCCCCTGTAGATATCCCTCAGCTCCCATCCCGGAGCCACGGCTTTGAGATAGTAGGCAGCCATCGCCACGGGCGGAGAGAGAAAGGCGGTCTGCAAATTGACGGCAACCAGCGTTGTAAACCAGAGGAGATCCATCTTCAGTTCCTGGACCACCGGAAGGAAGATCGGGAGAAAGATGAAGACAATGGCTGGCCATTCGAGGGGCCATCCAAGAATGAAGATGATCAGCATGACCAAAGCGATCAGTCCCAGAGGATGAATCTCAAGGCCCAGCAGGGATTTGGCGATCATGGTGCTCGTCCCCAGCCGTGTGAAGACCGCGCCATAAATATTGGAAGCCATGCCGAGAAAGAGGATCATGCTCGAGGTCTGGAGCGTCTTATAAACAGACTCTTTGAGGGTTGACCAGGTGAGCCGGCGGTAGAGCAGGGTCAGGATGATAGAGCCGGTGGAGGCCATTGCCGCCGCCTCTGTCGGGGTCGCCAGTCCCATGATGATACTGCCCAGAGCGGCAAAGATGATGAATCCCATCGGGAGGATCCCTGATAAGAATTCGGTTAAGATCTTTCGGGTTGAGGTGAGCCGCTCCTCCGGAGGAAGGGGGGGGCCGAGCTCCGGTTTGAGATGGCTTTTAATCATCGTGTAACCGATATAGAGGCTGGCGAGGAGGATTCCCGGGAGGATAGCTGCACCAAAGAGTTTAACAACAGAAACACCTGCTATGGGTCCCATGACGACAAGCATGACGCTGGGAGGGATCAGGATGCCAAGCGTGCCACCTGCAGTGATGGTGCCTGCGGAAAGCCTCACATCATATTTGCTCTTCATCATGGCTGGAGCCGCCATGATCCCGATGACCGTGACCGATGCGCCGATAATTCCGGTTGCCGTGGCAAAGATCGTGGCGGTCAGAAGAACGCCAAGATAGAGAGAGCCTCTCACCCCGCCAAGCATGTGCTGGAAAGAGGTGAAGAGACGCTCCATCAGCCCGGCCTTTTCGAGGAGGTGCCCCATAAAAATGAACAGGGGCACCGCGGCCAGGGTCTCCTCTTTCATCACACCAAGGGTTTGATAGACCATCAAAGGAAAGACCGTATCGCCAAAACCGATATAGCCAAATACGGTCGAGAGAATGATCAGGGTAAAGGCGATCGGGAATCCAGCAAAGATTCCGGTTAAGAGCGCGGCTAAGAGGATCAGGCCGAGATACTCGGAACTCATATCCACTCTCCCTTCAGAACGGCATGTAAACTCTTTAGAAACTCCGAGATACCCTGAACCATCAGGAGAAGGGCGGTCAGTGGAATAATGGTCTTAAAGGGGTAGAGAGGAGGTCTCCAGGGGCTGAGATCGGATTTCTCCAGAATCATCCAGGAATGAATCGTCACCTCCAGGCCGGAAATGAAGAAGAAGATCATTCCCGGGAAGAAGAGGAAGAAGTAGGAGATGACATTGACCCAGCCCTGCCGTCGCGGGGACCAGCGGTCATAAAGCATGTCGGTTCGGATATGTCCATTTTTTTTCAGGGTATAAGCCGCCCCTAACATGAAGAGGCTTCCATAAAGCATGTAGGCCACGTCATAGGCCCAGACCGTGGGAGAATTGAAACCATAGCGGGCAATGACCTCATAGGTCAAGCCGAAGATGAGGGGGATGATCAGCCAGCCGACGATTTTGCCCGACCACTCACCGATCGTGTCAATGATCCGGATGGTCGCCTGAATGCCCTTCGGGAATTGATTCATGTTGTATTTTTGCCCGTGTCAAAGGTAGAGAAAAAGAGAGTAGGGAACGGTTGAAAACCGTTCCCCAGGGTGAGATCTATTCAACTGCAAATCCGGCCTTAAGGTTTAATCACTTTGTATGGGTTAACACCCTTCCAGTAATGGTCAGCGATCATATCATAGGGAGGGTGGCTCACCTGCCGGAAAGGAACCATCCGATTCGCCCAGGCTTTCTGGGAAGCCAGAACTTTACCAAAGAAAGGACTCTCTTTGGATTTACGTTCCGCCAGTCGATCCCAGGCTTTGAGCATCTCCATGATCATCTCCTTGGAGGTTTCAACCACACTTACTCCATGTTTCGAGACCATGGTTTCGAGATCTTTAACATTCTGATCCATATGTTTCAGAGAAAAATGGAGGGTTTCTGCGATACAGGCCGCCCTGACGATTGCTTTGAGGTCAGGAGGAAGCTCATCCCACTTTTTACGATTGATAAAGATTTCCATATTCCCGGTGGGCTGATGAATGCTCGGCATATGGAAGAATTTGCGAACATTGTGAAGCCCGATGGACATATCTGCGCTCGGAGAATGGAACTCAGCCGCATCAATGACTCCTCTCTCAAGAGAAGGAACGATTTCACCGCCCGGCAGAATGACAACGGACATTCCCATCTCTTTGAACAACTCAGCCGCCATTCCAGCTGTTCTGAATTTAACTCCTTTGAATTCCGCTGTTGATTTGATCGGTTTTCTGAACCAGCCTAACGGCTCCGGGGGATCGATAGAACTTGGGAAAGCCACCACATCGAATTTCAATTCTTTCTGCAGGAGATCGTTATAGAGCTCTATCCCGCCACCGATATAGAGCCAGCTCATGTAATCGTCATTCCCCATACCGAAGGGACCGCCCCCGGGAGAACCAAAAAGGGCGACGGCAGGATGTTTCCCACCCCAGAATCCAGCCCACCCATGGCCTGCATCGATGACACCTTTATGAACGGCATCAAGGACTTCAAAGGCGGGCACAATGGCACCGGCAGGAAGAAGTTCGATCTTTAATCTGCCGCCTGCCATTTCTTCAAGTCTGGCCACCAGGTCTTTGGGATTCACATATTCATAAGCCCCGGCCGAAAATGCGCTTTGCATCTTCCAGGTGTAAACCTTTGTCTGTGCGCTAACTGAACCTGAAATGATTAACAACGAAATCCAGACGACCGCAAGAATGACAACACACTTTTTCATCTTCATTCAGGCACCTCCTTTAATAAAATTTGCAAAAAATTTAATATGTTCCAGCATGTTTGTCAAATGATTTATCTACGCCACAATCTCCTTGACATAATCGGTTGATTCATTAAAATGAGCACATCGCACAGAAAAAAGTCTAACGGTCAGGGTAACGAGGCCCGTATCTTTAGTAGAAGGTTACGGCTATCGTATGTAAATGCTTTTAAACGTAACCATAACCGATAACCGAAACGGGCTTCGTAGCCGTAACCCTTACCCAAAGAACACTATCATCCTTCGAGGGTGACGCTCCACCGTAAAAAATTGTCCGTTATTAATTCAAAGAAAGGACATCAAACGTTGAAGATTGAAAAATTGGCGCGAAAGAACATTTTGAAGATCGCTTCCTATGTTCCCGGGAAGTCGATCGAGGAGGTTCAGAAAGAGCACGGTGCGAAGCAATGGATCAAGCTGGCATCGAATGAGAATGTGCTGGGACCCTCTCCGAAAGCCGTCGAAGCTGTCCGCAAAGAGCTTTCGAAGATTCATCTTTATCCAGAAGGGCCCTGTTCGATCCTGAGGCAGGCGATCAGCCAGAAATTTTCATTGCCTGAAAAGAGGGTGGTCATCTCCAACGGGGCGGATAACCTGATCCTGATGATCGGTTGCGCCTTTGTCAATGAAGGCGATGAGGTGATCATGGCCGATCCCACGTTCTCCGTCTATACCAATGTGACACAGATCATGGGAGGGAAGGTCGTCAAGGTGAAGTTGAAAGGGTTCACACACGATCTGGAGGGTATGTTGAAGAGGGTGAACCGGAAGACCAAACTGGTCTTCGTCTGCAATCCCAATAACCCGACCGGAACGACGGTGAACAGGAAATCGTTCGATTCTTTTCTCTCCAGACTTCCGGATCGCATCATCGTCATTCTTGATGAGGCCTACGGAGAGTTTGCGGAAGACCCATCCAGTCCCCACGGCCTCGATTATGTCGGAAAGAAGCAGGTGATTCTCCTGAGGACCTTCTCAAAAGTTTACGGCCTGGCGGGTTTGAGAATCGGTTATGCCCTGGGGAGAGAAGATTTAATCGATTGCCTTTATCAGGTGAGAGAGCCTTTTCCTGTTCACCGGCTCGCCCAGGCAGCGGCGGTAGCCGCTTTGAAGGATGAGAAGCATGCGGTCCGGTCGGTTCAAATGGTTTGTGAGGGGAGGGGATACCTTTATAAGGAACTGAGCAGGATCGGACTTTCCTATGTGCCCAGCCAGGCCAACTTCATCTTCATCGATTTTCATAAGGATTCAGAAGAGGTTTTCAGGGCTCTTCTCAAAGAGGGGATTATCATCCGGCCGGGGAAGGCATGGGGGTATCCGACCTTCGGGAGGGTGACGATTGGAGGGAGGACGGAGAACCGCAGGTTTATTAAGGCGTTGACGAAAATCTATGGACGATAGACGAGCGACGACGGACGATGGACGATGAACCGGGAACGAATAACGAATGACTGAAATCGATCTTATCATCAAAAACACCAAAGAACTTCTTACCCTATCGTCCTCCTTTGGGGATGAATCAGGGCTGGGAATCATACCTGACGGCGCCATCGCCATTAAGGAAGGCAGGATCTTCTGGGTTGGGAAGACGGGTGAGCTCCCAAAAGATTTTATCCTGGGTTCAGAAGGACAAGAGATCGATGCAACGGGAAAAGTGGTGATGCCAGGACTGATTGATTCGCACACCCATCTCATCTTTGCGGGTTCAAGGGAGAATGAATTCGAACAGAGGATTCAGGGTCTCACGTATCTTGAGATTGCGGGCAGGGGAGGTGGAATTCTTTCAACCGTTGAGGCGACGAGAAGAGCTTCTTTTGAGGACCTCTTCTCTTTTGGGAAGAGGAGGCTTGATCGGCTTCTTACAAAAGGAGTGACGACCGTTGAGGCCAAAAGCGGTTACGGACTTTCACTTGAGGATGAACTAAAGATCCTCCGGGTGATGAAAGCATTGCAGGGAGATCATCCCGTGGACATCGTCCCAACCTTTCTTGGAGCTCATACCCTTCCGAAGGAGTTTAGAGAGGAGAGGAGACGGTATATTGACCTCCTCACCCGGGAGATGATCCCAGAGGTTGCCAGAGAAGGGCTGGCGGAATTCTGCGATGTCTTCTGTGAGGAGAAGGCTTTTACTCTCGAGGAGTCGAGGGAAATCCTTGAGACCGGAAAAAAGTATGGCCTCAAGCTAAAGATCCATGCGGATCAACTGAGTCCGGGCGGCGGAGCGGAATTAGCGGCTGAGGTCGGAGCCTATTCTGCGGATCATCTCGAATATGTGAGCCAGAATGGGATCGAACGGATGGCGGAGAAAGGGGTTACGGCGGTTCTTTTACCCGGAGCCAGTTTCTTTCTCTCAATGAAGAAATATCCTCCGGCAAGGGAGATGATTGAAAGGGGCGTCAGGGTCTCTCTTTCCACTGATTTGAACCCGGGTTCCTCAATGACCGAATCCCTTCCTTTAATGATGACCATGGGCTGTCTCTTCTTCAGAATGACTCCCAGAGAGGCGATCCAGGCTGTTACGGTCCATGCGGCCAGGTCGATGGGAAAAGAGGAGGAGATCGGGAGCCTCGATACAGGAAAGAAGGCCGATCTGATCCTGCTCGATATTCCGAATTATAAGTATCTTCCTTACCATTTTGGAGCGGATCATGTGGAGATTGTCATTAAGAGTGGCAAAGTAGTTTATCAAAAACCAGTGATCAATGACCAATGACCAATGGCCAATGATCATTTTCCACAAGACTATGAGACGATGAGACTATAAGACTATAAGACAATGAGACTACTTGAATGTGTCCCCAATATCAGCGAGGGAAGAGATCCCGAAAAAATTGGATCCGTCGCCGAAGAGATCACCAGGCATAAGAAGGTCAGGCTTCTCAACATCTCCTCGGATAAGGACCACCACCGGAGTGTCTTCACTTTTGTGGGTGAACCGGAGGCGGTGAAAGAGGCGGCCCTCTCCTTTTCCCTGAAGGCCATTGACCTCATCGATATGAGAGAGCACAAGGGAGAACATCCCCGTTTAGGGGCGGTAGATGTCGTTCCCTTTGTCCCCATTCATGGGGTCGAGATGGAGGAGGCAATAAGGATAGCCAGGGAATTTGGGAAAGCGCTGGGAAGAAAAGGAATTCCCATCTTCTTTTATGAAGAGGCGGCTCTCCGAAAGGAGAGAAGAGATCTGCCAACGATTCGAAAAGGTGAGTATGAAGGCCTTCCGGAAAAGTTGAGAGATCCAGCGTGGGAACCCGACGAGGGACCAAGGGAATTCAATCCGAAGTCGGGAGCAACCGTAGTGGGAGCAAGATTTCCACTCATCGCTTACAATGTGAACCTCAAGAGTCAGGACCTCAATCTGGCAAAGGAGATTGCAAAGAAGGTGAGGTTTAAAGACGGCGGGTTCCCCCATGTCAGGGCCATGGGCGTGGAATTGAAAGAGAAGGGATTGATTCAGGTCTCAATGAACCTGACCCATTACCGGGTCACCAATATCCCGAAGGTCTTTGATTTCATAGAAAGAGAAGCGCTTAAAAATGGGGTAGAAGTTGAGGGCTCCGAGATTGTGGGACTGATCCCCCTAACTGTTTTGGAAGGTATAGCCCAGCATTATTTAAAATATCCGGAATTTTCAACGAATCAGGTCATCGAACAACGGATTTTAGAGTTTGAATAAAATTCCTCAACTTCCCCTCCTTTGATGCCTGCCTGCCGGTAGGCAGGGGGGAGGGATAGCCTGCCTGCCGGTAGGCAGGGGTGGGGTGCATAGGAGGAGATATGGACATAAAACGATTCTTGGACAAAGTTGCTTCGGACAGCCCGACTCCAGGTGGAGGAAGTGCTTCTGCTCTGGTGGGGGCTATCTCAGCCTCACTGGTTGCCATGGTGGCTGGTCTCTCTTCAAAGAAAGATAAGGAGAAGCAGAAGGAGATGGGAGAGATCAAAAAGAAGGCTCTAACTCTTCAGAGAAGGCTCTCCCTTGCCGTTGATGAAGATGCGAAATCATTCGAGGAGGTAATCCATGCCTTTCGACTTCCCAGAAAGACAGAGAGGGAACGTATTAGGCGGATCAGGGCCATCCAGAAGGCTTATCAGAAGGCCACGGTGACACCCCAGCTGGTATGTCAGGAGTCCATTCAACTTCTGGAGTATTCACGGCTTCTCATCCTGAAAGGCAATCCGAATGCCGCCAGCGACACAGGAGTGGCGGCTTTTCTTGCGGATGCAGCCCTGGCCGGAGGCTTGCTCAATATCGGCATTAATCTGGTTCCGGTGACGGATAAGGGTTTTTTGAAAAAGATGCGTTCATTGATGGCAGGTTGGGCCAAGGAGAGAAATCGGCTGATGGGAGAGATTTTTGAGGCTCTTACCCGAATTGGGTAGACCCTGCAATTCGGCGGGGAATGCCCCTGGTGGGACAGGGATAAAATCGAAATGGAGCGCTCAGACCACTACAACACTGTTTCCCTGAAGATAGAGAAAAGAAGGCAGGAAGCCACTTGCATTTCCGAGAATGGAGATGCAGTGGCTTCCCTATTTCGTTTTTAAGATGAGTTCAGTCTTACTTCTTGGGCGGGACGATGGCGTCCTTGCAAGCCTTGGCAACACGCATCTTCACCACGGTTTTTGCCGGGATGTTGATCGCTTCACCCGTTGCCGGATTTCTTCCCACACGCGCTTTCCGTTTCACTAAAACGAGCTTGCCAATGCCGGGGAAGGTGAAGGCGCCTGCTTTCTTGGTTTCGGTGACAGCCAGGGTGGCCATCTCATCGATGATGGACCCGGCCAACTTCTTGGAGAGATCGAACTTGTTTGCAACATAGGAGACGATCTGTGATTTGGTAAGCGGTTTCTTTCCTGCCATAACTGTGCCCTCCTCGAAAGAAAATATTTATTTGTGAGAATTATACAAGATAGTTTCAAAAAAGCAAGTAAAAAAAAGGTCACTTCATTAGGATGCCTCTTTTTTGACCCTCCCTACGTGAGTTCTGTGCTATCTCGGTGCTCATTGAGGTCCCGCCGGATCTCCGACACATTTGCCTTTATTAAAAGGACCTCAGATTCCAGTCTCTGGAACCGTTCTTCTTCGGCCTGTTCGTGACGGTCAAGCTTCTCATTTACCATATTAAAAGCCTC
>VGRU01000100.1 GCA_016875255.1 Deltaproteobacteria bacterium
CCCAATATTTTTGAGCCCTTCTTTTCCACCAAAGAATCGACCGGATTGGGTTTGGCGGTCGTCTACAGGATTATTCAGCAGCATGAGGGAAAGATCGAAGTGGAATCCGAACTGAAGAAGGGAACGACCTTTACGATCACCCTGCCTAAGAAACCCGTTAATGTTCAAGTGGGATTGAATCGGGATGGCATCGACCTTCAATCCCGGGATGGAGGAAGAGATGGATAGCCAGAGCATTGGGATTTTAATCGTTGATGACGAGTTTTCGGTCAGAGATTCATTATATAACTGGTTTAAAGTTGAGGGGTACCGGGTAGATACCGGCGCAAATGCCACGGAGGCATTGAAAAAACTTCAGGAAAGCCAGTGGGACATTGTTCTGCTGGATATTAAGATGCCCGGAATGGACGGCATAGAGCTCCAGAAACATATTAAGAAGATTGATAAGACGATTGCCGTGATCATCATCACGGCCTATGCCACCGTGGACACCGCAGTGGAGGCCATGAAAGACGGGGCGTTCGATTATATTTCGAAACCCATCGATCCGGATAAGCTGTCGATTTTGATTCGTAATGCCATCAACCAGAGGAGGCTGGTCGCTGAAAACATTCAGCTGAAGCAAAAGGTGGAAGAGCTCTCCCTGCAGGATGAGATTGTGGGAGAAAGCCCCCAGATTAAAAAAATTCAGGAGATGATCGAGGTGGTGGCCCAGACCGACGCTACGGTATTGATTCGGGGAGAAAGCGGAACGGGCAAAGAGCTGGTCGCTCAAGCCATCCACGGGAAGAGCAACCGGAGATATTTTCCCATCATCTCCATCAACTGCGGATCCCTTGCCGAGGGCATTTTAGAGAGTGAGCTTTTCGGCCATGAAAAGGGCGCTTTTACCGGAGCCCAATATAAACGAAAGGGAAAGCTGGAAATGGCCAACGGGGGCACGATCTTCTTTGACGAAATTGGAAATATTCCTCCCAAGATGCAGATGGATCTTCTACGGGTCATTGAGACCAAGCAGTTTGCCCCCCTGGGAAGCAATAAAATCATCAACGTGGATTTCCGGGTGATTGCTGCCACGAATACCGATCTTGAAAAAGAAGTGGCGGAGAAAAACTTTCGGGAAGACTTCTATTACCGGTTAAATGTCTTTTCCATTCACATTCCACCCCTTCGGGAAAGGCCAGCGGATATCCCTCAGCTCGCTCACTATTTTCTCAAGAAGTATGCCCAATCGATGAATAAAAAAGTTACCGATATCTCTCCCGAGGCGATGAAGATATTGACCGAGTATGATTGGCCTGGAAATATCAGGGAGTTAAGAAACTCCATCGAGAGAGCCCTGGTGGTGGTGGGAAAGAAAAGTAGAATTGAGAAAGAAGATATGAATCTCCCCCACCTGGTCAGGCCAACCACCCTGGAGGCAGATTCCCTGGAGGATTTGGAAAGAGTCCATATTCAAAGAATATTGGAGAAAAACAGCTGGAACATTTCTAAGTCTGCCGAAATATTAAAAATAGACAGGGTCACCCTTTACAACAAAATCAAAAAATTTAATTTACAGAAATAGTCTACCCACTCATGTCCTATATCGATATCGTGCCCATTGGTGACATAGAGGAACCACTCCTTTTATTTCTCAAACAGAGCCTTTTTCAGACCTTCAAAATCGAGACCAAAATCCGGCGTCAACGGTTCGATCTTTCCTCAGTGTATGACCCAACCCGAAACCAGTATCACTCCAGTGGGCTCCTGCTTCAGTTAATCAATGACGCTCCTCCGGAAGCGTTGAAGATCATAGGGGTAACGGAACTGGATCTGTTTATTCCCATCTTTACCTTTCTCTTTGGCGAGGCCCAGCTGGAAGGGAAAGGAGCCATCGTTTCTGCGCATCGACTTCATAATCCATTCTATGGCCTCCCTGAGAACAAAGACCTGTTTAAAAATCGTCTTTCAAAAGAGAGCATCCACGAACTGGGACACACCTTCGGCCTCATTCACTGTTTTAACTTAAGATGTGTGATGAACACTTCCACGTACGTCGAAGATATTGACCAGAAATCCGCCAACTTCTGCAGGACCTGCGAAAGAAAAGTCTTTCAATGGCAAGAGGGAAAAAATATCTGAGCTGGAATCCAGTGCAAAAATACTGGGTTTATAGGGAAGTGTCTCTAATTTTCTTTTTCGTTTTTGTTGCGTTCGGGTGAAATACGGTGTTTTTTGAGGAGGGCGCAGAAATTGGGCCGTTGCATGCCCACCCTTTCGGCCGCATGGGTGATGTTTCCGTTCGATGCCCGGAGGGCATTGATGAGAAAGGCCTTTTGAATCTGTCCGAAGGTCTCTTCAAGAAGATGCTTCTTCGCAGCATTGAGTTCTTTCAGGGTCCCGGGGATCGGATGACTGTCCCAGGATCGTTTCGTCTGAAGCTGATCGAGCAGATGGAACAGGTCGAGCTTGGTATCGTCCGCCATGATGACGAGGCGCTCCACCACATTCTTTAGCTGCCGGACATTGCCAGGCCAATCGTAATGGATCAAACTCTCCAGCGCTTCATCGGAGAACCCTTCAATCCGTTTTCCCGTTTTCTTGCAAAAATGTCTGAGAAAGTGGTAGGCGAGCCTGGGGATATCTTCCTTCCTCTCCCGGAGGGGAGGAAGGTAGATGGGAAAGACATTCAAACGGTAAAAGAGGTCTTCCCTGAACTGTCCTTCTTCAACCATCGCCTTCAGATCCCTGTTCGTGGCCGCAATGATTCGCACATCGGTCTTTTGAATGTGGCTCGCTCCCACGGGTTTGTATTCACCGATTTCGAGAACCCGAAGGAGCTTTCCCTGAATCTCAAGACTCAGATTGGTCACATCATCCATAAACAGGGTTCCGCCGTTGGCCACACCGAAGATACCCTCTTTGTCCCGAATGGCGCCGGTGAAGGCTCCCCTGACATGGCCAAAAAGTTCGCTTTCGAGAAGACTGGGAGAGAGGGTCGAGCAATCGACGGCAATAAATTGACGATGAGCCCTTTGGCTGCGGGCATGAATGGCTCCTGCAAAGAGTTCTTTGCCCGTGCCGCTTTCTCCATACAGCAGCACCGTGCTATCGGTTGGAGCGACCTTTTCGATCTGTTCGAAAATGGAAAGGATTATGGGGCTCTCTCCGATAATATTTTCAAAGCTAAACCGGTTGAAGAGCTCCTTCCGGAGTAAAAGGTTCTCTTCCACCAACCGTTTCTTTTCAATAGCCCTTTTTACCGTCAGGATCAATTCTTCGTCGGTAAAAGGTTTGGGCAAGTAATCGAAGGCGCCTAATTTCATCGCTTCCACAGCGTTTTGAACCGTGGAATAACCTGTCATGACGATCACAAGAAGATCTTGTTTCGTTTTGTGGATGCTCCTGAGAATCTCCATGCCCTCGATGTCAGGCAGTTTCATGTCGAGCAGGACCAGATCATAGTCCCCTTCCTCGATCAGGCTCATCCCCTCCCTGCCTGTCATGCAAATTTCGACGATATGGTTTTCATCCGTAAGCGCCAGGCGGCATCCTTTGCAGACGACAGGTTCATCATCAATGACCAGAATTTTTACGGGTTTCATATCTACCTTTTCATTTCTTCCTGATGGAGTCCTGAAGCAATGGGCAGCTCTACAATAAAACGGGAGCCCTGTTTGGGCTGGCTAAAGGCATAGACATGTCCCCCATGTTTTTGAATGATCCCATAGGTGACGGCCAGGCCGAGGCCTGTTCCCTTTGCCTTCGTGGAGAAGAAAGGTTCAAATATCTTGGACATATTCTCCGGAGGAATCCCGCATCCTGTGTCAGAGATATCAATGGCCACATTCTTTCGATCGGAGGTAATATAACTGTGGATCGTTACGGTCCCCTTCTCTTCGATGGCCTGTATGGCATTGAGCAACAGGTTGACAAAGATCTGCTCGATCTGGTTCTCATCGATGAGGATCTCTGGTAATTGCTTCGACAGATCCACCTCCACCCGAATATGATGAAGCCGGAACTCATTATCGAGAAGGTGGATCGTTTTCACAATCACCTTGTTGACATTGGTCAGGAACGTTTTGGGCTCGCTTGGCCGGGAGAATTCCAGTAGGTCCTGAATAATCGCTTTGCACCGCAGGGTCTCCTGGATGATGATCTGAAGCCCTTCCTTAAAAGGCCCTTCCTCCGGAGCCTTTTTGAGCAGGTTTGAGCTGAAGAGCAAGATGCCCGCAAGGGGATTATTGATCTCATGGGCGATTCCGGCGGCCATCCTTCCCAGGGCGGATAATTTTTCTGTCTGAAGGGCCAACTGGTCGTATCGGGATTCCTGAATCTCTAAGAGTTGAGCCCTCTGGATGACAGCGGCTCCCCGTTCCGCAATGAGAATGAGGGAATGCAGTTCTTCTTCGGAAAATTCCCTCGGTTCATCGAAATAGATTCGCAGAATACCCAGGACATCATCCTTATAGGTGATGGGCGCATCAATCATCATCCGGATTCCTTCTTGCCAGGCCTCCTTGGGGTATTGAACAAAGGGATCATTCAGGATGTCCCGGATGACAAGAATTCTGTTCTGCCGGCAGAGGTCCATTACGAACTCTTTACGGAAGGCCGGGCCCTTTGAAAGGTACTGATCACTCAGGCCATAGGCGGCTCCCAGGTCCATATGGTTGGTTTTGGGGTTTAAAATCCGGATGAGAGCGCCTCTTGCATTGAGCATCTGGGCAGATTTCATGGCCAGAATCTCAAAGACGTCCTTGACACGGGCGCCGGAATGAAGCGATGTGCTGATATCTCGAAGAATATTAAAAAGCGTTTCAAATTCTATTTTTTGATCCATTACGCCCCCATGTATATTCAATTATACGCCTATAAATATTTAATGCAACTAATAAATTTTAATATTAACCTTTTTCCCACCTATAAACTCATATACGATTTACCAATTAAGACTTCAATTCCACAATGAGGTGATTTATTCCAACCCATTAAATTTATTAATCAATCTCCTCTCTGCTCTCCCTAATTAGGGTTGGCATCCCTTTTGCTAAGGTTAGGGTGAAAACAGATGAAAGGAGGTAGAGACCATGAACGCAATCCAAGAGACAATAAGAAGTGAGCCTGCTTACCGGCCTCATGTCCTTCTGATGGAGGATGAGATGAGTATTGCCAAGGGACTTGCGATGGTGATGCATGAGGAAGGCTATGAGGTGGATCTGGCCTCAACGGGGCATGCCGCCTTGGACAAGTTTAAGGCCGACGGGTTTGATCTTTTAGTGGCTGACCTTCGTTTGCCTGATATGGATGGCATGGATGTCGTTCAGTATGTTCGCGAGAAGCAACCTGGGACCAATGTGGTCATCATCACAGGGTATCCTTCTGTTTCTTCGGCAGTCCAGGCCGTTAAGATGGGGGTCTCGGACTATCTGCGTAAACCCTTTACAGAAGATGAATTTAAGACGGCTGTAAAGAACGCACTTAAGAGGAAAGAGAAGGAGTCCATGGAGGAGCTCATTGTCGAGACGCAGAGAGAACGACTGATCCAGAAAGAAGAGGTCACCCGGGTTCTTGAAAGGGCTTATCATGACGGAGAGTTCTGGCGTGAGCTGATGGAAGACGGTTCCGAGGCGTTGAAGGAGTATCGGATCTCCCGTAAAGCCAAGGCCGCCATTCTGTCCGGAGATCTGGAGTGGATCCGGAAGAATGTCGGTGAACTCACCGAAGAACAGCTCATGTTCATCTACAAGCGTCTGGAGCGTGAAGCCTGGTGATGGCAATAGAAATAAAAGTCTAATGATAAGGGTGACGAGGCCCGTATCGTTAATAGAAGGTTACGGCTATTGTGTCTAATGTTTTTAAACGTAACCGTAACCGATAACCGAAACGGGCTTCGTAACCGTAACCCTTACCCAAAGGATATTGTTTGAGTGTGATGCTCTGTCATGAAAAACGGATCTCTGTTTCTCTGAGTAACGGGTTCAAAAGATTCATCCTAAGAAAGGAAGAACCATATGGAACAGGCCATCTATCAGGAACAATCAGTCGAGGGTATGCCGGAGGTAGAGGGTCTCTTTAATGAGATGCGGAAAGAATTTAAAGGAATGGCTAATGAACTTATTCCCATGCTTCAGAGGGTTCAGAGAATGCTGGGCTTTTTGCCCGAGCAGGCCCTTCTTGAAATCGCCCGCCTGACCGGACTATCAACGGCAAGGGTTTACGGGACAGCCACCTTCTATGCTCAGTTCCGGTTTCAACCCGCTGGGAAATACATCATCCGGGTCTGTCGCGGGACGGCCTGCCATGTAAAGGGGTCAGACCGACTTCTGGACACGATCGGGGAATATCTTCAGGTAGCGCCCGGACAGATGACGCCGGATGGACTGTTTACGATTGAGACCGTTGCCTGCTTTGGCTCCTGCGCTCTCGCGCCGGTCATGGTCATCAACGATTCGGTCTACGGAAGCCTGAATCGTTCCAGGGCATTGAAACTTCTCGATGAGACTCGAGTCAGAGAAGAGGCGAACATTAAGAACCTTTCGCTCTCTTGATTACATAGATTCCAAAATATGATTAATTCGTAAAAAGTCAAAAAAGCCTAATGATCGTCATTCCGGCGAAAGCCGGAATCCAGTAATCTCAGATACTTATGAAAACACTGGACACCGGTTTTCACCGGTGAGACGACTTTTTACGAGACCATCAAAATATGATTGCAGGGATATCCGGGGTTTTTCAGAGATCTCAAGAAGTGCTCCTCGGGTGATCCGGGAAGATGGGATTGAGGTGGACCATGGACTTTTCATCGCTCAAAGAGCGGGCTGAAAAAAACTGGAAGGCCCTTGAGAACCTTAAGCAACCCCTCATCCAGATCGGAATGGGGACCTGCGGCAAAGCCGCGGGGGCGGATGAGGTTTTTGCGGCGGCCAAACAGACGCTCAAACAGATGAACCTCCTGGGTCGCATCCTGCAGGTGGGATGTATTGGCACATGCTACTTAGAGCCGATCATGGCTGTCCGGAAACCCGGAGGACCTTTCATCTATTACGGAAATCTCACGGCCAAAAGGACGGAGGAAATTCTCCTCTCTTACCTTAGAGATGGCGACCCCAAAACTGAGTGGGCGGTCTGTTTCACGGGTGAGGGGGCCGTAGATGGGATTCCGCGCTTCGAAGACCTCCCCATGATCAAGCCTCAGGTTCGAATTGCGCTTCGAAATTGCGGCATCATTGACCCGGAGAATATCGAACATTATATTGCCCGGGGCGGATACAGCGGGCTGATGCGGGCTCTCCAGATGAATTCCGCAGAAGTGATTCAGGAGATCAAAGACTCCGGCCTGCGGGGGCGGGGAGGCGCAGGATTTCCCACCGGAATGAAGTGGGAGTTCGCAAGGAAATCGCCGGGGCAGACCAAGTATATCATCTGCAATGCGGACGAAGGAGACCCGGGCGCCTTTATGGACCGCTCACTGCTCGAAGGAGATCCCCATTCGGTTCTGGAAGGGATGCTGATCGGGGCTTATGCGATCGGGTGCAATGAGGGCTATATCTATATCCGTGCGGAATATCCTTTGGCCATAAAACGACTGGAAACGGCGCTGATCCAGATGAAGGAGTACGGTCTTTTAGGCCGAAATATCCTGGGAAGCAAATTCGGTTTTCAGATTCATATCAAGGAGGGGGCAGGCGCATTCGTCTGCGGCGAGGAGACGGCGCTGATGGCCTCCATTGCCGGCGGCAGGGGTATGCCGCAGTCAAGGCCTCCTTTTCCGGCGAACAAAGGTCTCTGGGGAAATCCGACCAACATCAATAATGTGGAGACACTGGGCAATGTCTCTGCAATCCTGTCCAGGGGACCTAAATGGTTTGCAGGCTTCGGAACGGAGAAGAGCAAGGGAACGAAGACTTTCGCGCTTGCCGGAAAGGTGGAGCGGACCGGTCTCATCGAGGTTCCCATGGGAATCCGCCTGAAAGAGATCATCCATGACATTGGCGGAGGCGTGGCCAAAGGGAAGAAGGTTAAGGCGGTCCAGACCGGAGGACCATCCGGAGGATGTATCCCCGCCGATCTTTTCGACCTTCCGGTTGATTACGAGTCACTTGCCGCGGTGGGTTCCATCATGGGTTCCGGAGGGATGGTCGTGATGGATGAGGAGACCTGCATGGTCGATATTCCCAGATATTTTCTCTCCTTCACTGCCGATGAGTCCTGCGGCAAGTGCATGCCCTGCCGCCTCGGTACACGGCAGATGCTCGACATCCTGAATGAGATTTGTGAAGGAAAAGGAAAACCCGAAGACCTCGAAATCCTCAAAGATGTGAGCGAGACCATTCAAAAAGGCTCGCTCTGCGGTCTGGGGCAGACAGCCCCTAATCCGGTGCAGACAACCCTGCGTTACTTTCGTTCCGAATACGAGGCCCATATTCTGAAAAAAAAGTGCGAGGCAGGCGTCTGCAAACCTCTGTTTCATTACGAGATCGATCCTGAAACCTGCAATGGATGCGGGGTCTGTTCTAAAAAGTGTTCTGTCGGGGCGGTCACAGGCGAAAAGAAGAAGCCCCATTCGATTGAAACGGAAAAGTGCACGAAATGCGGGGCCTGCTACGAAGCCTGTAAGTTCCATGCTATCCGTATCTATTAGGATTGCGAAAAGGTGAAACCGATGAGAAAAATCAAACTTACCATTGATGGTCGGGCAGTCATCGTCCCGGAGGGATCAACGGTTCTTCAGGCGATTGAGAAGGCAGGGCTTTATGTGCCCACCCTCTGTAATGATCCTGCCCTGAAACCTTTTGGGGCGTGCCGGCTCTGTATTGTCCAGATCGAGGGCATGCGGGGGTTGCCCACCTCCTGCACCACACCCGTACAGGATGGCATGAAGGTCCATACGGAGACAGGGGAGATACAGAGGATTAGGCGGACCATTGTGGAGCTGTCAATTGCCAATCATCCGTATGAATGCCTCCTCTGCAATAAAAGCCAGGACTGTGAGCTTCTGAAGGTAGCCCGATATGTGGGCGTGGAACAAGGGTCTATTGAGAGGCTCCGGAGGACAAAACGAACGAGACCTCCGGACAGATCCAACCCCGCCTTTGATTTTGAACCTGACAAATGCATTCTCTGCGGGAAGTGTGTGCGCAGGTGCGATGAGATTGTGGGTGTGGGAGCCATTGATTTCTGCCACCGGGGGCATGATACCGCGATCAGTCCTTTTGGCGGCAGGCCTTTAGCCCAATCCATATGTCAAAGTTGCGGTGAATGCGTGGAGCATTGTCCCACCGGAGCCCTAACACCCAAGAACTTCCTTCTCCCCGAAAGAGAGATCGAAACGATATGTCCCTACTGCGGGGTGGGTTGTTCCATCTCAATAGGGATCCGGACAGGAAAAATCGTGAAAGTGAGGGGAAATGATAAAAGCCCGGTCAACCGGGGAGAGCTCTGCGTCAAGGGGCGGTATGGGTTGGATTTCATCAATCACCCGGATCGGCTCACCCGGCCACTGATTCGAAGGGAAGGTGTTCCCAAGAGCGTCAACACAGGCTCCATCGAACAGGTCTTTCGCGAGGCGAGCTGGAACGAGGCCCTGGAGCGGGTGGCGCGGGGCTTCACCCGGCTTAAAGATGGCCATGGGCCAAATGTCATCGGAGGGCTCAGCTCTGCCAAGTGCACCAATGAGGACAATTATCTCTTCCAGAAATTCGTGAGAGCGGTTCTGGGCACCAATAATGTGGACCACTGCGCCCGACTCTGTCATGCCTCAACCGTGGCGGCCGCACTGGCGGCCTTCGGCGATGGAGCGATGAGCAATTCCATCTCCGACATTGATCATGCCGAAGTCCTGTTTGTCATCGGCTCCAATACGACCGAATGTCATCCCATCATCGGCCGCAGGATCAAGCGGGCCATTAAAAATAACGGAGCGAAGCTGATCGTGGCAGACCCGCGCAGGATCGAATTATGCGACATGGCTCAAGTCCATCTGGATCATCTGCCTGGAACGGATGTGGCGCTTATCAACGGGATGATGCGGGTGATCGTGGAGGAAAGCCTCCATGATCAGAAGTTCATAGAGAAGCGGTGCGAGGAGTTTGAGCCTTTTCTCGAATCCCTGAAACGATACGACCTGAAAACTGTGGAGACCGTCACCGGCGTGGCCGGAGAGAAGATCCGGCAGGCCGCCCTGCTTTTTGGGAAGGCGAAGAAAGCCATTGTCTTCTACGGCATGGGAATCACACAACACACAACCGGGACGGACAATGCCAAGACGGTTGCCAACCTCTTAATGCTCACTGGAAATTTAGGGCGAAAGGGAACGGGCTTCTCGCCGCTCAGGGGGCAGAATAATGTTCAGGGCGCCTGCGATATGGGGGCCTTGCCTGTGGTTTATCCGGGATACCAGCGGGTGGACAATCCTGCCGTGAGAGAGAAATTTGAAAAAGCCTGGGGAAAGAACCTGAGTGAAAAACCGGGATTCACGATCACGGAGATGGTTCAAGCCGCTTATGAGGGGAAACTGAAGGCGCTTTATGTGATGGGGGAGAACCCCATGCTGAGTGAACCCGATCTGAACCATGCGAGAGAAGCCCTGGCCAGACTGGAGTTGCTCGTCGTGCAGGACATCTTTTTAACGGAGACGGCCCAGATGGCCGATGTGATTTTGCCTGCGGCCAGTTTTGCGGAGAAGGACGGAACCTTTACCAACACAGAACGGAGAGTCCAGCGTGTACGCAAGGCCCTTGATCCACCAGGGGAGGCGAGACTGGACTGGGAGATCATTGCCGAGATCTCAAAACGGCTGGGATATCCCATGAACTATCAATCCAGCATGGAGATCATGAACGAAATTGCAAGGCTTACTCTCATATACGGGGGGATCAACTATGATCGCCTCAACAGAGGCGGGCTTCAGTGGCCCTGCAGCGATACGAAGCATCCCGGAACCCCAATCCTGCATAAGGGCCAATTCACGCGAGGTCGCGGAAAGTTTCATGTGGTCCATGATCGGCCGCCTGCAGAACTGCCCACCTCCGCCTATCCCATTCTCTTAACCACGGGAAGAATCCTCGAACACTGGCACACCGGAAGCATGAGCCATCGATCCCATGTTCTTGAAACGCTGGTGCCGGAAAGTCATGTCGAGATCAATCCCGCAGATGCGAGTCGGCTCGGAGCCGTGGAGGGAGACGTGATCTCCCTGAGTTCCCGCAGGGGAGCGGTTCAGACCAAAGTCAGGAAGACGCATCGGGTCAGACCCGGGCAGGCATTTATGGCCTTTCACTGGAGAGAGGCTCCGGCGAACCGGTTGACCAACCCAGCCCTTGATCCCCAGGCAAAGATCCCCGAATTCAAGGTTTCTTCAATAAATGCGATCCTGACCGTGCTTGAGATGGCGGCAGAAGACAACAGATTCCTGACAGCCCTTGTAGAAAACCCCGCAGGTATCCTGGCCTCCTATGACCTCACACCCCAACACCGCAAAGCCCTGGTGGATGGAGACATCGCATCGATTGAGAAGTGGGTGGGTCCCCTCGAAGAGAGAATGCGGGTGTGGCTGAAAGCCCGTCTCAAACAGGAGAATATTTCAGAAACGCAGGCCTCACGAATTTAGAAGCGTTCTGGCGAGCTAATCAACTCGTATGATGGATCACCCTAATCACGGTGCTTCTAACCCCTTTTCTTGATGGCATCATAAACCTTTTTTCGATGAATGATACCGAGTACCCAAACCACTTCACCTTCCATCTTAAAGACGACCCGATAATCCCCGACCCTGAGTTTCCAATAACCGTGGAGTGTTTTTCGCAGCGGTTCAC
>VGRU01000101.1 GCA_016875255.1 Deltaproteobacteria bacterium
AACATCATGGGCCATGAAAGGCCGATTGATTTACTTCAGCGGGCAATTGCTCAGAGGAAGGTCGTCAACAGCTACCTCTTTCTTGGAAACGAGGGAATTGGAAAGACCCTGGTGGCCCACCAGTTTGCCAAGGCCCTCAACTGCCTCGAAGGAGAGAATAAACCGGATGGATGCGATCGCTGTCTCTCCTGTAAAAAGATCGACCGTCATCTCCACCCCGATGTCTCGCTCATTGAACCGGAGGGCCAGACCCTCAAGGTGGAGCAGGTGAGAGAGATGCTGAGAGGCCTCGCTTACCGGCCTTATGAGGGAAGGCGGAGGGTTTTCATCCTGGCGGCGGCGGATCGAATGAAGACCGATATGTCGAATACACTTCTTAAAACGCTTGAGGAACCCCCTTTGCATACGGTGATCATCCTTCTGGCTAACAACCCCAGATGGATTTTGCCGACCATCCTCTCCAGGTGCCGGTCGATCCGCTTCAACCCACTGCCCTCTCATCTGGTCTCTGATTGGTTGATAAAGGAGAAAGGTTTGGAGGAAACCGAGGCCCACCTTCTGGCCTCCCTTTCAGAGGGGAGCCCTGGAAAGGCCCTGGAGATTAAAGAGGAGATAGCCGGAATTCCAAGAAAAGAGCTTCTCTCGGGATGGATGGGATCGAAATCGCTCTCCATCGAGGAGAAAGAAGGCTGGATTGAATCCCTTCCCTCACAGAGAGAGAACCTCCACTTGATCCTTGAGATGGCCAAGACGCTTTTAAGGGATCTCATCGTGATGAAGACATCTTTGGAGGGCTCGAGATTGATCCATTCCGATCTGTCGGAAGAGATGGAAGAGATTGCCGGGGGGTGGGATCTCTCCTCTCTTTTAAAACGGATGGAGATTCTCCATCACACGTCTCAGGCAATTAGAGGGAATGCCAATACGAGGCTGTCATTAGAGGCAATGATGCTCTCCTGGGCTGAAGGCTAAAGAAGATGATTCGAATGGTCTATGTCAGAATGGCTAACAGCAAGGCGGAAGAGTTCGATGCCGGAGATCTTTCCTTGAGCGCCGGAGAACCGGTCGTCGTGGAGTCGGATAAGGGATTGGTTCTGGGAAAGGTCCTCTCCCCACCGCAGGAAAAGGAGAAACGGTTCATCCTGAAATCTCCGAGAAAGGTGGCGCGCAAAGCCGCTCCCGAAGATCTGGAGCAATTTGAGAAAAACAAGCAACTGGAAAAGGATGCCTTTCAATTCTGCATGGAGAAGGTCAAGGAGAAGAACCTCCAGATGAAGCTGGTCAAGACAGAGGTCCTCCTGGACCGCTCTAAGGTTCTGTTCTACTTTACGGCGGAGAAGCGGGTCGATTTCCGGGAACTGGTCAAGGATCTGGCCGCCCAGTTCCGGATGCGGATCGAGATGAGGCAGATCGGCGTGAGGGATGAGGCCAAGATGATCTGCGGCGTCGGAGGTTGCGGAAGAGAGCTCTGCTGCGCCAAATTTATGAACCGGTTTGAACTGGTCTCGGTCAAAATGGCCAAAGAACAGAACATCGCCCTCAATCCGACAAAAATCTCAGGCATCTGCGGCCGACTGATGTGCTGTCTGGCTTACGAATATCCAACCTATATGGAGCTCAAGAAGAATCTTCCCAAGGTGGGAAAGCACATCGTCACCCGCTCGGGCAAAGGAAAAGTGATCCGCCAGAATGTCCTCAACCAGACCGTCACCGTTCAACTGGAAGAAGGGGGAGAAGTCACGATTCATGCATCCGAAATCTAAAGGCGCTTTCTACATCACCACGCCCATCTACTATGTCAACGATGTTCCCCATATCGGGCACGCCTATACGACCGTGGCCGCCGACATCCTCACCCGTTTCAAACGACTCGAAGGTTATCATGCCTTCTTTCTCACCGGCACGGATGAACATGGCCAGAAGGTGGAGAAGGCCGCACAGGAACGGGGGGTCGATCCGAAGGCCCACTGCGATGAAATGGTCAAACGATTCCAGTCCCTCTGGCAGAGGCTCAACATCTCCAACAACGACTTCATTCGCACCACCGAGGCCCGTCACAAGAAGGTTGTCCAGAAGATCCTTCAGGACCTCTACGATCGAGGCGAGATCTATCAGGCGAGCTACGAGGGATGGTACTGTGTTCCCTGTGAACGGTTCTGGACCGAAAAAGACCTCTCTGAGGGGAAATGCCCTGACTGTCTCCGGGAGGTCGTCGACATCTCGGAGAAAAACTACTTTTTCCGGATGAGCAAATATCAATCCTGGCTCATCGAACATATCGAAAAGAATGACCGGTTCATCCTTCCCTCATCGAGAAGAAATGAAATTCTGGGATTCCTCCGGGGCCCCCTTGAAGACCTTTGCATCTCAAGGCCCAAAAAGCGTCTGATGTGGGGAATTGAAATTCCCTTCGATACGGATTATGTGACCTATGTCTGGTTCGATGCCCTGATCAACTATGTGACCGGGATCGGCTATGGTTCCGGCGAGAATTCCTTCTCCGATTTTTGGCCCCAGGCCATTCACCTCATCGGCAAGGACATCCTTACCACCCACACCGTCTACTGGCCCACCATGCTCAATGGCATCGGGCTCACGCCTCCCAAGACGGTCTTTGCCCATGGATGGTGGACGGTGGAGGGAAAGAAGATGTCCAAATCGCTCCAGAATGTGGTGGAGCCGAACCGCCTGATTGATATTTATGGCGTGGATGCGGTCCGGTATTTCCTCATGAGGGAGGTTTCTTTCGGAATGGATGGAGACTTTTCTCACTCCGCCATGATCCACCGGATCAACAGCGATCTGGCCAATGATCTGGGCAATCTATTCAGCCGGGCCCTCAGCATGGTCATCCGTTATTTTGACGGCGCCATCCCGACCCCTTCCTCGCTGAAAGAGATTGACCAGCGGCTTCAGGATGTCTCCGGAAAGGTTCTCGCTCAACTCCCCATCCAGATGAATGATCTCGCCTTTAACAAAGCGCTGGTCACACTCTGGGAGATCGTGAGCGCTTCTAATAAATATGTGGATGAGACCGCTCCCTGGGCCCTGGCGAAAGAAGAGAAGGACCGGCCCTGCCTCTCCACTGTCCTCTACCAGACGCTGGAATCACTCCGCATCACCGCCCTTCTCCTGGCTCCCTTTATGCCCTCGACTGCTGAGAAGATGTGGTCCCAGCTCGGGATGGAAACCAATCTCTGGGAACAGCGCCTGGATGAAGGCGGAACATGGGGGGGCTTGAAACCGGGAAAGAGGGTCGCCAAACCAACGCCTCTCTTTCCGAGGATCGATGCCTCGAAGATCGGTATCGAATAGAAGGTTATCCGATTATCAGGTTATCAGGGGGTGGTTATCAGGTTGTCAGAATATCAGGTTAAGAAATCTTTTTTCACGTTTTCCTGATATCCTGGTTTCCTGGTATCCTGCATCCTGATTCCCTGATGACCTGATAGCCTATAAATTAAGTTTATGAAAAAACCCCAACCCCTCGGTTCAATACTGGCACAGACCCTCAAGGGCCTGCAACTCGAAGTCCCTTTGAAAACCTACTCCATCTGGGGCGCCTGGAGTAAGATCGTGGGAGAGGCAATCGCTCATCAGACGCAACCCCGCGCCATCCGGAATCACATCCTTTTCATCGATGTCTCCCATTCCACCTGGATGCAACAGCTCCAATTTCTAAAACCAACCCTTTTGGGAAAGATCAATGGTTTCCTGGGCGAACCCTTGATTGAGGACATCCGATTCAAGGTGGGGAAAATTCCCGCGGCAGTGACTCCGCTAAGGGAGAGGAAACAGGAGAGAGAGGTGAGGCTTGACAGAAAAACGATTGACCAGATCGAAGGACTCCTTCAGAACATCACCGATGCGGAAGTAAGGGAAGGATTTAAGGAACTATTGATGAAGAGCGCCATATTGGAACAATCGCGAAAGACACCAAAACAGGGAAATTAATTCCCGTCCATCCTTATCTCAATCTCCATTCAGCCTTTCTCAATTCTTTGTCCAATTCTTCATTGGTCCACTTTTTGATCATATCCCTCGCCTCCCCCAGTCCGAACCCCTTTTCATCGGATAATTGGCTACAATCCAGGTCGCAAAAATTGTTATTGAGGAGACATTTGGAATGATCATAAAATTTACATAATCTTTTTAAAGACATCTTCATCCCTCCTTTTCAGTCTGGTCTCTTACCCCACCCTCACCTTTCACCCCATTAGAAAGTAGAAGGCTTTCTAACGGGGTTCACTATCTTTCCATAATCCCCTCCTGTTTTCCCTTGCCTCCTTCTCATATCCCCCGAACTCATCGAGGTACTTGAAGGGATATTTTGTATAAGCGAATCCGTAACCCTGTTTGATTATCTCCGCATTCAGGAAAGCCCCATCCGTCAGATACACATAGGCTAAAAGGCGGCCATACTTGTCTCTTCTCTGCCAATCGAATTCGAGGCGAACCTCTTTACCTTCAACCATTCTTTTTGTGAAGAGATATGCTTCTTTTCCGAATTGCTCGACAGGTTTTTGTGGATGTTTGGTTTCGGGTGTATCAACCCCTATTAGGCGAACTTTTTCGCCGTTGGTGAGGCGGAGGGTATCGCCATCAACGACTTGCTTCACCTTCGTCACATCTTGACCATACAAAGATGTGAAAAGTAGAGTGACGAACAAAAATGGGAGAAGGATTTGAATAACCTCCGGTTTCTTTCCTCTCAACTTCTCAAATGTATAGTTTAGTTTTCTTTGCATTTTTTCCTCAACCGGATTGACCGTTTTGGTGTGTTCATCAGATCCTTTCTTTTCTATCCTGCGCTTGGTTACGGCAATAAAAAACCCGTGGCAAATATAGACCACGGGTTCCGAAAGATTTCCTCCGCTTCGGCAACTCGGCTATCCAAGGGATTTGCGGGCAAATCCACCCAAGAGACTTTTGGCTATCAGCTATTAGCCAAGAGTAAGAACCCCTTTGGGGTTCTTCTTGGACCCGTGGTTTTCCGCCCCACGATTACTCGTGGTTTGGCTTTATCGACGTTATGAATGATGGTTATTTTTTATCAATAAACTAAATGCAATTCAAATGCCAATCAATCGAGTCCCTATTTTGCTCACATTTGCCCGTAATCGATTGAAATTGAATTGAACGAGTTCAAAAATGAAATTTTCCGCCATCTCAGGACATTTTTGAACAAAGCTCATCCTCTACAAATGACTTATCCAAACCAAACCCTTCCAATTCTAATCCAATCTCTCTCCCTTTTTTCCCTTCACGCTTGAGATCCTCCTTTCTCCCTCTTAACAATGCCCGTCTCAGGGAGGAACCCTCTTTGAAGATATGATGACAGTGGCCAAGGTAAAACCTCCTTCTGTGGGTTGAACGATTTTAATTTTAGTTTACGCAGATGATGCCTTCCAAGCACTTCCTTCCTAAATTCTTCCTAAATTTTTGCTTCCCAAATTTTTAGAAAGAGTGTATATTCCAAGTACAAAGTAGCAATACGGATACGCTTCAACCCTTATGAATAGCATGAAATTCGATCCTTTTTGAGCAGAAGAGAACCATTAGTGGTTTAAGATTTAAGAAAATATTGAAGCAGTATAAAAAATAATGTTAGATGTAAAATAAAAAGGAGATAACATGAAAGAAATGTGGGAGTATTTCCTTCTTCGGTGTATCAACTCATTGGGCGGGAAGGCATATTTAGAGCAAATATATATAAAAATTCCTGAATTCATAGAACTGAATGAAGATCATTGGAAGGAACAGTATGGAAGACCTGCATACCAACACCAGATTAGAAGCCACATAGCAAATTTGTGTCAATCAGGAAATTTAGATAAAATATCAAGGGGTGAGTATTCTTTAACAGGAAAGGGTAAAGAAAAACTATTAAGAGAGAAATCACGAGAAAACCCAATCGAAATTTAAAACATAAATAAGAAACTGATTTTTGAATATTTATAAAGAATAAACATCTAAATCACTCCAGCGGATGGCTTACAGCCACCGTTGATTTAGGTCGTTATGCGGGAGGAATTAGATGGACCATTCTGAAATAATAAGACGAATTCAGGTACGAGAAAACATTGAATCGGAATGCAAAGGCTTAATTGAGGAGAAAATAAACAGATATTTGGAAATTGAGCACCAAGGAATTATCGGCGGGCATTACTTTGCTAACGCTTCGTCAGAATGCATTTATCTGTACCGTGACGGCTATTTTATTGGTGCAGTAATGATGAGCCATTCCATCAACGAAGGCATTATAAAATTTGTCGCCGAGCGAAATAAAATTAGTAGAAACAGAGAGGATGGAAGCACAAAAACTATTGATGAACTTATTAGTGAACTCAAAAACAGGGATATTATTTCAGAAAATTGTGCAGCTGCATCAACAAAAATCTGGGGAAGTTTTCGCGCTGATATACACCATATGAATCCAACAGTTGCAAAAATACCTTTTCAGAAGCTCGCGCAGCAAAATCTTAAACACTTATCGACCATAGAAAAAGAGATTTTTAGCCATGATATCAAGAATGGCGCAATTGCTCCACACCAGCCGAAATACTGGGATATCAACTCCGAAGGCAAAATGGCTGTTTTTCTAAGATTAGAATAGAACATATAACAAGCGGGTCGAGGCGAGCGGGAATAGCCTCGTGCCCTTTCGTTTTAGGCGATTGCCCGCCGCTTCACCCTTGGACGTTATAGGAGAATGAAATGCAAAAACTCACGGTTAACCTTCTTAAGGCCGAGGCCAAAGCTTTCACTGAAAAGGAATCCCGACACAAAGAGGAGTCGCTTTACGGTGTTACGGACGGGAAAGCGGTCGGCACTTATTTGGAGCACAAGTTTCAAGAAGTACTGCA
The DNA here is from genome assembly GCA_016875255.1 of Deltaproteobacteria bacterium. The sequence continues at coordinate 6,867 of VGRU01000101.1, forward strand.
GAAGAAGTACGAGTACACACGGGGTTCTTCAGCGAAAGGCATAGACTTCCCGAAACTCGGTGTTGACATAAAGGTGACAAGCATACGGCAGCCGCAATCGTCTTGTCCCTTTAAGTCAGCGCGCCAGAAGATATATGGCCTCGGCTATTCTTTGCTGGTTTTCGTTTATGACAAGAAGGACGACCGAAATACACGAACTGCCACCTTGGACCTTAGACATGTTATATTTATTGAAAGCAGTCAGACCGGGGATTTTCAGATTACGACAGGAATCCTCAAGATTCTGGACAACAAGGGCAACGTGGATGACCTCGTCGCATTCATGATGGAGCGATTCTTGCCAGTGGACGAAATTCAGGCTCAAAAATTGGCAGAAGAAATCCTCAGGACTCGACCACAAGTTGGTTATCTGACCATCTCAAATGCACTTCAGTGGCGACTTCAATACTCCCGAGTGATTGAACAGGCCGGTAAGGTCGATGGTATTCAGCGGATCGTGTGATGATACCAAAAAGCAAAATTGAATACGGGGATTTTCAGACCCCACGTGGTTTGGCGGATTCGATTGTGGCCTTCCTTAACAACGTGGGTATTTCCCCATCTGTTATTGTCGAACCGACTTGCGGACTTGGAAGTTTTGTCTTGGCTGCAATCGAGGGTTTTCCACACGTCCGTCAAGTGTTCGCATACGATATTAGCGCGGATTACGTCTCTAACCTGCGAGAGGCCTTACGCAATACCAAAAGAATTTCTTGCCAAGTGGTCCAACAGGACTTTTTCACCTTTAATTGGAAAGAATTCTTCGGATCGTTTCGGGGGGAAATCCTTGTTATCGGGAATCCCCCTTGGGTAACAAACGCCGCTCTCGGGGCGCTTGGGAGTGACAATCTTCCCAGGAAAACAAACTTTCAAAACTATTCTGGTTTTGCAGCCAAGACGGGCAAGGCCAACTTCGACATTTCGGAATGGATATTAATCAAACTCCTGGAATCCCTTAACGGTCAACGCGGTTGCCTTGCCATGTTATGCAAGACAGCTACCGCACGGAAAGTGCTACGGCATGGATGGGTCAACCGCTTCAACATTGGTCGGGCAACCATCCATCTGATCGATGCAGCTGGGTATTTCGGCGTCTCAGTGGATGCATGTCTAATAATCGTCCACACGGGCGTCCCCGATCTGTCTCCCACGGCGGGAGTTTACAAGGATTTGTCCTTCGACCAGAAATTAACGACGTTTGGCCTTATAGGTAGGGAACTCGTCGCAGACATTGATGAGTACAATCGCCTGAGAGACCTTGATGGACTTGCCTATTATACATGGCGATCTGGCGTAAAGCATGATGCGGCTTCCGTGATGGAGTTCAAGAGAGAGGGCGCCACTTTTATTAACGGGATTGGTGAACGAGTCGAACTCGAACAGACCTACATGTATCCTTTGCTGAAGTCATCCGACCTTGCCAATGGCAGGCTTACGCCACAACGCTATGTCCTTGTCACTCAACGCAGACCTGGCGATGATACAAAGGCTATTTCAGGGACTGCTCCTAAGACTTGGTCTTATCTACTGCGCCACGCAGATGTTCTTGACCGGCGACAAAGCATTATCTATCAGAAACGACCAAGGTTCTCAGTATTCGGTATTGGGGACTACACATTCTCCCCATGGAAGGTTGCAATCTCTGGGTTTTACAAGAACTGCCGCTTCGAGGTCGTCGGTAAGTGCCAAAACAAGCCCGTGGTTTTAGACGACACATGCTATTTCATCCCCTGTAGTTCTGAGAAAGAAGCGTCCTTCGTGCGCCTCGTGCTGGATTCAGACCTTGCCAAAAGATTTCTTCATGCGCTTGTGTTCTATGATGCAAAGAGGCCGGTTACCATCGACGTGCTTAACCGAATCGACCTGAAACGAGTCGCGGAGAGACTCGGCTTGGAAAGTGATGCGCGCAAGTATTTCCGCGACGCTGCCTTGTTCGAGGGACGTCAAGGTCTCCTTGTCTTTGAAAAACAAGAGAAGTATCGAACAAAGGCATCCAGTGGACGTCACGTTCCGCGCCGCCGCCGAGCCGGAACGTTATGATCACTTTCAACTTGATCTTTATAAGCGAGGGTGATTTGTAAGATACCGGCTGATATGGAAAAGGTTTTAATCTTTTTAAATCCCACCTTTTTTAAGGTTTCGTTCTGATTAAAATTGAAGAAATTGAGGTTTCCTCTTTCGAACAGTTTAAAAAAGAGGAGTGAAATCATCCTGGCTTTCCCTGATACATGAGGGTTGAAATCTGCAATCACCATCCTTCCTTTCTCTTTTAATGCTGAATAGGATTGTTCGAGAACACCCAACCTGTATTTCTCAGGAAGTTCGTGGAGGGCGAAGGAGGTAAAGATTCCATCAAAACGGGTCTGTTCTTCCCATGGCCGGGTCACATCTTTTTTTAAAAAGATTAAATTCCCCGATTTCCCGTATCGCTCTTTTGCCACATCGATCATGCTCTGGGCGATATCTATTCCTGTTACTTCACCTTCTTCCCCAACCGCCTGCACAATCCAGGAAGCAACCCTCCCCGTTCCTGAACAGAGATCTAAAATTTTCTCACCCCTTTTAGGTCCAAGAACCTTCACCGCCTTTCTTAAAAACTTCGCATAATTTCCAAAGGTAAGGATGTCGAGCAGGAGGTCGTAGTAGGGAGCAAGTTTTTCGAAGATATCGATCCGGTGTTGATTCAATGTCAAATGTCAAAGCCCAAAGTTCAAATCAAGCCCAAAATTCAAATGTTTAAAGAAGGTAGCTTTGATATTAAGTCATTTGACATTCATTTGGCATTTGAACTTTGATATTTGGAATTTCTATTTCTAACTTTAGGCTTTCCCCAGTTTAATGTTGGCTCCATCCTTCACTTTCAAAAAGACTTTCGGGTCACTCAATACCTTTCCAAGGATATTGACCGCGCTGGCCGCCCGGATCTCATCACCACGGCTTGCCGGTGTGGGACCGAAAAAGATGCAGAAGGCATGTCCGGTGGGCCAGTATCCAAGCTCGCCGGAGGAGACCACTTCCCTTGCTCCCTGCTCCAATCCGGTCCTGACGGGGATGGCAAAATAGATCTCCTCTCCCCAGGTGTTGACCTTCGCTTCAATGGGCAAGGCCTCCCAGATCAATAGGGCTGTTTTAGAGTCATTCAGTTCGGCTTCGACTTTCAGATCTCCGACAAGAATGTTAATCCTTTTTTCCATTCCCTGCTCCCAATTCTTCAAGAGGAGAAAATTCATTATAAAGCATTTCCTTCTCTCCGAACTCGGACAGACTGTTTGAATAAAAGAGCATGTCCCGTTCCATTTTTGCAGCCCCCCCCCTGGAGGATAGAAATTGACGGGTCTGGGACTTCAATAAAAAGAAACCGAAAATGACCAGAACATAATTGGAGAGTTCTTTTCCCGCCACATAAAAAAACCGGGGATCGAGGCCAAAGAAGAAGTACTCTTCGATGAGAAGCCTGGCGCTGTTGATCAGAAGGCCAATGGCAAGAAGCAGGAGGAACCTTCTGACCTTAACCGTATTCCGGGATAATGAGAGAAGGTGCTCGTCGTAGGCTTTTTTGAAGTTCTTCCAGCTTTCCGAAAGATTTTTCAGAAGCTCGTGATAGGTCTGCTCATCCTCTCCGAAAACCTTCAAGCGAACCTGAATGTCTCCCCGAAAATGGAGATACCGTTTCAACAGCTCTTCCCTCTCTGAAAGGTAGCCCTGATTTTTTTTAAGCCCCCGATAGAGAACAATGCCTATGCCGACCAGAAGAAAGAAGGAAATCCCCTCATTCAAATATTTGATCCACATCGCTCCGCTCATCCCCGTGAACAGACTGTGTCGCAATGAACCGTTCGCCCTTCGAGAACCTTAGGACGAACGGTTAATCAATTGGATTCGTTAAATTCGCTCTCATTCGTGTAATTTGTTTTGTTACTTACAAACGGTTGATCAGGCTGGCCATATAGCCTGCACCAAACCCGTTGTCAATATTAACCACGGTAACTCCTGATGCGCAGGAGTTTAACATCGCCAACAATGCCGTGATTCCTCCAAAGCTGGCACCATAGCCGACGCTCGTGGGAACAGCGATCACCGGCTTATCAACCAGCCCTCCCACTACGCTGGGGAGCGCCCCCTCCATCCCCGCCACAACAATGAGAACCCGTGCCTCATCCAGCCTTTTCTTCTGGGAAAGCAACCGATGTATCCCTGCCACCCCGACATCATAAAGAGTCTCCACACGATTGCCCATGATCTCCGCAGTGACAGCCGCCTCTTCAGCCACCGGGATATCGGTTGTGCCGGCGGTGATCACGAGGATCGTTCCTTTGCCTTTTAATTTGACCGGATGGGTATGGTAGGTCAAGACTTTTGAAAGAGGGTAGTAACGGCTCTTCAAAAAAACTTTTTTGATCGTCTTTGCTTTCTTCTCTTCGAGGCGAGTGATGAGGATGTTCTGGTCTTTCTCCTTCAATCCCTTCATAATTGAGAGAATCTGCTCCGGCGTCTTTCCTTCCCCCCAGATCACCTCCGGAAAACCCTTTCGAAGGCTACGGTGGTGGTCCACCCTTGAATGGCCCAGGTCTTCAAATGGAAGCGACTTCAACCGGGCCATGGCCTCATCAATCGAAGCTTTGCCTGATTTCACATTTTTTAAAAGATGCTCGAGTTTCTGTTTATTCATCTTTCTTGAAAACATTCTATTCAGTCCACCGGCCAAAAGTCAAGGGAAAGCCCAAGAGAGCTATTTGCGATGTTGCACGTTTTCAGAAAAAAAGGGGGTGTCGGTTGGCGTACCCAACCTGAAATTTTAGCCAGAAGACCATTCGCCGGGGTTACAAATACAGTAGACCCCC
>VGRU01000102.1 GCA_016875255.1 Deltaproteobacteria bacterium
TTCTCTTGTGAAATCAGAGAAAATTTTTTAAGATAACATCAGTTCTCATTTCAGATTGCAGATTTCAAATCGCAGATTGAAGTAACTCCACCCAACCTCCCCTTAAGTTAAGTCGATTAGACCCGACCACGGGGGGAGGCGAGGAGGGGTTATGAGATATGAAATGATAAGAAGGAGGTTTTATGGAAAAGCCTTTGGTTGGAATTCTGATGGGTAGCGACAGTGATCTGCCGGTGATGGAAAAGGCGGCAGAGGTTTTAAAGGAAATGGGAGTTGCCTATGAGATCGATATCAGTTCAGCCCATCGCCTTCCTGAGAAGACAGCGCAATATGCCAAAACAGCGAGAGAGCGCGGCCTTGAGGTATTGATTGCCGGGGCAGGGATGGCCGCCCACTTAGCTGGGGTGATCGCGGCTCATAGTACCCTACCGGTCATAGGCGTTCCGCTCAAATCGGGAGCCCTCGATGGAGTCGATGCACTTTATTCAACCGTTCAGATGCCTCCAGGGATTCCCGTGGCGACCGTTGGAATCGATGGGGCAAAAAATGCAGCTTTTTTAGCCTGCGAGATTCTCTCAATCAAGTATCCTGAGATCGTTAAAAAATTGGAGGATTTCAGATCGAAGACGAGAAAGTCGCTGGAAGAAAAATCGGCGGCCCTGAAGAAGGGGATGATTTAACCTTGCAGTTGCAAAAACGGCCACGGGTAAACCGCTCTTCAAGGCTTCTGACGGCGATTAAGTTGACATGTTAAGGGAAACGGTAGACCTCACTTAAGGTGAACTCCGGCAAGGGCTTGGGATGTGTGTGCTTATTCGCTAAAAGGTTCGCCCCGAAGCCTTTACGAACGGTTCACCCGTGTCCGTTTTGACTAAATGTTTTGCAATGTTAAGGTTAAGTCAATGACCTTTTCCTCTCGCCGGCCTGCAATCTTTTTGGACAGGGACGGAACGCTTATTGAAGACCGTGGATACCTTCGCCATCCGTCGGAAGTAGTCTTTTATCAGGATACCATCACCTCCCTTCGGAGGTTAAAAGATCGTTACCTCCTTTTCATCGTCACAAACCAATCGGGCATTGGGCTTGGAATCCTCAAGCATGAAGATGTGGAGCGGATTAATCAGTTTGTTGTGGATACCCTTGCCCGGGAAGGGGTGACTATTTCGGCGGTCTATTATTGTCCCCACATACGTGATCAGGGATGCGAGTGCATAAAACCAACGCCTTATTTTGTCCTGAAGGCGGCTCGGGAATTTGATCTCGATCTCCCCCGTTCTTTTTCGATAGGGGATCACTCCCATGATGTGGAATTGGCAAAGAATGTCGGGGCCCAGGGGATCTTTCTCCTGACGGGTCACGGGCAGAAACACCTACATGAACTTCCTCCAGGAGTATTGGTCGCCGAAAACATGGAAGAAGCAATCGACATTGTTCTAAATAGAGATGGACCCTCTCAAAAAAAGACGGGGTTCATCGGTAAGGCCGCTGAGATCATCAAACGGGGAGGCATCGTTGCCTTTCCGACGGAGACCGTATATGGATTGGGAGCGGATGCCTTTAATCCTCTTGCCGTGGCCCGGATCTTCGAGGTCAAGAAAAGACCTTCTTTTGATCCTCTCATCATCCATATCGCCCGTCCTGGCGATCTGGAGAAGATCGTCTTAACCATTCCATCGAAAGCCAGGGAGTTAATCGATCGATTCTGGCCGGGGCCGCTCACATTAGTTCTTCCCAGAAGACAGGAGGTCCCCGATATTGTCACCGCCGGCCTTCCGACGGTTGCTGTCCGCATCCCATCGCATCCCATCGCATTGGGATTGATTGAAATGGCGGATTGTCCCATCGCCGCGCCGAGCGCCAATCCCTTCGGTTATCTGAGCCCGACCACTGCTCAACATGTTCGAGAACAATTGGGGGATGAGGTTGATCTCATATTGGACGGGGGACCCTGTGAGGTGGGCGTGGAATCCACGATCGTCTCTTTTAGTGAAGGAGGGCCCAGGCTATTGAGGCCAGGAGGGATCCCTCTTGAGGAGATTGAATCGGTTATTGGAAAGGTTGTGGTCGGTGCGATGAACAATGAAAAGGTCTCTGCGCCAGGGATGCTTCCGAAACATTATGCTCCTCGGACGCCGATTCTCCTCGATTGGCGCGAGGAGGATGTGGCCAATGATGGAAAGAGGAAGGTAGGATTGCTTGCATTTCATCAGATCAGTCCTTCTTTGAAATTCAATCAGGTTGAAATTCTTTCGGAGAGAGGCGATTTAAGAGAAGCGGCGGCCAATCTCTTCTCTGCCATCCAGCGACTGGATGGTTTGGGCCTGGACCTGATCCTGGCGGAATCTGTTCCCGAGGTTGGTCTGGGACGGGCCATCATGGATCGCCTCCGCCGCGCTAGCTCCATAGGGGGATAAAATCAATGAAGAAGATTGCCTTTATATTTTTTCTTCTACTCTCCACTTTCTACCCTCCACCTTCTATTGGGTTACCTGCTGAGGACATTCGGCTCGTGACCGATGCCCAGTATTTTGAGGTGGCCAAGAAGATGATTCAGGAGGCAAAGGCTTCCCTCCGGGTGATGATGTTTGAGATGGGATATTATGAAAAGCATCCCAATACCCCATCGAATCTTTTGATCAAAGAGTTGATAGAGGCAAAAAAACGCGGGGTTAAAGTGGAGGTCATCCTGGAAACAAGAGAAGGCGATGATAGGACCACCAAACGCAACCGCCAGACCGGAAAAATCTTATCGGACGGAGGGGTGGAAGTGACCTACGATCCCCTCTTTAAAACGATGCATGCAAAATCGATGGTTGCGGACGGAGAACTTGTCCTGATAGGAAGCACCAATTGGGTCTTCTCCTCCCTGACCAGTAACAATGAGGTTTCTGTCCTCATTAGGTCAAAAGAGATGGCCCGCGAGCTGGTCGATTATTTCAATCGAGTGAAAGCCACCGGCAATAAAAAATAGGATAACAGGAGATCAGGCCATCAGGAAACCAGGAAAAACAGAAGAATGAATAAGGTGCTTTGACCTGATATCCTGGTACCCTGATATCCTGATGCCCATCCATGATGCTGATCGATTCTCATGCTCATCTTGAGATGCCTGAGTTCCGGCAGGACTTAAGCGAAGTCCTTCAGAGGGCAAAGGATTCAGGCGTCGAATATATCTTCACCGTTGGGACAGAGAAAAAGGATTGGAAGAGGGCGCTTGAAATTGCCCATTCCCATTCTTCTGTTTATGCAATCTTAGGAGTCCATCCCCACAACGCAAGGGAGATTGATGATGGAACTTATCCGATCCTGAAAAAGCTCTGTCAGAATGCGAAGGTGAAAGCCTATGGGGAGATTGGCCTGGATTTTTTTCGCAACCACTCCCCCCGGGAGGTTCAGTTGGAAAGATTTAGGGAGCAGATCGGACTGGCCAGGGAACTCAAGCTTCCCATCGTTGTCCATGACCGGGAAGCCCACCGGGAGACGCTCGAAATCCTGAAATCAGAAGAGGCATGGGAAAACGGTGGAATCATCCACTGCTTTTCTGGGGATGAGCAAATGGCGAAGGCCTGTATCGAGATGGGTTTTTATATCTCGATCCCCGGAAGCATCACCTATAAAAACGCAGGCCCCTTTCACGAAATTGTTAGAAGACTTCCCTTGGAGTCCCTTCTGGTTGAAACGGATGCCCCTTTCTTGACGCCGGTCCCATTCCGGGGAAAAAGAAACGAGCCGAGTTTCGTTCGATATACCGCAGAAAAGATTGCAGAAATCAAAAAAATCGCTTTTGAAAAAGTGGCTGAGGCAACGGCCCAAAATGCCCTAAAGGTTTTTAGATTGAATTTCGATAACAGGTGAAAATTCTGTTTTACAAACAGATCATAATACTTCTCCTATAAATGCGATCGCATTTATAGGAGAAGTTTGGATAAGAAGATGGGGATGGATGTCCTTCCTTTGGCAAAGCCGATATGATTTGCAACCGAGGTTGATCGGAAAAGAATTTAGGGAAATCGTCTATGAAACCAGCCATTATCATCGTCGATATGGTGAAGGATAATTTGAAAGAGGGGTCTAAACATCCCATCACTATTGAAAGTAGGACGATTCTACCTAACCTGCAACGGTTATTAAAAGAGAGCCGGAAGAGGAAACTCCCCATCATTTTTGCCTGTGATAGTTTCATGGAAGGGGACTTCATCTTCAAAGGAAAGATGAAAGTTCACTCCCTCCGGGGGACAAAAGGTTCAGAGGTAGCGGATGAATTAAAACCCGAGCTGACCGATATCATCTTGCCGAAGAGGCGGTTTAGCGCCTTCTACAAAACCGACCTGGATCAAACCCTCCGGCTTCTCGGTGCGGATACGATTGTCGTCACGGGAATCACCACAGAGGTTTGTGTTCTGATGACTGCGATGGACGGGCTCTGTCACGATTTTTCAGTGATCCTTATGGAAGATGGCTGTGCCAGTAAAAACAGAGAGATTCATCAGGGATGCCTCAACCTCTACCGGGATTTTGCCCTATACCCTCTGTTTAGGATAATGGGTCTTGAGGAATTTATAAAAGAGGTATCGTCATAGAAAGGGTTCAAGCCTGCCTGCCGGCAGGCAGGGAGTACAGGATTCGAGTGGCCGAGGGTGAATATTTTTAGAGAAACTTGAACCCATGAACCCTTGAATCCTTGAACCCTTAATACGAAGATGAAGTATTGCGAAAAGGATTTAATTGATCAGATAGGGAAAATGCTCTCTTCAAGGGAGAGGAAGGTCATTCATCATCCTTCTCTTGCCCGCGCAGCAGTCCTCGTCCCTTTGTTTAATAAAAATGGGAATTGTCATCTCCTGTTTACCAAAAGGACCGACCTTGTAAAATATCATAAAGGGGAGATCTCTTTTCCCGGAGGGATGGTGGACGAAGAGGATGTGAGCCTGGAAAAAACTGCTCTCCGGGAGGCCTTTGAGGAGATCGGGCTTAAAGAGGCGGACGTCCAGCTCATCGGAGGCCTGGATGATATCGTAACGACGACCCAATTTATCGTCACCCCCTTTGTGGGCCTCTTTCCCTATCCTTACCCATTCGAAACGAGTTCCGTCGAAATTGCCGAATTGATCGAAGTTCCCTTATCCTTCCTGCTCAGCGGAGAGAATTGCGCTGAGAAGGAGATCAACTGGATGGGCCGAAAAGACCTCGTCTACGCCTATCAATATGGAGAACATACGATCTGGGGCGCTACTGCCCGCATTCTGAAACAGTTTTTAGATTTGGTACACTTCCAGAGAAAGACTTGAAAGTTGATTCCTTGACAAGATATGATTAAGCAACAGTTAAAAACAGAGGAGGTTCACATGGCGGAGAATACGTGCAAGGGGGATCATTCAGGACATATCTGTGTTCTGGCGAGCAATGGAACGTTTGATGTCATCAAGGAAATCACAAAGATCCCCAAACATATCTGCTTCAACTGCGGGCGGGTGGCGGACTCGGAAAAAAACCTTTGTAATCCCATGCCATTGGATTAATGGGAGAAGAGCCCAAGGGGGGATGGCGCTTGCAGCCGGAATAGGAGGTCCGAGATGAAGAGGAACGATGTTCTGAAACTGGCCGCAAGTATTCTCCTCTGCCAGATGGCAGGGTTTTTAGGCTCCCTTTTTACGACTCCAGCGATTCCGACCTGGTATCCAACATTACATAAACCATTCTTCACCCCCCCGAATTGGATCTTCGGTCCGGTCTGGATCACTCTCTATCTCATGATGGGAATCTCCCTCTTCCTGGTCTGGCAGAGGGCGGATCATCCAAAACGGAATAGAGCCATTTTTTTCTTCTTTGTTCAGTTGATCCTCAATATTCTTTGGTCAGCCGCCTTTTTTGGACTCCGTTCCCCTTTTTTAGGGCTGATGGACATTCTTCTCCTCTGGATTGCCATTCTGTTGACGACCCAAATATTTTTTAAGATCTCGAAATTGGCAGGGGCGCTCCTCATCCCCTATCTCGTGTGGGTCAGTTTTGCTGCCCTCTTGAACTTTTCTCTGTGGGTTCTAAATCGCTAAAAGAGATGATCCAGAAAGAAAGAATCAAGGTCCTCAATCAAGAGGCGTTGAAGAAAGGGAACTATGTCCTCTACTGGATGCAGGCCTCCCAGAGGACAGGGTGTAATCATGCTCTCGAGTATGCAATCATCAAAGCCAATGAATTAATACAGCCCCTCCTTGTCTTTTTTGGAATCACCGATCACTTTCCTGAAGCGAATGAAAGGCATTATACTTTTATGATAGAGGGATTGAAAGAGGTAAAGGACTCTCTTGAAGAGAGAGGAATCCGGATGATGATTCAGCACCAATCTCCAGAGGTTGGGGTTGTCCGATTGTCAAAAAGGGCTTCCCTGGTCATTGTGGACCGGGGATACTTAAGGATCCAGAGGCAGTGGAGAGAGTATGCAGCCCAAAGGATGTCGTGTCCATTGATTCAGGTTGAAGGTGATGTGGTCGTTCCCATTGAAGAAGTATCAACCAAAGAAGAGTATGCGGCCGCCACGATCCGCTCAAAGATTCATAAAAAGTTAGATCATTATCTGGTGCCCTTAAAACAAAAGGATCCTATCGTTGATTCGCGATCGCTGGATGTTGAGTCTTTTAGCATTGAAAATATAGACCAGGCTCTTTCAAAGCTTCGTATCGACCGGAGGGTTCAGAGGGTTCGCTCTTTTAGGGGAGGGACGAAAGAAGCGTTGAGGCATCTCGATATTTTTTTAGAGGGTAAATTGGATCGCTATCCTGAACTCCGAAATGACCCGACACTTGATTATCTTTCTCATATGAGCCCTTATTTGCACTTTGGCCAGATTTCTCCTCTTTCCATCGCTCTAAAGGTGAAACAGGCTAAGAGCCCCGGCATCGAAGCTTTTCTCGAAGAATTGATCATCCGTAGGGAGCTGAGCATGAATTTTGTCTTTTATAATGAGACCTATGATTCATTTGATGCGATTCCTGGATGGGCAAAGAAGACATTGATGGCCCACCGGAAAGATAAAAAGCCATATCTTTACACTGCGGAAGAACTGGAAAAAGCCGCCACTCACGATCCTTATTGGAATGCCGCCCAGAGAGAGATGGTCATTCAAGGGAAGATGCATGGATATATGAGAATGTACTGGGGAAAAAAGCTTCTGGAATGGGGCAAAACCCCTGAAGAGGCTTTTCGGATTGCCCTGACTCTGAATAATAAATATGAATTGGACGGGAGAGACCCAAACGGGTTTGCGGGGGTTGCCTGGTGTTTTGGAAAGCATGACCGCCCCTGGGGAGAGAGGCCGGTTTTCGGAAATGTCAGATACATGAATGACAAGGGTTTAAAAAGAAAGTTTGATGCGGATCAATACGTGAAGATGATGAATCAAACGCAATAAACCACATACAACTTCATCTTTTCAACTGGCCTAATTCAAACCAAGTATGATATAATGGCGCTAAATCAAACCAAGGAGGCATTTTAATGAAACTGAGCGACTATTTCGAGCAGACAAAAGGGAGGGGCGTGATTGCAACGTCCGATTCAAAGGGGAAAGTGGGTTTGGCCGTCTATGGAAGGCCCCATTTTATTAATGAAAAGACGGTTGCTTTTATCATGGCAGATCGGTTGATGCATAAGAACCTTCAGGCCAACCCTCATGCAGCCTATCTCTTTATGGAAGGAAAGGAAAGATATGTTGGCAAGAGGCTGTATCTGACGAAGATTAAAGAAGAAAAAGACAAATCCCTGATCGATAACATCCGGCGGAAAGATAGCTGTCCTGCTTATACCGTTTATAAAGATACGATCAAATACCTTGTCTATTTTCGCATTGATAAGGTGTTGCCCTTAATCGGAGACAAGCAGTAGAAATTTTTCACCCTTGTGCGTGTTTGCTTCCCCCCTCTTAGCCTTAAGAGGGGGAAGGGGGAGTTATGAAAATCCTGATTACTGGCGGTACAGGCTTTGTTGGTACACAATTAACTTCTCGATTAATCCAGGATAGGCACGAAGTGACCATCCTGACCCGGTCCTTGAAAGGGGCAAAGGGGGCCTCGCCAGGAATTTCCTACTTAGAAGGGGACCCTACAAAGAAAGGTCTCTGGCAGGAGGCGATTAAAAACCACGACGCTGTGATCAATCTCGCAGGAGCTTCCATTTTCAGTAAATGGACAGAGGAACATAAAAAAGCGATTCGAGAAAGTCGGGTGAATACCACCCAAAATATTGTTGAGGGGATACCGTCTCGTCCTGAAAGACCCTGCACACTTTTGAGCACCTCTGCAGTGGGTTACTATGGATTTTGTGGGGATGAGGAGCTGACCGAAGAGTCTCCTGCGGGGAATGACTTTTTAGCCAGAATTGCAGTGGAATGGGAAGGGGAAGCCCTGAAAGCCAAAGACAAGGGGGCTCGAGTGGTCATCACTCGATTTGGCATTGTCATGGGAGAAAAAGGAGGAGCTCTCGGCCAGATGATCCCTCTCTTCAAGAAATATATCGGAGGACCGATCGGAAGCGGAAAACAATGGTTCTCGTGGGTTCATATCAAAGACCTAACCGAAGCCTTTGCTTTTCTGTTGAAGCATCCGGAGATTTCAGGCCCTGTCAATATCTGCTCTCCAAATCCGGTGAGGAATAAAGACCTTGCCAGGGCTCTTGGAAAAGCCCTTCGCAAGCCTTCCTTCATGCCGGCCCCCGGATTTATGATCAAGCTTGTCCTGGGGGAATTCGGTTCGGTTATCCTGAAAGGACAGCGGGTGATTCCGAAAAGATTGCTGGACCATGGTTTTGTCTTCCAATACCCCGATATTGAAAAAGCCCTTCAGGGGATTGTGGGTCAATAAATCTGGCTGGCATTTAGGATGCAATGACTTTCTGCTTCCCAATACTCCCCTGATATCCCAGCCAATTCTTCCCTTTAACAATCGTTATCTTGAAAATTTGTGGGGAATATCTCGATGGAAAAAACATCCCAATTAAAAAAATTTCTGAAGAGTCTTTTATCCAAACAAAAACTGGCAGTTTTAGCCACACATAACAGGAAGCAGCCCTATGGGAACTTGGTTGCTTTTATGGCCACAGATGATTTGAAGCATCTCCTTTTTGCGACGGCCCGTGCGACCCGAAAATATGCGAATATCTCCGAAAATCCAAAGGTGGCCATGGTCGTGGACAACCGATCAAACCAGGAAGCCGATTTCCATCAGGCCGCGGCGGTGACTGCGACCGGGGTGGTCAAGGAGATCGAGGGGCCGGAGAAGGAACGGTTTAAGAAGCTCTATCTAACCAAGCATCCCTACTTGAAAGAATTCGTTTCCTCTCCCACGTGTGCGATGTTGAAGGTGGAGGTGGAGACTTACTATGTGGTCCGCCAGTTTCAAAATGTCGTGGAGCTTCATATAAAAAAATGAGTCTCATGTTCTGAACCCCTCAACTCTAAAGCACTTATTAACAGTCTCATAATTGGATTGACATAATCATTGGAAAATCTCCCCTTCCCCTCTTTGCCAAAGAGGGGTAATCCCTCCCTTTAGCAAAGGGAGGCCAGGAGGGATTTTACAAATCGATGTCTTTTCTATTTTGAGACCGTTAATAAATAAAGGAGGCGATGAATGAGCAGGTTAAAAGATCTGCGGACGCCGATTTTTTGGGCAGAAGGGCATCCGGGCAAACTCAACCGGGAGGGTTGGGTCATCGAGGTGAGCGGGCTCTGCGCCAATCCGAAAACATTTACCTGGCAGGAACTGATCGCGTTACCGAAATCGATTGCCGACGCACGCTTAACGAGCGTCACCAGGTTCTCCGTGCGAGGGAGGTGGGGAGGTGTGAAGGTTTCCGATTTGCTGAATACGGTCCAGGCTGGTCCTGAAGTGAGGTATGTCCGTTTCTGGTCTCACAGGATGATTTATGATACCTCTATCCCTATTGAAACGGCCCTCCATGAAAAGACCCTTCTCGCTTATGAGTTTGATGAGGAGTTATTAGAAGAAGATTACGGAGGCCCTGTTCGTGGATTTTGTCCTTATCTGTGGGGCTATAAGTCAGCAAAGAGTGTTGTGAAGATCGAACTGATGGACCGTTATGTTTCCGGCTTCTGGGAAGAGCGCGGGTATCCCGACGATGCCTTGATTACAGCAGGAAAAGTCCGTGATATGAACCAGGGGGGCCGCCTGAGACCGATTCCAAACGGTGAGGTGATAACGTTTCTCGATGAATAGATTTTCTCTGGTGAAAGGTTGGAAAAAATTTTGAGATGCTAACGTTAAGGCTCAGCGGGAGCCGGGTTTATCGGCGATCCGCTGGAGCCGATGGTTATGTGATCTTTTTCTTTTTATCTTTCTTACCTCATCTGCGGCGCAAGATTTGCTTGACCAATTTCCATACTAATCAAATGGGTTATATCCTGGTTTCTTGTATAGCTTCTCCGGGTTGTTAAGAATATCCGGTCTATAAACCCTCTCTGCCCAATCCTCTGGTTTGATCTCCTCGAAAGCTACTGAAACTGATTTGCCTTCGCACTTTGCAATGGCGACAACATCTTTAACTATTTCTTCGGCTAGTCGAGTCTTCTGGTCATCTGATCTTCCCGGATAGAGCTTTACGATAACATGAGGCATTGTTCTCTCCTTGAATTCGTCACATACGTCATGGCTCAGCGGTGGCTGTCAGCCATCCGTTGAAGCCCATTGTTAGCTGATGTTCTTTGTACTGCAAAATCATATATAACCCTTGAGCCATCTTGCTCTGAGCCAAAAACTAATGCTCTCAGTCCATCTGATTGTAAATCTTCTCAAGTTTTACCCTTAAAGAAATGAACATATCCACTCGCTGCTTTTGAGAGGTCTGGCATATCTATAATCCAATACACAGCCCATACAGTTTCACCATTTTTTAATTCAAAGGAATCTATTAATGATGTGCCCATGGAGCGCTTACCTGGCCATCCGGTGCCTGAAACGGTGGGTTTTGTTATTAATATGTCTATCTCAGTAGCCTTTGATGCTGGAGCATTTGGTAACCATTTGACACCCTTGTATTGACACCGGGAGGCCTTATAAGGGTTAGGCCACTTTTTCAAGGATTCTGTTTTTTGTTTGGATTGAAAGCCTGACGGGTGCAAAGAACCTGGAGGGATAAAGATAATCCTCTCCAGACTCGTCAATGATTCTCACCTGGTTGTGACGCTCAGCCTCCTTGTCTGGAATCGTCTCATACAACTTTCGTATCTCCAAGGATGCCTTATAACCCTCGTTATCAATGCAAAGCAGAAATTTTTGTCTCATTGTTTTTTACTCCAAATATTTTTTTATTTTGGTTTCCTTTCTTCCCTTGCCATGACCTTCATACCAGTGGAGTTCTGCAAGCCTTACTGTCCCATCTTCCAATCTAATCTTAGCAGTTCCCTTCCGTTTTCTCCAGGTCGTCTTCCCATAAATGCGATTCAACCTCCGCAGCTCACGAATAGTGCGACCCGAGGCAATTGTTTCAGTCCACTGGATTTCACCAAGGATCTCGAAGTGCATATTCTGTCTAGTTATTCCAGCCTAACGAGCCTGCAGCGAGATTGGGGACGTTGCTCACAATCATCACAATTATTGAATTGACCGCCTCAGAAGTTCTTTCTCCTTATGGCCATCGCAATGGCTGAAGCCCCCACTCCCAATCTCCTCGCGATCTCAGCCATCGAG
>VGRU01000103.1 GCA_016875255.1 Deltaproteobacteria bacterium
AAAAAGGCAGTGGCAAGGGTTCATCCGGAGACCCAAACGGTCATGCTCTCCGATGAAAGCCGGATGAGTTATGAAAAACTTTTGATTGCCACCGGTGCCGAGCCGACGATCCCTCGCGTGGAAAATCTCGCCCAGGTCCCTTTCCTGAAATTGAGGACGATGGACGATGCCCTTCGCCACCTGGAGGTCATCCCGCGAGCGCGATCAGCCATTGTCATGGGAACGGGTTTAGTCGGGATGCATGCGGCAGAGAACTTTGTCCACAGGGGAATGCGTGTGGACGTCGCTCGAGCCAGAGTTGGGAAGAACCCCAGAATCTTGCCGAATTATTTTGACGATGAGTGCTCTGGAATGATTCAGAAGGTTTTTGAGTCCCATGGGGTGGGTTTTTATCTCACCGATCATGCCGTGAGCATTGCCTATGAGGGAAGCGAATTCATCGTGACCCTCTCCAGCGGCAAGGCGTTAAGAAGTGAGATGCTTCTCGTCTGCACCGGAATTAAGCCCCGAACAAAGTTTCTTTGTGGCTCCAGCGTGGAGATAGACGAAGGGATCCTGGTCAATCATAAGATGAAAACCTCAGAGGATCACATCTGGGCGGCGGGTGACGTGGCTCAGGCTGAAGATTTCTTCGGCCCCTCAAAAATCCTGAATGCCATTCTTCCCGATGCGGTCCTTCAAGGGAAGATCGCAGGGGCGGATATGTCCGGAGGAAGACTCGATTCAGATTATGTGGGCGGGATTTCAATGAACACCTTCAACTTTTTTGGCCACCGCGCCTTCTCGATCGGGATGAACGATTCCGAGGAGGCGGGAACCTATCGGATCGAAAAGACGGTCCTGCCCTCGGAAAACCTATATGAGAAGATCGTTTTTCAAGGGAATGTCTTGTTGGGGATGAGTGCCATTAATTCTAATCTCGATCCCGGGATCATCATGAATCTGATCAAGGGAAGGGTGGATCTGGCAGAAGACTTCGCTGAGTTTGTCAGCAATCCGTTCAATATGAGCCGACGGTTGATGTGGAAACTTTGGCGCTGATCCTACGAAGCACCAGAGAGATACGGGAGGAGTAAATTGGGAAAGGCGTATAAGACAATCGCCGTCATTCCGGGGCTATGTGATGGCTGTGGGGACTGCGTTCCTGCCTGTCTTCAGGCAAAAGGGATAAAAGATCCCCTCCAATCGAGAATCAAACCGATCAAGGATCTCAAGGAATCTTTCTTTGCTCCCACGATCTGTTTGCAATGCGGGGATCCGAGCTGCGTCTCATGCTGTCCGTCCAAAGCGCTTACAAAGAACCCGGAAACAGGGATCGTTGAATGGAATCAGGAGAATTGCGTCAATTGTCTCCTCTGCACGCTGGCCTGCCCATACGGAGGGATTTTCTTCGATCCAGTGGAGGGCCATGTGGCAAAATGTGATCAGTGCAAAGGCGATCCAGCCTGCATAAAGGTCTGTAAACCGAAAGCGCTCGTACTGAGACAGGAAAGTAAGATCTTCAACAGGGTAGGGGATCTGGAAGATCTTTTTGTTGCCAACTCCTGTTGTCAGGGTTGCAATACGGAAATCTTGATTCGCCATATTCTAAGACGGGTCGGTCCGAATACGGTTCTGGCCACGCCGCCCGGGTGTGTTCCGGGCACTGGCTCAGTGGGCGTGAACAAACTGACTACCACAAAAATTCCTGTTTTTCATCCTTTGCTGACGAATACGGCATCGATGCTTGCGGGAATTAGGCGGTATTACAACCGCATCGGTCGGGATGTCACTATGCTCGCACTGGCCGGAGACGGGGGGACGGCGGATGTCGGATTTCAATCGCTCTCAGGGGCGGCGGAGCGTGGGGAACAGATGATTTTTGTGTGCATTGATAACGAGGGGTACATGAACACGGGAACGCAGAGGTCGGGCACGACCCCCTTTGGGGCCTGGACCTCCACGACTCCTGTGGGGAATCTGTTGCGTGGCAAGACGAGTGACCAAAAGTACATGCCCCTTATCATGGTGATGCACCGTTGCGAATATGTGGCTACCGCTGCGATTGGTTATCTGGACGATTTCTATAAAAAGCTGGACCATGCCATCGAATCGTCCAAGAAGGGGATGGCCTATCTTCATGTGTTCTCACCCTGCGTAAGCGGGTGGCGTTTCGATACCCCTATGACCGTCGAGGTTCAGCGGATGGCCGTGGAGACCAATTATTTCCCTCTCTGGGAATTTGAGAAGGAAAGGAGAAAGATTAGCTTCACCTATGAGCCTGAACATCCTCTCCCCATCGAACGGTATCTCTCGATGGTTGGAAAATTTCGTCATCTCAACGAAGAAGAAATTGCCCATATTCAGAAGTCAACAGACGAGAAGATGGAGCTTCTGAAAGCTTTATCATGATTTGCCGTGGGGTATGCCTCGACGAAAATCCTCTCCCCCCCAAGTTCTCTATGGAGAGAGAATTTCCAGAGAACTTTTAAAAAACTTGATGAGGCTTTGTCTTTGTTTCGACAGCAATTTATCAACTGTAGGGAGGGTGAAAAGGTGACCTACATTCATTTCTTCTCTCCCTGTTCCACAGGCGAGCGATTTTCGTGCCAAAATACGATTGAACTGAGTCGGCCGTGGATACGAACTTGTTCAACTCTGGGAGTCTGATAGGGGTTAATTTCGATTCAGCCATCCCATTGAGAATCCAAAACCTGTTGAGAAATATCTTCAAGGGATCGGGGAATATAGTCACCTATCGGGAAAGGAGGTGAAAGAGATTAAAAAATTCTTGGAAGAAAGGTATGAGAGGCTCAGAGCTTTTAACATTCTAAAATAAGAGGAGGAATCAAGATGTTCGGAGAGATGTCAGTAAAAAAATCTTTTGGTAAGAATTGGGTATTTTTTCTAGTTTCCATCTTTTTCTTATTCAGTTTATTCCCTTATCCTGTTTTGGCACAAGAGAAAGCTGTGACTCTGAAGGCGGTGAGTGCCTTTCCACAGAACAACAGGATGAATAACGCCCTCTGGATGCTCCAGAAGAAGGTGAAAGAGGGGTCGAAAGGGAGACTTGAGATCACCTGGGGTGGAGGTCCTGAAGCGATTCCCACCTTCCAGTTAGTGGAGGCGATTCGAAATGGCGTGGTCGACCTGGCCTGGACCGCCCATACCTTCAATGTGGCTCAACTGGCGGTGGCTGAAGGAGCGAAGCTTTCAAAAGTTACTCCCTGGGATGAGAGAAAGAAAGGGGTCTTTGATTTTTATCAGAAAGCATATCAGGGCAAATTGAATGCATACTTTCTTGGAAAGGGAACCCCGGGTTTGACCTACAATCTCTATACGACCGTTCCCGTTAAGAGCATGAGTGATTTCAAGGGAATGACCATTCGAGTCACCCCTGCCTATAAGGCTTTTGCCGAGGCCCTTGGAGCGGCCCCTGTCACGACGGATCCGGGTGAAGTTTTTAATGCCCTCCAGAGAAAGATGGTTCAGGGTTATGGTTGGCCCTCCCTCGGTATTTCGGATTTTGGATGGGATGAAGTGACCAAATTCGTTATTGAAAAGGCCTTCTATCAGGTGGATGTCATTGCTCTGATTCACATCAACGCCTGGAATAAGTTGCCAAAGGATTTACAGGATGTATTGAATCTTTCCATCCAGGAAGTTGAACGGGAAGCTTATGATCACTTTCGTAAGTTGATCAGCGAGGATCGGGATAAGATCAAGCAAAAAGGAATACAAGAGGTGAAACTTTCTGGAGAAGAGGGAGAAAAATATTTACAAACGGCCTACGAGGCTTCCTGGAAAGAGGTGTTGAAGAAAGACGCTCAGTTGGGGGCTCAACTGAGGGACCTTTTAAAGTAAATAGTGTCCGTTCCATAAACAGCATTTTCCGTCATGCCGGACTTGATCCGGCATCCATACGTCGTCCTGACGAAATTCGGGAACCATCTCTAAGACCTGGTCCCGGTTTTCACCGGGAACCTTGGATTCCGGCTTTGCCGGAATGAGGATTCTGATTGAGGGGACAATTTATAAACAGACACTAAATAATTCAAACGCATTAAACGCATTAAATGAGATACTTCAACATTGAAGTATGACATAGAGGTGTGTCATTCCGAACCTGTTTCGGAATCTTGCATTTGGCAATGACAATGAATCAATTACGTTTGCTTTAGTTTCCCTTGCGTTACGGAAGGGCGGCTCTCAAGAATCGCCCAATCTCTATTTCAGGCACAGACGATGATGGAAGAGAAGGGTTGGCTGGATCGTTACCTGGTCATCATCCATCGGATGATGGCGATCATCGCGGCGATGATGGTCATCTTTTTGATGTTGGCCATTTCCTACTCCGTGATGGTGAGATATTTCCTGAACCGACCCGTTGCCTGGATCGTTGAAATCAGCAGCTACCTGATGCTCTATATCACCTTTCTCGGAACGGCGTGGCTGCTGAGGCGAGACGGCCATGTGGAGATTGACCTCTTCACCAGCCATTTAAGTCCGAAGACGAAAGCGGTCTTCAAATCCTTAACCTCCATCGGTGGAGCAGTGGTCGGTTTTATTCTCGCCTGGAAGGGCGCCCTGGTGACGCTCGATTATTTCAGGAGAGGCGTTACACCTATGGGCATCCTGAATACCCCTCAATTCCTGCTCATGGCCATCATACCGGTTGGCGGATTTCTATTAATGGTGGAGTTTATTCTTCGAACCATCCGTTTCGGAAGGATCGGGTTTAAAAAGGATGAGGGTTTGACGCAGGGGAGTTAGATAGAACAATGGAATGGTGGTTGATCCTTCTGCTATTATTCAGCAGCCTGCTCACCCTGATGTTTTTAGGGCTTCCGGTGGCCTTCTCCTTTCTTCTTGTCACTTCAGGCGCTGTTTACCTGCTCATGGGCGGTGTAAACGGCCTTACTCAATTGACGGTCAGTATCTTCGACTCCCTCACCAAGTTTAGTCTCACTGCCATCCCCTTTTTTATCCTCATGGGCGAAGTGCTCTACCATGCCGGCCTGGTTTCAAAAGCCCTCGATGCCTTCTCCAAGTGGGTGGGGGCTATCCCGGGCCGTCTGAGCATTGTCACCTTTCTCATCGGCGGACTTTTCGGCGCTCTGAGCGGAGCCACGGTAGCCAGCACGGCTGTGCTTGCCTCGCTGATGGT
This sequence comes from Deltaproteobacteria bacterium, assembly GCA_016875255.1. The sequence continues at coordinate 5,147 of VGRU01000103.1, forward strand.
TCCGGAGATGATGCGTCGCCGCTACCATAAAGAGATGATCCTCGGACCCATCATGGCTTCCGGGGCCTTGGATATGATCATTCCTCCGAGCGCCCTTACGGTTCTGTTGGGCACCATTGCCGAGGTTTCGATAGGGCGATTACTGATCAACGCTATTATCCCTGGGTACCTTCTGTTGGGGATCTATATGGGATTTGTAATGATCCGGTGCCGGCTCAATCCATCCCTGGCTCCGAAATATGAAGTGGGTGACATCCCTATGAAGGAGAAGATCTTTTCTGGTCTGCGCGATCTATTGCCTCTCGGGATTGTCATCTTTGTGGCCCTTGGACTCATGATGCTCGGTGTCGCCACACCCACCGAAGCTGCCGCTCTGGCCAGCCTCACCGCTTTCATCCTGACAGGCATTTATGGGAGATTAAACTTTCAGGTGATCCAGAAAGCGATCCTCGGTTCACTCCAGGTGACCGTGATGATCCTCACCATTATTGCGGCCTCAGCCGCTTTCAGCCAGATTTTGGCTTTTTCCGGGGCCAGCCGCGGGATGCTCGATCTGGTGCTGGGAGCAGCGGTCCATCCGCTCTGGATTCTCACCATTATGCTGGCCGTCGTAGTCCTCCTCGGATGCTTTCTTGAACAAGTTTCGATCATGATGATCACCCTTCCGATTTTTATGCCCATCGTTAAAAACCTTGGATTGGATCCGGTATGGGTCTGCATCCTGATCCTCATTTGCCTCTCTATCGGACAATTGAGCCCTCCGTTTGGGTTGGCACTCTTCGTGATGAAAGCGGCAAGCCCTCCGGAGATCACGATCAAAGATATTTATAAGGCAGCCTGGCCCTACTGCGTGCTCAACTTAATGGGAGTGGCTTTGATCTTCTTCTTTCCATCCCTTGCCACCTGGTTCAAGGGGATGTAACGGAGCGATCTCTATGCTTTTGAAGAAAGGGGACTGGGACTTTTTTGACAGGTTAATCGATTGCATGGTCTTTGTGGCCGGGGCCTCAGTGAAGTTTTTATCAAAGGGTTGAAAGAGTTGGGCGTTCCTGAGAGTGCGGTCGTTGCCTCCGAGGCCTATCTGCCCAAGGATACCGATTTTTCAGTCCAGCTTACAAAGATAAAGGGCCTGAGGGATGATGCCCTTTTCATTGCCGGACATTATAGAGAAGGAGCATTGATCACAAGGCAATCGAAGGAGTTGGGTTTGGATGCCCAGATCCTTGGCACGGATGATATCGGTCATCCGGAGTACATTAAAGTTGCCGGCAAGGCGAAAGTACAGGAGGGTCATTATGATACTACTCCAGATGGGCAACCGATCATTGGGGGTGCATCTGGAATTGAAGCTGGTAGGTTCTGAAAAAGAAAAGAGGTGCCGAAGATTGAACGGGCTTATGAGGAGAAGTATGATTAGAGAACTCTCCCACTAAAATTTCGAAGAGACAAATTTTGCAACAGAGAGAATCACTCTCCAGAGAGAGATTGAAAAGCAGAAAATCGAACAAGAGCTAACGAAGGAGGCAGCTTCGAGGAGATACTGGGATATGGGCGGAGCTTAGAAAATGAGTTGTAGGGCAAATGGTGAGGTCATTTTTACAGGAGCCACTCCAAAATTTCAACTAAGAAGGGGATCGACTCAAATAAACAATAAAGCTATGATATCCGGCAGTTAAGTTTCTGATACCTGGAGGTTTTGTCTTTGTTCTGGCAGCAATTCGTCAACTGGATTAATCTGGGCGCCCTGTATGCCTTGATGGCCATTGGCTACACCATGGTCTATGGCATCGTCAAGCTTATCAATTTCGCCCATGGTGAAATCTTCATGTTTGGCGCCTTTTTCACCTGGTGGTTCATGACTGCCCTCTCCATCCCGTTTCCCCTTGCCTCTTTGATTGGAATTATGCTGGCCTCTATCCTGGGAGTAGGCATAGAACGCATCGCCTACCGCCCCCTTCGAAAGGCCCCGCGTTTTGCCATTTTGATCAGTGTCTTGGGCATGTCGATCTTCCTCCAGAACATGGCCCGGATCATCTGGGGAGCAGAATTTCAAATCTTCGAGGTCGATTTTCCCTATCCCCCTATCCTTATAGGAAACGTGATCATTCCGGTTAAGAAAATTTTCATCCTACTGACATCCTTTGTCCTGATGGTGGCGCTGGCCATCTTCATCCAGAAAACCTACCTTGGCAAGGCCATGCGGGCAGCAGCCGCAGACCGAGAAGCCGCAGAGATGATGGGCATCAATGTTAATAGCGTCATTACTTTGACCTTTGTGATCGGCTCGGCATTAGGAGCAGTGGCCGGTATTTTGTATGCCATCAACTATAACAGTATTGACCCGATCATGGGTTTTAATGCCGGAATGAAGGCTTTTGCTGCTGCGGTCTTAGGAGGAATTGGTAACATTTATGGGGCCATGTTAGGAGGGCTTCTGCTGGGGTTCCTAGAAGGAACCGGAACGGGTTATGTCTCCTCGATGTATCGGGATGCCTTTGCTTTTGGTTTGCTTATTCTTGTTCTTATTTTTAGACCACAAGGTCTACTCGGCGAAGGGAAATATGAAAAACCAATTAAGGTTAGATGACCACAAGGGAGGCTCTCAACCTAATGCAGTCTCCCCCCTTAAAAGCCCGCTCATAAAGGTGGCCGAGCTCTTTGGCTTCTCGAAATGGTATACAAAGGTCCTGATCATCATCTTCTGTCTATTGATTCCTTTTATCGTCCATAGCAACTACGCGATGCGGGTCATCATTTACATAGGGCTTTACATCGTCCTGGCCTTGGGATTGAATGTGGTCATGGGTTTTACCGGACTACTCAACATTGGCCATGCAGCCTTCTATGCCATCGGCGCCTATACGACAGCTATCTTGATGGTCAATCATGGTGTGTCTTTCTGGCTCACTATTCCTATAGGAATGGTCTTAGGGATTCTCTTCGGCATTGTTCTTGGGTTTCCTACTCTGAGGGTAAGGGATGATTACTTAGCCATGGTCACCCTTGGCTTTGGACAGATTGTTTACATCGTAGCCAATAACTGGATGGGACTGACCAAAGGCCCGAGAGGAATTCCAGGTATTCCGGCACCAACGATTGGTTTTTGGGACTGGAAGATCGTGATCGACAGCTACCCTACCTACTACTATTTAATTTTATTCTTTGTCTTTTTAACGATTTATGCCTGTGTCAGGGTACGGAATTCGAGGGTCGGTTTAGCCTGGATGGCTATACGGGAGGATGAGGATGTAGCCGCTGTGATGGGGATCAACCTGGTTTATTACAAGACCCTTGCATTTGGATTTTCAGCCGCTCTGGGAGCTTTAGCCGGTAGCTTTTTTGCCGTGTTCCAAACCTTCGTCAGCCCCAATAGTTTTACTATTCTGGAATCGGTCATTATCATTACAATCCCTATCCTCGGCGGGCTGGGAAGTATTCCTGGAACGATCATTGGAGCGATCATCATGATTGCTGCTCCTGAAATTTTCAGGGCGGCCAGTGAATATAGGATGGTAGCCCTTGGGGCATTCATGGTCTTGATGATGATCTTCAAACCCGAAGGATTACTCGGAAAGAAATTATACGAACAGACCTACAAGGCTTGAGGAAATGATACTGCTCACGGTCCGGTCTTTGACAAAGAGGTTTGGCGGATTGACCGCCCTCAACGGTCTTGATCTTCAGGTAACTCCCGGAGAGATCGTGGGAATCATCGGACCGAATGGCTCGGGAAAGACCACCTTCTTCAACGTCCTCACGGGGATGGTCCCGGCGGATGGAGGAGAGATTTATTTCAATGCGCTCGATAGGAACCTTTTAACTGAAAAAACTCATAGAATTATCGGAATGGGCATTTCCAGAACCTTTCAGAACCAGCGGCCATTCAACAACCTGTCCGTGTTAGAAAATGTGATCCTCGGAGGACACTGTCGCACAAGAGGAGGAATCCTTTCGGCCCTATTGAATCTCTCCTGGGTTCGCAGAGAAAGGGAGGAACTCCGATCCCGGGCTCGTGAAGTGATGGCGATTTTCGGAGATCGCCTGCTCAGCATGGAGGATCAACCTGCGTGGACCCTTTCCTATGCCAATCGGCGACGCCTGGAAATTGCCAGAGCCTTGACCTCTAACCCTAAACTCCTCCTCCTGGATGAACCCACGGCAGGGATGAATCCTGCTGAATCGATACAGCTGGTCGAGAATATCCTCGGGATCAACAAGAAAGGTACAACCATCCTCATCATCGAACATGATATGAATGTCATGAAGCGTTTATGTGAACGGGTCATTGCTCTGGACTACGGAGAGAAGATCGTGGAGGGGACGTTTAACGAAGTCAGAAATCATCCAAAGGTCATCGAGGCTTACTTGGGAAGGGAGCAATAGAATTTTGGGTCTTCTCCCAAATGAGTGGGTGATTTTGAGCCTTTTTATAGCGGGGGCAACATACACGTAAGCACTTTGAGGCGAATATACTCTTCGTCCCGAAGCCCATATGCCCGGCGCTGAATGACTCTGATCTTGTTATTCAGACCCTCGACGAAACCGAGGGATACTTTGTTTTCCGGTTTGCAGAAGATGGCGATCCCATCCCAGTGGCGCTCGATCATCTCGGCGAACTTCTCATACGGTTTGAGCCGTTGCCATTTTAAAGAGGCCTTCCAGTTGTTGAAGAACTTCCTGGCCCAGGTCTCTGACTGATAGTCCCATAACTGGCCGAACTGCTCTTTGAGCACATAAGCCGTGTTGAGCCGTTTGTTGGCCGCCAACAGTGTTTTCAAAGCTTTTCTCCCATCCGTCGAAAGATTCTCACGGTGGGAGAGAAGGGTGTATTTCTGGCCCTTGATGAATTTGCGATCATCACCGGTGAGCCGAGCATATTCGCTCTTGCGAATCTTATCCATGGCTTCGTTTAAGTGCCTCAGGATATGGAACTTATCGTAAAGGATGGCAGTCTGAGGGGCGTGCTCCCGCGTAGCGTTTTCAAAGGGTTTCCACATGTCCATGAGCGCAAGCCGTATCCCTTTGGTTTTCGTGGGTCCGAGCCATTCATAGAAGAGCTTCAGGCTCTCCTCCGAACGGTCGGTCCCCCCGAACCAGATGGGCCGTCTCCTCTCCAGATCGCTGACGACGATCCGGTAACTGTGGCCCTTACGGATGGAGATCTCGTCAATGCCGATGGTCTTGGGCCTGGGATTACCGGCACGGCGGAGTTTCTCCCGCATGTACTGCTTTTCGAGTTCCTTGACTGTCTTCCAGTCGAGACGGAGTTCTTTTGCAATATCTTTGACCGTTGCGGCTTCGCACCGCCTGCCGACGTAATAGGCGAAGCGCTTGGTATAAAACGGGCTGTCGGCCAGAAACGCCATCTTCTCCCGTTTCACGGTGCCGCACCTCCGACACTCGACGCGCCGGATGTCTAGTTCGAGGTATACTCTGGCCGCTCCGCAGGAGAGATCACGAACCAAACGGGCCTTGCGGTCATAGAAGGCCGGCCGAGACGTACCGCAGACGCCACAAACAGTTTTTTTCCCCGCCGCAAGAGTCTGATGACTCGGGCATGGGGATCACCAAAGATGCCGTGAACGGTCCTCTTTGGCTTACAACCAGGGAAGCGATATAAATCGGAGAGAGTTCGTCTTTTGCACATGTCCGATTCATATCACATTTTCCCAAAAGCTTTCAAACAGAAAATCCGCTCCCAGAGATGGGTTTATTATATTTTTGCTGATTTTTTACCCACTCATTTGGGAGAAGACCCAGAATTTTCAATAGTGTTTCTCTTGACAGAAAGATGAATTTATGGGAGATACCGAAGTATTTTCCCAACTCATTGGATCCATTTTTAGCGGTTGCATGATCTGGAATGAACAGGGGGGACGTGATCCGGTATGAATAAGGTGATGCTGAAACTGACCGACGTGACGACCCATTACGGCCCTCTCCGGGTTCTGAAAGATGTGACGATCGAAGTGGGAGAAAAGGAAGTTGTCTGTCTCCTCGGAGGAAATGCTTCCGGAAAATCAACGACCATGAAGACAATTTTGGGAATCGTCAAACCGACCTCCGGTACGGTTGAATTCATGGGAGAACGGATCAATGGTTTTTACACCCATTCGATCATCCGGAAAGGAATTTCACCTGTTCCCGAGGCAAGGAGGATCTTCGCCCGTCTCTCCGTCATGGAAAACTTAGAGATGGGTGCCTTCATTCACCGCCGAAATCCAAACTATCGCATCGAAGAGGAGCTGGAAAGAGTTTTTGAGTTATTTCCGAGGCTGAAGGAACGGTTGAAGCAGGATGGGAGTACCCTGAGCGGGGGAGAGCAACAGATGCTCGCCATCGGTCGGGCCCTGATGGCGAAACCCAAGATGATCATTATGGATGAACCCTCCATGGGCCTGTCCCCTAAGCTTGTCGATGAGGTCTTTCATATCATTCAACGGGTAAGCACGATCGGGATTCCCATCTTTGTGGTTGAACAGAATTTGAAGAAGGCGCTTTCGATTGCCAACCGGGGATACATCCTCAACGGTGGGGAGATCGCTCTGG
>VGRU01000104.1 GCA_016875255.1 Deltaproteobacteria bacterium
AAAATTTGTGGTAATCTTGTTCAAGGGGTCTGACTCTTGGGGATGATCCTGATTCTCTTCATCTCCCCTTCCCCAAGGCTTTCCGTATCCAGGGTAGGGTCTTCTTTTAGAGCCAAATGAATGATTCTGCGGTCATGGGAATTTAAGGGGCCGATCGTAAGAGACTTTCCATCTCTTTTTACCTTCTCTCCCAGGCGGTCGGCCATTTTCGTTAATGAATCAGTCCTTTTCGCTTTATAGCCGTTCACATCGATATAGATCTTTACCCCTTCTTTTAGCTGTTTATTCACCATCCGGTTAAAAAGAAATTGAAGAGAATCAAGCGTACGGCCATGTTTTCCAATCAGGACGCCTTCCCTGTCGCCCGTGATATTAAGATAGAGGTCTTCTCCTCTCTCGGAGGCTTCTACCTCTGTTTTCATTCCCATAACCTCAAGCAGTCGTTCCATCATCTGTCTAACCGTATCGATCCCTTCTTCTTTCAACTGGTTAACCTCATCATTGCTTATTCATATAATATTGATGCGCAATCGATAAGACATTGGTGACCATCCAGTATAGGACCAAACCGGAGGGAAAATTTAGGAAGAGAAAGGTGAACATGATTGGCATCAGCATGAAAATTCTTGCCTGAGCCGGATCGGCGGCCGTGGGGGTCATCTTCTGTTGAAGGACCATGGTGGCGCCCATGATAATTGGGGTGACATAGATGGGGTCTTTTGCAGAGAGGTCCATAATCCAGAGGATGAAGGGGGCATGCCTCATCTCAATCGAATTCTGAAGGGCGTTATAGAGGGCAATGAAGACCGGTATTTGAACCAACATGGGGAGGCACCCGCTCATCGGGTTTATCTTACGCCTCTTGTAGAGGAGCATTGTCTCTTGTTGAAGCCTTGCCTTATCATTCTTGAACTGCTCCTTGAGCCGGCTCATCTCCGGCTGGACCTTCTGCATCTCTTTCATCGACTTCATACTGATCTGGGTCAATGGAAGGAATATTATTTTAATTAAAATGCTCAGGATGATGATATCGATTCCGAAATTTTTCGTGACGGTGTGGGTTATCTTGAGGAACCAGAGAAGGGGTTTTGCCACAATTGTAAAAAAGCCGAAGTCGATCAAACCCTCTGCCCCCACGCCCAGTTCCTTCAGTGGATCTATCACTTTGGGGCCCAGATAGATCCTGTAAGTTGTTCTGATGCTCCCTTTGGGTGGCACAGAGACAGGCGGAGCGCCTAATTGAGCCTTTAACATATTCTTATCATTACCTTTTACATTGAGGAGGATATTCTTTTCCGAGGAGGGTGGGACAAGAAGGGCCGTGAAATATTCTCCTTCGAAGGCATACCATCCGATGGCTCCCTGATCCGACGATTCGAAAGGTTCCAATGTCTTCTTGGGTGATCCACAGCCAGGCGTGCACCCCGCAGCGCCTACACCTCCGAGATCCTTTCTTTCTACCTTCTGGTCCTTCATAAAGGCATATTTCAAGCCAAAATCTTTATTCTCATTGTCTGCAAATTTTTCCAGCTCAACCTTTCCGGTCCATTCCAAACCAAGCTGGGTAGAGATTTCGTTTGCTGTGGTATTCTGTGTTTCCACCTCAATATCGATGACATTATTTTCCGAAGCAAATCTATATTTCTTTAATAATTTCAAGCCATTATTTAAGTTTTTTGAAAAAACGATCTCTCCTTTTTCTCCCTCCTTTAAGACCTGGAGCTTCTCCTTGTCAATCTCCCATCCTCCACTGTCAGGGGATGGTTGAAAGATAAGCCCCAGGGGGAGTCCTTCCTCTTCATTTGTATTCACAAGGTCTAGGGGTTTTGGTTTTTTCGGCTCTTCAATTTTTCCGCCGAAGAGGTTTTTGAAGAACTGGGTCAGTTTTATGGTGAGAGAGGATTCTTCTACCCTGTCCTCATATTGTTTCAGCCTAAAATGTTTCAACCTCGCGTCTTCATTGGTAAATATTGCCGTATAGTTCTTCGTTTCAACCGAAATCTCTTTTTTAATAACAACTCTGGGTTTGGAGATGGGCCTCTCCTCTTTTAGAGGTTTAACCTCCCTCTTCTCCGCAGGGACAACTTCCTCTTTTTTGACCTCTTTTGGGGGTTGGTCCGCGGGAGGGGGTTGGGGGAAAAACTTGGACTGGATGGTCCCCCAGAAGAAAATGACTAAAAATGTCAATACAATCGCCAATAAAGCTCTTTTATCCATCATTGATTTTACTGATCTTCCTTCCTATGGATTTTTATTGATACATTCGACTGAGCCAAGTCCCGTTTTTTAAACCTGGTAAAGACTCTGCTCAGTATCAACCCTGAGCGTCCCTGTGCTTCAAGACCGGGGAGTCGAACGGGTTGATTTCAGACACAGGATCATAACCTCCGGGATTGAAAGGGTGGCACCTGATCAGCCTCTTAAAAGAAAGCCGTGCCCCTTCTGCTATTCCGAAACGTTCGATCGACTCAAAGGCATAAGAGGAGCAGGAAGGATAAAAACGGCAGCAGGGGCCCAAGGTGAGCGAGAAGGTGTGCTGATAGATACGAATCAGGGTCAATAACACTCCCCTTAGAATTTTAACAACCCTTTTTTCCATCATGCCAGGACCCTTCTTAATTCTTCCTCGGTCTCCCTGTAATATTCGGGAAGGCTGCCCTTCTTTATCAGGATGATCATATCAAACGACCCTTTGATCTGTTGTTTGTTCAGGCGGAAGAACTCACGGAGATGCCGTTTCATTCTATTGCGGATGCTTGCCGGACCGACCTCTTTTTTTACGACGATGCCTAATCGATGAAATCCTCTCTCGTTCTCCTGAAGAAAGAGGATGTAATGCTTTGAGATGAGCCTCCTTCCTGACTTCATCACCCTTCTAAAATCCTGTGGAAGGGCAATCCTCTCCTTTTGAGTGAACCTGAACGATCCCTTCACTAAACGGTCAGCCTTTTCCTCCCCTTGGCTCTCCTTCGCTTCAGGACATTGCGGCCGCTTCGGGTGGACATCCTCTCTAAAAAGCCATGGGTTCTCTTTCGTCTGATCGTGCTTGGCTGGTAGGTTCTCTTCATAGAATCCCTCTTCGTTAACGTGCCTTGTTTTTTGAAATGATTAAACTTTTTGAGTAAACCATATTTCTTCCCAATTGTCAAGACCGGTTCGAATTTCTGTTGACAGATGAGGTCCAATTATATTAAGTTTTTCAATAAAATGCGTTGATTATTTCTGAGGCGACCATGAACGAATATCAGTTAGCCATCCCCGTCAATATCGAAGACGAGATGAAGAAGTCCTATATGGACTATGCGATGAGCGTCATCATCGGCAGGGCCCTTCCGGATGTCCGGGACGGCCTCAAGCCCGTCCACCGGCGCATCCTTTACTCGATGAACGAATTGAATAACGACTGGGATAAGCCCTACAAGAAGTCGGCACGAATCGTCGGCGATGTGATCGGAAAATACCATCCTCACGGAGATATGGCTGTTTATGACTCCATTGTCCGGATGGCGCAGGACTTCTCGCTCCGTTATACCCTGATCGATGGACAGGGAAACTTCGGCTCGGTTGACGGCGATCCTCCGGCAGCCATGCGTTATACCGAAATCCGCATGGCCAAATTAGCGGGTGAACTGTTGGCCGACATTGACAAGGAGACTGTCGATGTTGTTCCGAATTACGATGAATCCCTGTTCGAACCCTCTGTCCTTCCTTCCAAATTCCCAAATCTCCTTGTGAACGGCTCTTCCGGTATCGCAGTGGGAATGGCCACCAATATTCCTCCCCATAATCTGACCGAAACGATTAACGGACTGATCGCCCTCATCGACAACCCGGACATCTCTTCCGGCGAGTTGATGTCGCACATCCCCGGGCCGGACTTCCCCACCGGCGGTTTTATCTACGGCCAGGAAGGCATCCGGTCAGCCTATGAGACAGGGAAGGGCGTCATCCAACTTCGGGCCAGGGCCATCATCGAGAGGGACAGAAAGGGGGAGAGGGAGAGCATCGTCGTCACCGAACTACCCTATCAAACGAATAAGGCGAAACTGATCGAGAAGATCGCAGAGCTGGCTCAGGAGAAGGTGATCGAAGGCATCTCCGCTGTTCGGGATGAATCGGACCGCGAGGGCATGAGGGTGGTCATCGAACTGAAACGCAATGAGGTCCCTGAGGTCATCCTCAACCAGCTCTATAAGCATACACAGATGCAGACTTCTTTTGGCATCATCCTCCTTGCCATCCATCAGAATCAGCCGAAGCTCCTCCCCCTTAAAGAGATGCTTCATCTCTTCCTCCAGCACCGGAGAGAGGTGGTGACCCGAAGGTCGCTCTTCGAGTTGAAGAAGGCGGAGGCAAGGGCTCATATTCTTGAAGGCCTCAAAAAGGCGATCGACCAGATCGACGCCATCATCGCCACGATCAAGGCTTCCAAGACTCCCAAGGAGGCCAGGGAGAGGTTGATGGATCGGTTTGACCTCTCCGAAGAGCAGGCCCAGGCCATTCTCGAGATGAGGCTCCAGCGCCTCACCAATCTGGAACAGCGGAAGATCGTCGAAGAGTATGAGGAGACGATCAAACTGATCAACCGCCTCAAGGACATTCTCGCCAGTGAGCGGTTGATGCTGAACGTGATCAAGGAGGAACTCGTTTCGATCCGGGACGCTTATGGAGACGAGAGACATACTGAAATCGTGGACGTCGCTCCGGAGATTAAGATCGAAGACCTCATCGCTGAAGAGGATATGGTCGTGACGATCACCCATACGGGATATATCAAGAGAAATCCCATTAGCCTCTACCGGAGTCAGCATCGCGGCGGGAAGGGGAAGATGGGGATCAACGTGAAGGAGGAGGATTTTGTCGAAGATCTCTTCATCGCATCCACCCATGACTACCTCCTTTTCTTCACCGACGCCGGAAAGATCTTCTGGAAGAAGGTCCATGAGGTCCCTCAGGCCGGACGCATCACCCGTGGAAAGGCCATCATCAACCTCCTCAATCTCAGCCCCGAGGAGAAGGTGACCGCCATTCTCTCCCTCAAAGATTTTTCACCCGGTAAGTTCATCACCTTCATCACGAAAAAGGGGACGATCAAGAAGACCGCACTCGAAGCCTACAGTAACCCCAGGGCAGGGGGCATCATCGCTCTCGGCCTCGATGAAGGGGATGAACTCATCTCCACAAAATTGACTGATGGCGAGCGCTACCTTTTCATCGGGACGAAGATGGGGAAGGCCATCCATTTCTCCGAAAATCAGATCAGGGAGATGGGCCGCACCGCCCGTGGCATCCGTGGGATCCGCCTCTCGAAAGGGGATGAGGTCGTGGGCATGGAGGTCGTCCTTCCACATACCCCCCTGTTGACGGTCACAGAACACGGTTACGGGAAGAGGTCTCAGGCATCGGAATACCGGACCCAGAACAGGGGAGGATCGGGCATCTTTACCGTGAAGAGGACGAAGAAGACAGGCGATGTGGTGGGCGTAAAGTCCATCATGGATGAGGACGAATTGATGATCATCTCGAATAAGGGAAAGATCATCCGTTTGAGAGCCGCCGATATCCCGGTCCAGGGAAGGAGCACACAGGGGGTTAGGCTGATCACGATCGAGGAAGGGGAACGGGTTGTGGCTGTGGCCAAGCTGGCCGAGAAGGAGTGAGTGGGGTAGGGGTTGCATTGTGATGTGATCAGGCAAACCTGCGCAGTTCAACGGATAAAGGTTTCGCTTCAGGGTTTTTCCAGAAGAATCTCCCGACCCTTTTCTGACTCTTTTAACGAGGAGTAATCTTCAGTCAAAAAAATACTTGAATTTTTTTTAAAATGGGGTTATTGGTATTGAGGTTTGATAATAAAAGTTTAATCCGCAAGTCATTTCCCCTCAATCTCTTTTAAATTCATTTATCCACAATTGTGGAAACATTGTGAAAAGAGCTTGATAACCTATTAAAAATGAAGAAGTTTTTCTTTCGTGGTCTGGTCTGTCCATTCCATAAATTATCTTCGTGTTATGCCTGCTGTTCTCAAGGTTGAGTCCATGGACGATCTTTGGTCTAAGGTGACCGACACTCTAAAAGAGAGGATTGGCCCGCAGAATTTCGATATCTGGATCAAGCCCATTCAACTCCTATTGATGGACAATGACAGAGTCGAGATGGAAGTGCCAAACCGTTTCTTCCGGGAATGGATCCAGGAACATTACTTGGGCCATATGAAAGAGGTCTTCACACATCTGACCCAGAGGTCCTTTCATCTTCAATTCAGAATCAAGAATGACCCCGCGGGAAAAGGGGGGGAGGGAAGGGGGGCAACGTCTTCTCCTCAGGAAAATCATGTCCCTCAGGTTCCTCGCACCCTTAAGGCTCCTTTTAATCCCAAATATTCCTTCGATAACTTCGTGGTGGGAGCGAGCAATCAGTTCGCCAATGCCGCCTGTATGGCTGTGGCCAACCTGCCGGCCAAGAATTACAATCCTCTCTTTATTTACGGAGGCGTGGGGTTGGGAAAGACTCATCTCCTCCATGCGATCGGAAACCATATCTTTCAGCACAGAATCATTCCCGATGCGAAGAAGATCTGTTACACCTCGGCCGAGGAATTCACCAATGAGATGATCAATTCGATCCGCTTTGAAAAGATGGAGGAGTTCAGAAATAAATATCGACGGATGGACATTCTCCTGATCGACGACATCCAGTTCATTGCCGGAAAAGAGAGAACACAGGCGGAATTTTTCCATACCTTCAACTCTCTTTATGAGGCGAGAAAACAGATTGTCGTCACGAGCGACAAATTTCCAAAAGATATTCCTAATTTTGAGGAGCGTCTCCGGTCCCGTTTTGAGTGGGGACTCATCGCTGACATCCAGCCGCCGGATATTGAGACGAAGGTTGCCATTCTCAGAAAGAAAGCGGAGAATGAGAAGATTCATCTTCCGAACGATGTGGCCTTTTTTTTAGCCTCTCAAATCGACTCCAATATCCGAATGCTGGAAGGATGTCTCATCCGCATTGGGGCTTTCGCCTCCCTCTCAAAAACAGCCATTGACCTCAATTCGGCCAAAGAGGTTTTAAAAAATATAATCAAACCCAAGGATGAATTGATCTCCACCGAAGTCGTTCAAAAGGTGGTCGCCAATTATTTTAATATTAAAATTTCCGACTTTAAGGTAAAAAGGAAGAACAAGGGGTTTGTGGCGCCCCGTCAGGTCGCCATCTATCTCTCGCGAAAATTGACAGGTTCATCGCTGATTGAAATCGGAGAAAAATTCGGCGGCAAAGACCACTCAACGGTCCTCCACTCCATTAAAAAAGTGGAAGAGAAGATGGCCAATGACCCTTCTTTTAAGGAAATGATAGATTATTTAAGGGGTAGAATTAAGTCATAAATCGAGTGGAAGGATTGTTTAAAAAATAGGAGAAGAAGAAAAATGCTTCATTCGGTATAAATTCCTTTCCTTTTTTTTATGGATTTATACATTCAATCCTCTATTCTTTTTTATCACTTACATTCTTTTTCTTCATTTCCACAGGAATAGATGATGACGGTGATAGATTATATTAAATGATACTACATAGAAGGCACAGAGGAGGAAAAGATGACACACCTTGAAATTGAGAAGAAGGAGCTTCTAAAGGGATTAGGTTTAATGCAAGGCATTGCAGGCAGAAAAACAACCCTTCCTGTTCTTTCCCATATTTATATGGAATGGAAAAAGAGTTCCCTCTTCCTTACCGGAACCGATCTACAGACAGGCATTCAAGAAGAGTTAAAAGCAACGGTTCATGAAGAGGGAAAAGCTTCTGTCTCCTCAAAAAAATTATTTGAAATTATAAAGGAATTACCCGAACAGATGATTCATATTCATAAAAAAGAGAATCACTGGATTCATCTGAAGTGTGGCAAATCCGTTTTTAATATAGCAGGACTGGATCCCGAAGAATTTCCATCTCTTCCCGCCTGGCAGGAAAAATCATTCTCAACCCTTTCAACTAAAATTATCAGAGAGATGATTGAAAAGACAGTGTTTGCCGCATCCAACGAAGAGTCAAGATATCATCTCAATGGAATTCTATTGACCCAGCAGAAGGCAGGAGGAAAAGAATTCCTTCGAATGGTAGCAACGGATGGACACCGCCTCTCCCTGATTGACCGGGAAGGGCAGGTGATTCAAGGGGCAGAAAAAGGAATGATTATTCCCAAAAAAGGGGTTCTGGAGATAAGGAAAATTGTGGGGGAAAAAGACGATAGGGCAGAGGAAATGGGGGTCTGTTTTGACAACACTCATGCCTTCTTTAAAATGGGAACGTCTTTAATGGTCATCCGTCTGATTGAGGGCGAATTCCCCGAATATGACCAGGTCATTCCTAAAAATAATGACAGGAAATTAATCATGAGGAAAGAGATGGTCTACGGGTCTCTGAGAAGGGTTTCTACCATGGCGAGCGAAAGAGCCGAGGGAATCAAATTCTCCTTTAAGAAAAATTTAATGGAACTGTCTTCTTATCATCAGGATTTTGGAGATGCAAAGGAGGAGGTTGATATTCAGTATGATGGTCCTCCGATTGAGATCGGGTTCAACGCAAGATACATGATGGAAGCCCTCCAGGCATTTGATACCGATGACATTCTTATGGAACTGAAAGATGATGGAAGCCCGGGGATCATTCGGCCGCATACCCCCCAGACCCCATCCCATCAACTCTATATTATTATGCCGATGAGGATTTGAATCATAAGTCCGTTGTGCTTGGTCCTTCGTCCGTTGTTGATATGATGAAGCGCTAAGGACAAATGACCATCGATCACTGACGATTTAACGAAGGAGAATGAATGAGCGAGATGCCCGAACAATATACCGCAGAACAGATCAAGGTCTTAGAGGGGCTGTCGGCCGTTCGTAAAAGGCCCGCCATGTATATCGGCAATACCAGCGTGGAAGGCCTCCACCATCTCGTCCATGAGCTGGTGGACAACAGCATCGACGAGGCCCTGGCCGGTCATTGTGACAAGATCGAGGTGATCATCCATATCGATCAGAGCGTGACGGTCCGGGATAACGGCCGAGGCATTCCGGTCGATCTCCACGAAAAGGAGAATCGCCCGGCTGTGGAAGTGGTCATGACTAAGCTTCATTCCGGAGGAAAGTTTGACAACCGGAGTTATAAGATTTCCGGGGGCCTTCACGGGGTGGGGCT
Source organism: Deltaproteobacteria bacterium (assembly GCA_016875255.1). Next base: position 9,196 of record VGRU01000104.1, read on the forward strand.
CTCTGTGGTCAATGCCCTTTCGGAATATATCGATCTCGAGATCCGGAGGGATGGGAAGGTCTATCATCAGGTCTACAAGAGGGGAGAGGTTAAGTCAAAACTGGAAGTGACCGGCAAGACCAAGCATACGGGAACCCAGGTCCGGTTTAAAGCCGATGGCGAAATTTTTGAGACGGTCCAGTTCAGCTTCGATCTCCTTTCCCAGAGGCTCAGGGAGCTGGCCTTTTTAAATAAAGGATTGTCCATCAGCATCGAGGACGAGCGATCCGGGAAGCGACACGACTTCTTCTACAAAGGCGGGATCCTTTCCTTCATCGAATTTCTGAACAAGAACAAGAACTGCATCCACCCGAAGCCCGTCTATATCCAGGGGGTGAAGAATGGGATCGATGTGGAGATCGCCTTCCAGTATAACGATGGGTATGCGGAGAACCTCTTCTCCTTCGCCAACAACATCAATACCCATGAGGGAGGAACCCACCTCGTCGGCTTCAAGGCTGCCCTGACCCGGACGATCAACCAGTATGCCGCCAATGCCAATCTGCTCAAGGGCGCCAAAGAAAACATCACCGGCGATGATACCCGTGAGGGGTTGGCCGGGGTGATCAGCGTCAAGATCCCTCAACCTCAGTTCGAAGGACAGACCAAGACGAAACTGGGAAATAGCGAAGTGAAAGGGCTTGTGGAGGCCCTGGTCAACGAGAAATTAGGGGGTTTCTTTGAAGAGAACCCTTCCATGGCAAAGAAGATCATCACCAAGGTGATCGATTCGGCCAGGGCAAGAGAAGCGGCCCGAAGGGCGCGGGAATTGAGCCGGCAAAAGGGATCCCTTGAGTCCAATGCTCTCCCCGGAAAACTGGCTGACTGCCAGGAGAAAGACCCTCAGCGGAGCGAGATCTTTATTGTGGAAGGAGATTCGGCAGGCGGGTCCGCCAAGCAGGGACGGGATCGAGCCACCCAGGCCATCCTCCCCATCAAAGGGAAGATCCTCAATGTGGAGAAGGCAAGGTTCGATAAGATGCTTGCCAACGAAGAGATCCGGATCCTCATCTCCGCTCTGGGCGCAGGAATAGGGAAGGAAGACTACGATATTCATCGAATTCGTTATCACCGGATCATCATCATGAGCGATGCCGATGTGGATGGATCGCATATCCGCACCCTGCTCCTCACCTTCTTCTACCGCCAGATGCCCGAGGTGATTGAGAAGGGATTTCTCTATATTGCCCAGCCTCCTCTTTTCAAGGTGATGGAGGGAAAGAGCGAGCTCTATATCAAGAACGAGGAGGAGTTCAGCCGGCATCTGATGAACCGGGCCATCGCCAAAAGCGAAGTGACCGTTGAGAAGACGAAGAAGAAGCTTCCCGAAAAGAGGCTGACCTCATTGCTGGAAAAGATCTATCTCCTTAACGATTTGTCCCAGAGGCTCCAGAAAAAGGGCACCCCGCGGTCCCTCCTCAACTTCCTTATGGAACAGGAGGTCCGGAGCAAAGCGACCTTTGAAGAGAAGGGGAAGATCGCCGATCTCCAGAAGCGTCTGAGAAAGATCGGGTTTGAAGTCTTCGATCTCTACCGGGATGAAGAGTATAACCTTTACGGGTTTGAGGTTCAGGAGTCTAACGGAGGGAAAAGCCTTCGATGCCGTGTCCAATGGGATCTCATCGCATCGGTCGAATACCGGAACCTCTTTCAGGTTTATCAGGAGATTCAGGAGATAGCGCCCCCGCCCTATATCCTGTTGGAGAAGGGAAAGCAGGTGATGGTCGAGAGGATGGAAGACCTCCTTCAATCGCTGAGCCACCTGGGAAGGGAAGGACTCTCCATCCAGAGATATAAGGGGCTAGGAGAGATGAATCCCGAACAGCTCTGGGAGACGACGATGAATCCGGAAAAACGGACGCTTCTTAAGGTGAGGGTGGAGGATGTGATCGAAGCGGACGAGACCTTCAGCATCTTAATGGGCGACGAAGTGGAACACCGCCGCCACTTCATCGAAGAGAACGCCCTCTTCGTCCAGCGTCTCGACATTTAGACAGAAAATGGATCTCGTCTAACGGTAAAGGTAACGATGCCCGTATCGGTTTTCGGTTAGGTCTTGGTAATGTCTATCGTTGTCGAAGCTCGTATCGATGCTCGATTGACGATGCTGGGAGCTCGTCTCGTTTTTGGTCGAGCTTCGATTTTCGAGCTTCGTGCTTCGATACGAGCTTCGTCACCGTGAAACGAGTTCAACTTGAACGAAACGGGCTTCGTACCCGTAACCCTAACCCGAGTGCCTGTCAAGGATGGTTTACGGTCATGAGGGCATGAATTAGAAAAAGCCGAAGGTGAGGAATGCTCATCGTTGGAGTGACGGGAGGGGTGGCCAGCGGCAAGACAACGGTCTCCAGGATATTCGAGGAGGAGGGGGCCTACCTCATCGATGCAGACCAGATCGCCAGGGAGCTGGTTCAGCCCAATCGCCCCGCTTGGAAAGAAATCACCCGGGCCTTCGG
>VGRU01000105.1 GCA_016875255.1 Deltaproteobacteria bacterium
ATTTTCAGTCTGGTCCTCTTATGCGGGCTTCTCAGCTCGCATCTCCCTGAAAAAATAAGGGAAAGGAAAATATGGTAACGGAGAATATATGGAATATATTGTCGTTTCACTTGCCGCGCTTTTCATTTCTGCTCTGACCCTTTTCTCGGGTTTCGGGCTAGGGACATTGTTGATGCCCGTATTTGCGATTTTCTTTCCTCTGGAAATTGCTATCGCATCTACGGCGATTGTCCATCTTGCAAATAATTTGTTGAAAGTTGGCCTCCTGGGCAAGAAGGCGGATAGGGGGGCGGTGTTGTCCTTTGGGATCCCCGGGATTGTCTTTGCCTTATTCGGGGCTTATCTCCTCATTTTGCTATCGGACCTTGCCCCGGTTACCCGGTATTCCATCGATTCAAAGATATTTACGGTTACGCCCATTAAGATGGTCATCGCCGTTCTTATCTTCTTCTTCTCTCTATTTGACCTTCTGCCCTATTTCGAGAAGGTGGCCTTTGCCCGCAAATACCTTCCTTTGGGCGGAGCCCTCTCCGGATTTTTTGGCGGCTTGTCCGGCCATCAGGGAGCTTTACGATCGGCTTTTCTGGTGAAAGCAGGACTTGAAAAGGAAGCCTTCATCGGCACCGGAGTTGTTTGCGCCGTCCTGGTCGATTTGTCGCGTCTCGGGGTCTATGGCCTTTCGATCTTCTCGAAGGGATTTGAAACCCTATCCACCCAAGGGGGAGTGGAATTAGTAACCACCGCCACCCTTGCCGCCTTTTTAGGAACCTATATCGGAACGCGCCTGATTAAAAAGATGACGATGTCCATCATCAAGCAGATGGTCGGTGGAATGCTTTTGCTTCTTGCCATTGCGTTGGGAATCGGATGGATATGATAGAGTTATTTAACCCATATGATTCATAAATTTTCCTAAGGGTAAGGAATCATTAAAATCATAAAATCATTTTTTAAAATAGAAAGCGATGAAAATCCTGCTGGTTGAAGATGATAAAGGGATTGTCCGATTCGTCAAGAAAGGGCTATTGGAGAATTCCTTTTCTGTGGATGTGGCTTATAATGGACGGGAGGGTTTAGAATTGGCACTTTCCAAGCCTTATGACCTCATCCTTCTCGATATCCTCCTTCCTCAAAAAGATGGGAGGGAGATTTTAAAAGAGTTGAGGGAGAAAGGGAATCAGATTCCTGTCATCTTTCTGACAGCTAAAGATAAAGAAAGCGATATCGTCCAGGGTTTAAATTTAGGTGCGGATGATTATATAACAAAACCGTTTTCATTCCATGAATTGCTGGCGAGGATCCGGGCAGTCCTTCGGAGGGAAAACAAGGTTGTTGATGTCCCCTCGAGATTCAAAGTCGCTAACCTCATTTTAGAAACGGATGGACATCGGGTTTTCCGTGACCATATCAGAATCGAACTCACGCCCAAGGAATATGCACTGTTGGAATATTTCGTAAGATATCAAGGGCAAATCATCACACGAACCATGATCTCTGAAAGGATTTTTGATTACCATTTCGATACCTCTACCAATGTCATCGATGTCCATGTCTCTAATTTGAGAAATAAAATTGATAAGAATTTTCAGCCGAAGTTGCTTCATACCGTTAAAGGAGTTGGGTATGTCCTCGAAGACCGGGGGTAATTTTTTCCGGAGAACAGATGTTAAATTGACCCTCTGGTATATCCTGACCTTCCTTCTCTCTGCCATCATCATCTGTGGATTTCTCTATTTTCGCTTAAGACATCAGCTCGTTAAGGAGGTCGATCGTTTCATTCTGGATGAGATAAAGGAATTGGGAGAGGTCTTGGCTAAGAATCCCAATGATAAGGGTGTATTGAAAAGTTTTGAAAATCATGTAGAGGTGAGGACTCTTTACCCTATCTATTTTCGAGTCCTGATGGGGAATGGGGATAACTTTTACAGTTCAAGTAAATTCGAGGAAATCGGATATGTGCCAGATGACCGTACCTGGAACAACGTTCGAAATGGCAAGGAGTTGAGGGAAAACATTCGACCACCGGGAAGGAGGCAACCCTATCGAGTCATTACCACCTTTCTCCCCATTCAGGCCCACCCAGGATTTATTATCCAGATGGGAACTCACCTCAAGTTTGTAAGGAAAAGTCTCTCCAATTTTAAAAGTAATATGCTCATCACTTTTCCTATCCTGATCCTTTTAGGCTCATTGGGGGGATGGTTTTTAGCGAGAAAATCTCTGTCTCCCATTGGTTACATTGTTTCCAGGGCAAAAAATATCACCTCTGAGAATCTTAGCGAAAGACTCATTTCAAAGGAGACTGGTGATGAGATGGATGACCTCATCCAGACGATCAATGGAATGATCGCCAGATTGGATGCTTCGTTTAAACGGATGACTGAATTTATCGCGGATGCTTCCCATGAACTGAAAACTCCCCTTTGCGCCCTGGAAGGGGAAGCCGAGGTTTTGCTTTCGGGAAGGAGAAGCCCCGAGGAGTATCAAGAAGGCCTCGCCCATTTTTTAGAACAATTTGGGAATATGAACCGGATGATCAATGATTTGATTCTTCTTTCCAAATTCGATTCCCGCCAGGCGGAGCTGAAAATGGCCCCTCTTCGGTTGGACCTCTTGCTTAGAGATATTTCCAACCTTTTTAAGGTTCTGGCCGAGCAAAAGAATATAGATTTAATTATGGAGACCCTTCCAGAAGTGACCATGATGGGGGATAAGAATCGCCTTCAACAGCTTTTCACTAATTTAATTGATAATGCCATTAAGTACACCTCGAAGGGATCTATTCAAGTAACTTTAGAGAGAAATGAAAGAAATGTGATTGTCAGAATCAAGGATACAGGAATTGGAATCCTCAGAGAAGAGCAAGAAAATATCTTCAAGCGTTTCTATCGGGTGGATAAGTCCCGATCGAGGGAGACCGGCGGTGTGGGATTAGGACTGAGCATCGCCGAATGGATCGCACACGCCCACCATGGAAGGATCGAGGTCGAAAGTGAGTTGAATAAGGGGTCAACCTTCACCCTTTATCTACCCATCCAAAAATCCTAAACATCCCAACCTTAAGAAATCTTCATCTTCATTTAATCTGCCATTAATCTTCTTGATTTATAATGATCAAATTATTTTTAAAGGAAATATTTCTGATGGGACTCAATCGAGGGTTGTTGATTACCTTTCTCGGAGGCAGCCTTTTTATCCTCTTCTTCAATCTGTGGGGAAGGACTCTGGTGATGATGAAGCACAACCGTTATGCCGAGGTTGCAAAAGAAATGATTCAATCCGGAGACTGGGTTGTCCCCCGTTTTAACGGAGAAATCTATCTGCATAAACCCCCGTTCTTATTCTGGTTGATCGCTCTTCCGTCAAACATCTTTGGGTCTGTCACTCCTTTTCTGGCAAGGCTCCCTTCCGCCTTCTTCGCTTGGATTGGAGGAATTGTGGTTTATCTATGGGGCCGAAAAATCTGGGGCGGAGAACGATATGGCTTGATCTCCGCTGGGGTTTTGATTTCCTCTCACCTCTATTTCTGGCAGGGACGGATTGCCAGGACGGATATGGTATTTTCAGTGCTGGTTCTTCTTTCGCTTTACTTTTTTTACTTAAGGTACCATGAGGATACCCCTGATTCACCCTCACCCCCACCCTCTCCCGTCAAGAGACTGTGTCGTAATTCCGTTCATGGTTCGAGAGCCTCACCACGAACGGACTACGACATGTTAAAAATCAATCATTTAGCTGTTCGTCCTGAGCCCTTCGACTCACCGTTCGTCCTGAGCCTGTCGAAGGATGAACGGTTCGCTCAGGACAGGCATGTCGAAGGGCGAATGACTAATTACGACACAGTCTCCAAAGGGAGAGGAAGACATAGGAATTATCTTTTAACTGGCCTCTCCTTTCTCTCGATGGGTTTGGCAGGGATAACCAAGGGGCCCGTTGGCTTGCTCCTCCCATTATCGGTCATGACATTGTTCCTTTTGGTGAAAAGAGAATTAAGACTTCTTATCCGAAGGGACTTCCTCTCAGGATATTTTGTGATGACCTTCGTTTTGGGTGCATGGCTTGTGCCATTTCTCTCCCATGTGGGATGGGATCAAGCTTTGGAGGTTTGGCAAGAAACAAAGATCCTCACCCGCCAGGAACCATTCTATTTTTACGGATATAGGATCTGGATTGATTTTGCCCCCTGGTCTCTTTTTCTCCCCTCCCTTTTTATTTATTACTGGAGAAAAGAAAGGAATCAAGACGAAAAATTTCTGATTCTGTGGTTCTTTGGTCTATTTTTCTTTCTCACCCTGTTCCCGTTCAGAGCTTCAAAATATCTATTGCCTGTTTTCCCGGCATTAGCCCTATTAATGGGAGGGTTTTGGAAAAACAGATCTACCACCCTCTTTTGGGTACTCTTCCTTTGTGCGATCACAGTTTGGCATGGATATGAATTTAAATTGGTCCAGGGAAATGAGAATCGCTCTCGGGGGATTTTGATTGAAAAGGAGTTAAGACCATTCCGGAGAGATATTTTTTTCGCCTATCGGATGGATATCGATATCCTTGGGAAAATCAATTTTTATGGGGATACCGTCATTCCACAAGTGAATAGAATCAAAGATTTGAAGCGGGAAATAGGAGGGGAAAAGGAAATCCTTATCATTACACCTCAAAGGGTGATCGAAGATTTGATTCAAGAAGGCTTCCACATAACCCCTGTTAAGATCATTGAACATAAGGATACGAGCTTTATATTGGGCAAGATTCAGTGATGACAAGTGCTATGGATTTAAATTCTAAGAAACTTTTCCTTGCCATTTTGCTGCTGGTAGGAGCGCTCATATTTTTATTCAATCTCGGGGGGCGGGATCTCTGGGAGCCGGATGAGACCCGGTATGCTGTGGTGGCCCGAGAAATGAGGGAAAGCGGGAATTGGATTTTGCCTCACCTCAACGGGAAGATTTATGCGGAGAAACCTCCTCTCTTTTTCTGGCTGGTCAACTTCTCTGTCTTCTTTTTGGGAGAGGATTCTGAACTGGCTAATCGCCTTCCTTCAGCTTTAGCTGGATTTTTGACCATGATCATCACCTTCTTTCTCGGTAAGAGACTTTATAATGCGAGAGCAGGATTTTTCTCTGCTTTGATTTTAGCCACCTGTTTTCTATTCCCGCAGTTGTCAAGATGGATGATGATGGACTCCCTTTTTACGCTTTTCTTTCTCATTACACTTTTTTATTTTTATCTCGGCTACGAAGACGAGAAAGGGCAGCAAAAATATTATTTTATGGCCGGCTTTTTTATGGGTTTGGGGACCCTGACCAAGGGTCCGATTGCCTATCTCCCTATTTCCATTCTCCTGCTCTATTCATTTATCCAAAAAGATCCGAAGAAAACTTGGAATTTGAATTTATTCTACGGTTTCATCATCTCCCTTGCAGTCGTATTGATTTGGTTCATACCGGCCTGTTGGATAGGGGGCGAAGCTTACAGAGATAAAATTCTTTTTGGACAAACCCTTGGAAGGCTAATCGAAGGGGGAAAGCATTTTCACGTTAAACCCTTCTTCTTTTATTTTATTCGCTTCCCTTTGGAATTTTTTCCATGGACCATCTTTTTACCATCTGTTTTTGTTTTTGCATTGAAAGATGTTAAGAGTAGAGACAAAAAATTCCTTCTGGTCTGGTTTATCACAGTCTTTCTATTCTTTACCCTATCCAAAGGGAAAAAAGATAATTATATCCTTCCCCTTTATCCGGCTGCTGCACTGCTGGTAGGCGCCTTATGGGATTCCGAATTAGATTCCAACAAGAGATCCAAGAAACTTCTCGCCGGATTGATCTTCTTAACCTCCCTGTTTCTCATGATCTTTATTTTGGCTCTACCGGGGATTCCGAATCGGTCCTATCCTGCCATTGAACCATACCGTTTGTTAGCGTTGGGCATCGTTTCTTATCTATTGGCCGGTTCGCTTCTCTCCACTCTTTTCTTCATGAAAAGGAGGGGATGGGCTTCTCTCATCTGCCTTGCGCTGACGTTCACTTTCTTTCATCTCCACCTTTCCTATGCCCTCCCTCAAAGGCTGAATGACCAGAGGTCGATGAGACCGTTTTCGGAGAGGATTCTTAAAAGAATGGAGAAGGGAGATGAGTTGAAGGTCGTTTTCTTCCGCCCCACCGGGCTCTACTACTATACCCGGAGGCCATTTACCGAAGAGATATGGGATCAGTGCAGGTTTGAAAAGGTTCTTAAATCGTCAAATCGGGTATATTTCGTAATCCAAAAAAGAGATCTCGATCAGCTCAAAAAAGATTTGAGAATCGAAATTTATCCTATCGAGCAGATGAAAGTGGGGCATTGGGATCTCGTGCTTATCTCCAACAGATAAACACGTGAGGTGATCGAAGGGATTATGAGGTTCATAGGGATATTATGAAGGGGCCCAAAATTGAATTGACATGGATTAGAAAATCTCCCCTGGCCCCTCTTTGCCAAAGAGGGGGATGATTCCTCCCTTTAGCAAAGGGAGGTTCGGAGGGATTTTATAAAATGAGTGCCGCTAATATGAGACAGCTAATAATAACAATAAAACACAAATGGATTTTGTGGGCCATCCTGTCCATTTTTTCTCTATTTCTCACTTATCTCTGGTGGGTTGTCATTCTATTTTGCCGTGATTATAACAGCATCCCTTCACATCACATGATCGGGAACAGACTCGCCAATGTTGCCGCATTAAAAGAAGAGGGGGTACCGTTCTCTTTTCTGGTGGTGGGTGATACGAGAGGAAGCGAGGCGGCGGAAACGTTGATCGAAATGGCATTAAAGAAAGATCGTTCTTCCTTTATGGTCATTTTAGGGGATTTTGTCAAAAAACCTGATATCTGGAACCATCACTTTTTTTTAACAGAGATGACCGCTGAGATCAAACCACCTTTCCCAGTATTCCTTGTTTCTGGGAATCATGATATTGATTATAGCGGTTCAAAGATAAAGAGAATTGACCGAAGGGTGACGCCGGAGATTTATGAATCTCTTTATGGGGCAAGAAATTTTGATTTCATCTTTAACGATTGCCTGTTTATCATCTGCGGAGTTGATTTGAGATCGCCGGCCCTTTATTTGGACTACCTCCACGATACTCTATCGCAAAAAGGAAAAGGGAAAAAACATATTTTTGTCTTTATTCACTACCCACCGAAAGGTTTGGCTCAACATATCAAAGGGTCTCTCCCTATCCCAAGAGAGGAGGAGTTCTTTGCTTTATTAGAGAATTTTAAGGTGACCGGATGCTTCTTCGGAGATTACCATGGCCATTGGAGAGGGCAAAGAAAAGGGGTTAACCTGATCGTTTCAGGTGGCGGCGGACATCTAAAACCATCACAACCGGAATGGGGTAAATTCCATCACATCTTGAAGATTACCGTTGAATCCGATAAGTTCGTTGAGGAGATCATCGCGATTCAGGAACAGTTTGAATTAGAGGACGAATTTGAGGAGTGGGTTTTTACAAACATATTTCCTATCCTCGGAACCTCAGTGATTGTCTATTATCTGATCTTTGTTGGTTTTGTAACCATTATTGGATACTGCCTATTCAAACTTACCAAAGCCATCCGATTCTTAGGTTGAAATCATCCAGTCACTGGTTTAATATAGGTTAGCTACTTACACCAAAAATCTGAGAATTTTCTATAACATCAAAACAATAAAAAGTTGTCATGCCGAACTTGGTTCGGCATCTCGTTTTGTTCAAAAGAAAGAGATCCTGAAACAAGTTCAGGATGACAGGTCTGGGAAATTTAAAATATCTTTGGTTAGCTTTTAAGGCTGGGATAAAGGTGAGGGAGAGATTGTCAAGTTTATTGCATCGCCCATCAGGGCAGGTGGGATTTCTTCTCATTTTCTGTTTTATCCTCTTTTTTGTCAACCTGAGCCAATGGGACCTCTGGAGTCCGGATGAACCTCGTTACGCACAGGTGGCCAGAGAGATGGTCAGCGGAGGAGATTGGATTCTGATGCATTTTAACGGGCAGATGTATGCCGATAAACCCCCTCTCTTTTTTTGGCTGATCGCTTTTTCATCTTTTCTCTGGGGTGGGTTTAATTCCTTTGCTGTTCGATTCCCTTCTGCATTTTTTGGAACCCTTGCCGTCCTGCTTACCTTTCTTATCGGGAAAAAGCTTTATTCTTCACGCATGGGTTTTATCTCCGGGCTCATTCTTGCCACAAGCCATGAATTTGCTTATCTCTCGACAAGGGCCAATATTGACGCCACGCTCACATTCTTCACCACTCTTTCTCTACTCTGTTTTTTAGAATGGTATCGAGGTAATCCCCCTCACCCTTGCCCTCTCCCCCAAGGGGAGAGGGAGGATGTGGGGGGTTGCCCTCTCCCCAAAGGGGAGAAGGAGAATGGAGCGGATTCCCCTTTTCTTCAAGAGAAGCAGGAGGGTAAGAAATCTCTCGTCATTTATGGGTTCTATATTGGGATGGCGTTAGCGACTCTATCAAAAGGGCCTGTGGGGTTTATTCTTCCCCTTTTAGTCGGGTTTGCCTTTCTCGTCATCCAAAAGGATTGGAATGGCATCAGGAGGATGAAACTTTTGCAGGGTATGATTCTGTTCGTCATCATCGTTCTCGCCTGGTATGTTCCAGCTCTGTTAAAAGGAGGGAAAGAATATTTTGATGAAACGATCATGCTCCATACGGTTGACCGTTTCGCGAAAGGGTCAAGCCATATCCGACCTTTTTACTATTATCTTTACAACTTTCCAGGTGATTTCTTACCCTGGATTCTTTTTCTGCCGGCGGCCATTGTCTATGGGTTCTCCGGAAGGAGAGCGGGAATCAAGAGAGAGTTTCTTTTCCTGTTCGTATGGTTTGTGGTGATATTTATCTTCTTCTCTTTTTCCAAGGGGAAAAGGGGGCTTTATCTTTTACCTCTTTTTCCGGCGGTCTCTTTAATGGTGGGGAAATGGTGGGACGATATTCTATCAGCCTCAATCAATAATATTAATGACCGATGGTTTTCGATTCCTCTATGGATATTTTCGGGATTGCTTTTTGGTCTGGGAGTAGGTATTCCCTGGGTGGTTTCAACGAAATTTCCATCCTACCTGTCTTACAGTATTCCCATTGCTTTTCTTTTCATCGGTGGGGCCATTACCCTGTTTATTCTTTATCGGCTCAGGTATCGGGCGGCCATATTCTTTCTTATTTTTGGGATAATGGGGGGCGGGGTCTTTTATGCACAGAGGGTCATCTTTCCAATCATCAACCCTTATAAATCTGCCCGCTTCATCTCGCAGGAAGTCACGTCAAGGGTTCAACCCGGAGAGACACTGGCCGCCTACAACATTCCAGTCATTGCGCCTTATAATTATTATACGGGGATCGTGCCCATCTTGGAGATAGAGATAGAGAAGAGAGAAGAATTCAACCGCTTTCTGCAATCTGAGAAGAGGGTATTTTGTCTCATGAAATTCAGGGACTTATCTCAAATTCAAGTTATGGAGGGTAGGCCGAAATATGAGTTGATTGCCCGGCGAAACGTCGGCGGCGATGATATTGTTTTGATTTCGAATAAATAACTTTAGAAAAATAACCTAATCCCAATTATCTTAAGCAAGGTTAGGATTAAAGAGATTATCGTTTAACGGTGACGATACTCGTATCGAAGCACGAGGCTCGAAGTTTGAATTTCGAGTCTCCAGCAACGATATGCGAGCATCGATACGAGCTTCGACAACGATAAACGGTGGTTAGGGTCGTTGCCGTTAGACGAAACCCGTATTTTCTGAACAATGATGAATCCTACTCAATCCGTTGAAATATCGGTGGTGGTGCCTGTCTTTAATGAGGAGGAGAACCTTCCTGTCTTGATTCCCAAGTTGGTGCAGGTTTTAAATCCACTCGGTTTATCTTATGAGATGATCTTTGTGGATGATGGGAGTTCGGATGGAAGTCGAAGAATCCTCAGGGAAATGGCCTCTAAATATCCTTCACTCCGAATCATCGGACTAAAAAAGAATCGGGGTCTGAGCACGGCGCTTCTTGCAGGGATGAGGGAGGTTCGGGGAGGCACGATCGTCACACTGGATTCCGATCTCCAGAATGACCCGGAGGATATTCCCAGGTTGTTAAGTTACTTAGATCGATATGACATGGCCACAGGGTGGCGCCAGAAAAGGGATGACCCCTGGCTGAGGAGGATTTCCTCGAAAATTGCAAATGCTATTCGCAACCGGTTAAGCGGAGAAGAAATTTATGATAGCGCCTGCACCCTGAGGGCCTTCAAGCGGGAGTGCATCAAGGAGATCCCCGTATTTAACGGAATGCACCGGTTTCTTTCAACCCTGGTCAAGATGAACGGGTACCGAATCATCGAGGTGCCGGTTTTGCACCATCCCAGAAAATTCGGGAAGGCGAAGTATAATATACGAAATCGTGCCGTTCGTGCTTTCATGGACCTCTTAGGCGTAAGATGGATGAAGGCCCGTAGGATTAACTTTGAGATAGAAGAAAGGATTTGATATGGATAGTCTTCCGTTGCTTGGATTTGCTTCTGATTTTATTAGAGATCTCTCAATCAGATATCCCAAGTTTCAGTTGGATTTCTGGCTCATCTTAGGATTCTTTGGGCAGGCCATGTTTACCATGCGGTTCGTCGTCCAATGGATTGCTTCTGAGAAAAGAAAAGAGAGCGTCATTCCGATTGCCTTCTGGTATTTTAGCTTGGGCGGAGGATTGATTGTCCTCTTTTATGCAATTCATCGGATGGATCCGGTTTTCATCCTGGCCTATCTGCCCGGGAATTTCATCTATTTCAGGAACCTCTGGTTCATTTACAAAAAGAAAAAAATTTCTCCGCCAGCATCCGCGTGAGAAACCTTCAATTCGAAGAGATAAGGAGTGGTTCATGAGCAAAAAGATTCGAAGAATTCCATTATTCATCGGAGCGGTTCTATTGATTCTCTTTGCGAAGCCTTACCCGGCCGGAATCATCATTGGACTGATTCTCATCTTCCTGGGAGAGTTGATCCGCATCTGGGCGGCAGGACATCTTCAGAAGAACGAGATGCTCACCATGAGCGGGCCTTATTCCTATGTGAAGAATCCCCTCTATATCGGCTCCATCCTGATCACAGCAGGTTTCTGCATCCTGGCAGACAATATCTACCTCCTGGCAGCGGCCTTCTTTATGTTCTGCTTCCATTATATTCCTTATAAAAAGAGGGTGGAGGGAGACCGCCTCAAGAGAATCTTCGGGAGTCAATATGAGGATTATGATGAGAAGGTTCCGGAGTATCTCCCCCGATGGACTCCCTATCCTCACGAAAAAGTGTCCTGGCAATTCAAGTGCTTTATTGAAAATAGCGAAGAAGGAATTTTCCTGATGATTCTTGCAGGGATTATATTGATTTTGAACAGACCCTTCTGGGGAAGTATTTTTTAGATTGCGGATTTCGGAATGCCGATTGCGGAATAGCAGAGAGCATGAAAAGGACCACAGACCGTAAAGATATCGAAAAGCATTCAACCCTCCTCGTCAAAGGACGGTTTGGGAAACCTGACTTGAACCGGGTTGAGATTGATGGCCAGACCTTTATGGTTAAAGATGTCCGGAGAAGAAATTTCTTCTTACGGTGGACATTAGGACTCTGGTTGAAAA
>VGRU01000106.1 GCA_016875255.1 Deltaproteobacteria bacterium
GCCATCTATCTCGGCGCAGTGGGTGATCCGCGAATTCCTGATGATGTGACCCTTCACGGACTTCTCCTCCCTATCAAATTCGGGTTTGACCTCTATGTGGGCCTTCGCCCGGTCTATCTCTTCCCGGGGGTGGACTGTCCATTAACCCATGTCCCCGAAGGAGAAATTGACATTGTCGTCGTTAGAGAAAATACGGAGGGGGAATATTCGAACATTGGAGGAATCGTCGGAGTCGGAGATCGCGAGCAAGCCCTTCAGAGCGCTCTCTTCACACGAAAGGGAATCGAAAGGATCGTCACCTTTGCCTTCGACTATGCAAAAGAAAAAGGCAGAAAGAAGGTCACCTCCATCACCAAGTCGAATGCCCAGCGATATGGGATGGTCCTCTGGGATAGAATCTTTAAGGAGGTAGCAGCCGGATATCCCGAAATCCGGACCGAATCCAAACTGATCGATGCCGCCTGCATGGATGTCGTTCGGAACCCAAGGGGATATGACGTGATCGTCGCCTCCAACCTCTTTGCCGATATCCTTTCAGACCTCACCGCTTCCGTGACAGGAGGAATGGGTCTGGCGCCAGGAGCCAGCTTCAATCCAAAGGATAAAACCTATCCAGGTTTTTTTGATCCGGTCCACGGCTCTGCCCCGGACATCGCCGGAAAAGGCTTTGCCAACCCCATTGCGGCGATCCTCACGGCAAAGATGATGCTGGACAATCTTGGCGAGAAAGAGGCAGGAAATCTCCTGTATCAGGCAGTCAGAAAGAACTTGGCAGAGAAAAATGTGAGGACAATGGATCTCGGGGGTCGTTCAAAGACGAATGAGGTTGGAGAGGACATCGTCAGAATCCTCCGCTCCCTGTAAGAAATTTGATTTGACAAATGCCTTAAATTCATTATAGTCTTTAAATAAGGGGAAGATACATGGGCGTTTATGAAGATGTAAAACAGGCATTGCAGGATGTCGTTGCTCCGGAGATAAGATCCCTACAAGCCGAAATCAAAAGACTGGATCAGAAAACAGACTCTTTAAAATCAGAGATTCTAACTGAGATAAGAAGGCTGGACGAAAAGATAGATATTGCAATACAGATCCGGGAACGATTGGCATCCCTCGAAGCCAAAGTGGCCGCAATGGGACGTTAAAACTTTATGGCGTGGCTGATCTCACGGGCGGTTTTTTGAATTTCCTGAATGACCATTTCCATCTTCTGGTCATTGAGGCTCGAAGTAAACCCTACGGCCCAGATGGCGGCAGGCGGGGGGGAAGACATTGGAATGGGCGCTGAAATGGCTCTGACACCAATGAGGTACTCTTCATCGTCAAACGCATAACCCCTCTGCTTTGCCTCCTCCACTTCCTTTAAGAATTTCTTGGGGTCTGTCACCGATCTCGAAGTAAATCGAATTAATCCCACCTTACGGATGATCTCTTTTGCCATTTTCTCATCAAGCAGGCTGAGAAACGCTTTTCCTGTAGCCCCTGCAAGCAACGGCAGCCGGGTCCCCGGGGGTGAGGTGATCTTCATCTCATTATGAGATTCCACAACATCGAGAATGGTGATATGATCGCCGTTCATAATGCCGAGAAAGATCGTCTCCCCGACCTTATCCATTAATCTTTCCATTGGGCCCCTGGCGATCTCCCTCCATTTGATTTTTCCATAGGTCTTTCTTCCAAGTTCCAGCAGGGTATATCCGACATTGTATCTCTTATCGATGGGATCGCGGACCAAAACTCCTAACTCTTCGAGAGAAGAGGTGATGCCATGGACAGTGCTCTTCCCAATCTTTAACTGTTTGGCCAGTTCGCTCACGCCAAGCCCGGAAGAAGAATCGGCGATGGCATGAAGAATTTTAAAGGCTTTTTGGACAGAGGGCGCCGAATAGGTGCTCTTTTTCATTCGTTCACCATATTGAACTGTTATGAAAACATACCAGATCGGTTCCTCTTTTGTCAATACGGATTTCAATTTTTCAGTAATGCCTCGGTTACGTGGATAATTTTGCTGGATTGAGCGTCGGAGTCGATAGGCGGGGTTTTCCAACCCCGCCACCAACATAGGCAGGACAGGCCTCCGGCTCAGAAGAGCCTCTGGCTCGGAGAGAATGTCCCGCCTATCGGGTGTGATTTAATTTTAACCAGTAATTTTGTCCCCCTCTTCACTGAGGCATTAAACTTTTCGCAACAAATCTTGACAAGATGGGTCTATGTGCTATGATTAGCTTAATTCTGATTGTTCATTATGAAGAACAACCTTCATCGGGAGATGAAAGGATGACAACCGAATCCATTCAGCCAATAAGAATGACGAAGTATGCCAGGCCCCAGCAGGAATGGAAGGTGATCATTGCCATCTATCTCTATCTGGCAGGAATGGGGGCCGGTTCATTTATCATCGGCCTTCTGATCCACTGGACGGGGGCGGAATTAAATCCATTGTCCACGCCCTTTATTGAACTTTTCGGGATCCGTTTCGACCTCGCAAAGTTTCTGCTCTTATGGGGGCCGATCATGGTCTCCATCGGCGCCCCTTTTCTGATTCTGGATCTGGGGATCAAATGGAGGTTCATGTATGCTTGTTTGAATCCTCGAACCTCATGGGTGGCGCGTGGATTTATCATCCTCTCCGTCTTTATCGTCTTTGGATTATTGATCCTCGCAAAGTCTCTTTTGCCTTTTAAATGGCTTAATCCCGAATCCGGCCTCTGGCTCATCCCGGAGGGAATTGCCTTTGTCTTTGCCTTTGCGACCGCCCTTTACACGGGCATCCTTTTAAAGGCGACGAAATCGGTCCCTTTGTGGAATACGCCACTGCTGCCCCTTCTTTTTCTCACATCTGCGCTTTCAACTGGATCGATGGCCATCATCCTCTCCACTCTCGGAACCGGTCTGCTTTCCTATCACAGCGGGGCGATGAAGGTCCTAATGGTTGGAGAGCAGATCTTTGTGGTGATCGAAGGGATCGTCCTCTACCTCTTCCTCTCCCGCAGATACAAGGCTTCAGAGCAGGGAAGGGAGTCGGTTCGCCTTCTGATGACGGGCAAATTGCGGTATGTCTTCTGGCAGGGCATCATCCTTCTCGGTTTTCTCTTCCCAATCGTTCTCGAATGGATATCCAAACATTACCAGAGTTCCGCACTGTTATTTATCGCCGGCCTCTCGCTCTTAACTGGCGGTTTTTTTCTCAGACTGGGGCTGATCCAGGCAGGCATTAAAGATCAGATCCCGATGCAGCGGTTGGTGGAAATTCAGTATGGCCTGATAAAAAATCCAAAATAAACATTTAAAAATCTCCCCTCCCCCTCTTTTCCAAAGAGGGGCAATTCCTCCCTTTGGCAAAGGGAGGTTAGGAGGGATTTTACAAATAGATATCTTCACTATATTAAGTCTGCTAATATACGTTTGATGATGGAGGCTCAAATGGACCAAAAGGTCCTCTTGGTTGATCAGCAAAAATGTACGGGGTGCCGCCAGTGCGAGCTGGTCTGCTCGGTCTATCATACCGGGGCAAGCAATCCGAGTCGTTCCAGGGTCAGAGTGGTCAAATGGGAACAGGTGGGGATCTACCTTCCGATGACCTGCAATCACTGTGAAGAAGCTTACTGTGTCGAGGTCTGTCCGACCAAGGCCTGCCACAGGGAACCTGACAAGGATAACCGTGTGGTCATTGATAAAAAGCTTTGTATCGGATGCAGAACCTGCATCATCGCCTGCCCTTTCGGCCAGCCTTCCTTCGATCACCAGGAACGGGTCACTGTAAAATGCGACTACTGCGACGGCGATCCGCAATGTGTGGCCTTCTGCAATGTCAGAGCCATCTCCTTTGTGGAGGCTGACAGGGCGCAGATGGCTAAAAAGAAGGAGGCCGCCAACAGATTGGCCGATCTCTTGAAGCAGGCAAGAGGATAAGCCATGCTGACACCGGATGAACGGGAAAGATATGACCGGCAGATATTGATCGAGCAGATCGGTCCGGAGGGCCAGGAAAAGCTCAAACGGTCACGGGTGGTTATTGCCGGCGCCGGCGGCCTTGGCTCTCCGATCGCCATCTATCTTACGGCGGCCGGAGTCGGGATGATTCGATTGATTGATCACGATCGGGTATCTTTGAGCAACCTGAACCGCCAGATCCTGCACTGGGAAGGGGACATCGGGAAGAAGAAGGTTCAATCTGCCGCAACAAAATTGCGAAACCTGAACCCGGGGATAAAGATCGAAGCAATCGATGAAACGATTACCGAAGCCAATGTTTCCCATCTGCTCGAAGGCTGTGATGCCATTGTAGATGCCATGGACAACCTGTCAACCCGTTACATCCTCAATCGCTGTGCGATTGAAAAGAATATTCCGTTCTTTCATGGAGCCATCCGTGGCTTCGAGGGAAGGGCCATGACCATCCTTCCCGGAAAAACAGCCTGCCTCAGATGCATGTATCGGGGGTCAGTGCCGGAAGAGAAGTTTCCTGTCATTGGCGTTACTCCTGCAGTCATTGGATGCATTCAGGCGACAGAGGTGATCAAGTATCTCTTGGGGATCGGGCAACTCCTGACCAATCGCTTGCTCATGTATGATGGACTGGAGGCTCTTTTTACGGAATTTGCTGTCAACCGGAACCCGGAGTGCGACCATTGCGGACAAATTAAGTAAGAAAGCGAAAAGATAGATGCCGGTCAAGGTTCACATTCATTTAACACATCGACGATTCACCGATGGCAAGGAAGTGGTCGAAGCAGAAGGCCAAACGGTGGGGGAGTGCCTCAACCATCTCATCCAACAGTTTCCAGGAATGGAAAAAGCCATCTTTGCCAAAAAAGATAAACTTCATAACATCGTCGAAGTCTATCTCAACCATGCCAGCGCCCACCCGAATGAACTCGCCAAACCCGTCAAGGATGGAGACGAAATCCATCTCATCCTCATGCTCGCCGGCGGATAAGGTTGACATCGGAATCAAAATAGTATAAATGATTGTCTAATTTCATGGAGGGATAAATATGGCCGAGTGTCCTGTTTGCGGGGCTGAATTCAAACTGGTTGATGGCGCAGAAAAAGGGGAAATCATCACCTGTAATGATTGCGGCTCTGAGCTGGAGGTGACTGGAAAAGATAGCGTTCAGGAAGCCCCGCAGGAGGAAGAAGACTGGGGGGAGTGATGATGTCATCAATTCCCCGGCCATTGGCCTACCCACCCTATAAAACGCCTACCGGTAGCTGACTCAAAACCCATTGGGACAATGAAACAGGCGGGAAGAAAATCCATAAGAACGCCGGATAAGGATTCTTCGCCCTAAATGGAGATGAAAAAATGAGAGTAGGATTAATCCATTCCATTATCCGAAAAGAGGAGAAACTCCTCCTGGACGAATTTCGCAGCCGCCCTGGCGTCGAGGTGGAGACTATCGATGACCGAGAAATCGTCTTCAATCTCCACAAGAACAACTATTCTTTCGATGTGGTCATCGAACGGTGCGTCAACCATTCGAGGGCCGTCCACGCCATTAAGGTCTTCGAGGACTTTGGCATCCCCACGGTCAACACCTACCAGGTGGCCGAGATCTGCGGAAGCAAGTTCCTGACCACGCAGGCCATCATCAAGGCCGGCATCCGAACGCCCCGCTGTTACCTGGCCTTCACCCCTGAGTCAGCGCTTGCCGCTATGGATGAGCTGGGTTACCCATGCGTCATCAAGCCTAATACGGGTTCATGGGGAAGACTGCTCTCGAAGATCAATGACCGCGATGCGGCCGAAGCAATCCTGGAACACAAAGAGGTCCTGGGGAGCTATCACCACTCCATCTTCTATATTCAGGAATATATGGAGAAGCGGGGCAAGGACATCCGGAGTTTTGTCGTCGGAGCTCATTGTATTTGCGCGATCTATCGCCATTCCGAACACTGGATCACCAACACGGCACGGGGAGGAAGAGCCTCAAATTGTCCGGTGACGGACGAGCTTCACGACATCTCCGTTCGCGCCGCCCAGGCCGTGGGTGGGGGCGTGGTGGCCATTGATGTCTTTGAGACCCCTGAGGGACTCTCGATCAATGAGGTCAACTACACCATGGAATTTCGAAACAGTATCGATACGACCGGGGTTAACATTCCGGCCAAAGTCGTGGACTATGTCCTGAAGGTGGGAAAGAGATGAAGGTTTCAATCGTTGGCGCATCGGGTTATGGCGGCGGGGAGCTTCTCAGGCTCCTGATGGATCATCCTCATGTGGAGGTCCATCAGGCGACATCGGAAAGAAACGCTGGAAAGCCCGTCACAAGAATTCATCCAAATCTACGCAAAAGAACCTCGCTTAATTTCTGCATGATCAAAGAGCTTGAAAAAGTTGATCTCCTCTTCGTCTCCCTGCCCCACACCCAGTTGATGCAGAGGTTTAATGAATTCAGCGGTCTGGCCGAAAGAATGGTAGACCTCTCGGCTGATTTCAGACTCAAGGACCCTGCTGCCTACCTGAAATGGTACGGAGTGGATCATCCCCATCCGGACAAGCTTGCCCAGTTTGTTTATGGAAATGTAGAGCTCCACCGTAACGAAATCAAGAATGCCCAATACATCACCGGCGCAGGATGCAATGCCACAGCCACGATCCTGCCCCTCTGGCCCCTTTTCAAACTCGGTGTGGTCGATATGGCCCTGCCTGTTGTCGCCGAAGCCAAGTGCGGCTCCTCAGAGGGGGGCAATGCCGTTAGCGAGGCTTCCCACCACCCGGAACGGAGCGGTTGTGTCCGTTCCTATAAGCCCACCGGACATCGTCACATCGCCGAAATGGAACAGGAGCTGGGCCACCCCATCTACTTTTCTGCAACATCGATTGAGATGGTGCGGGGAATTCTGGTCACGGCCCACCTCTTTGTGAAACAGGGGATCACAGAAAAAGACATCTGGAAGGCCTATCGCCAGGTCTATGGAGAGGAGCCTTTTATCCGGATCGTCAAGGAGAAGCAGGGCATCTACCGTTTTCCTGAGCCCAAGATTCTTGCCGGCACCAATTACTGCGATATCGGTTTCGAGCTGGATGGGAACAGGCTCGTCGCTGTTTCAGCCATCGACAACCTGATGAAAGGAGCAGCCGGACAGGCGGTTCATGCCATGAATGTGATGTGCGGCTTTGAGGAAACAGCAGGCCTCACCTTCACGGGTCTCCATCCAGTTTAATTTAACGTAGATAGAACCAAACAGGGTTTGGAGCTGAAAAATTCGAAATCCGAATACCGAAATTCGAAACAAATCCGAATTTTCAAAATTCAAATTCTCTAAACTCTTTTGTTTGGAACATTTAATATTTGGTCATTTGAGATTGTTTCGAATTTCGGATTTCGTGCTTCGGATTTAGAGCCTACTCAAATATGAGAATATTGCCATTTTGACACAATTTAACATCTAAGCCCTTAATTTGCATTCTAACGGATATGTGCAGACTACTTGCCGTACGATCAGAGGAACCGATCATTCCTGCCGATTATCTGGGGCCATTCGCCTCCATCGCCCGAAACAGCAATGAATATCAGGGCCATGGCTGGGGATGTGCATGGAAGGATTCCGACCAAAATTGGCAAATTGATAAGAATATCTGCCCTATCTGGGAAGACGAATTCAATCGATTTCCCCCGACTACCCTTCTCATCGCCCATGCCCGAAGCGCCTTTGAGGACAGGGATATCGTCGTTGAGAACAACATGCCCTTCACCGACGGAGAAAGAATCTTCATCTTCAACGGTGAGCTGAGGGGAGTGAAGATCAAAGAGCAGGGACGGATTGGCGCAGAAAAGATCTTCAACTTCATCCGCCGCTTCGATGATGGCGATACCCTCGCTGCTCTGAAGAAGGCTGTAGGAATCATCCGGAATCGGACGAGATCTATCAGGGGAATGAACATCATTCTGGTCCTTGAAAACAAGATTTATCTCTCCTCTTTTTTTACGGGGAATGAGGACTATTTCACGATCCGATATAAGGAAGGGCCTGAACTCGTTATCTGTTCGGAAACTTTTCCTTCCGAAGAAGGCTGGCAGAGCATCGCCAATGAAACAGTGAGGGAATGGTAAATGATTATCGTCAAAATTGGTGGAGGAGCCGGGATCAACCTTCGAGGGATCATTCAGGATCTTGCCCAACTCAGGGAGAAGTTCATCATCGTCCATGGCGCAAATGCCCTCAGGGACAAACTGGCGGAGGATTTAGGTCAGCCCAAAAAAGTGGTCACTTCGGTCTCCGGTTACTCGAGCGTCTATTCGGATGAGAACCTGATCGACCAGATGATGATGGCCTATGCCGGCGCAAGAAACAAGCGGATTGTGGAGCTCTGCCACCAGCACGGCATCAATGCCGTAGGCCTCTCCGGTCTGGATGGAAAGGCGGTTCAGGGGGTGCGAAATAAAGGAATCCGCATCTATCAGGACGGAAAGCTCAAAATCCTCCACGATTATTCAGGAAAACCCGAGGCGATCAACAAAGACCTCCTTGACCTTCTCCTTGTTCACGGCTATGTCCCGGTTCTCACCGTCCCCATCATAGATGAGCAGAACAACGCCATCAACACAGAAAACGACGATGTGGTGAGAGTCCTCCAGAAGGCGATGCGCGCTGATACGGTGATCAACCTGATCGAGGCGCCGGGGTTCCTTGAAAACAGAGAGGATGAAACGAGCCTCATTCGGCATATCCCAGCCGCAGAGCTCGAGAGCCGTGAACAGCAGGTGGATGGCAGGATGAAGAGAAAGATGCTGGCAGTTAGAAAGCTCTTTGAGCACGGTGCAAGCAGGGTCGTCATTGCGGACGGCCGGGGTGAGCATCCTGTGGCAGACGCCCTTTCAGGAAAAGGAACGGTCATCGAATGAACCCCATTGATTCAATCAACCCGAAAGAACTTGAAGACCAATATGAACTTCCTGTCTACCCTCGCCGGGATATCGTTCTGGTCCGGGGCAAGGGCGCAAAACTCTATGACGACCAGGGACAGGAATATATCGATTGTGCTTCCAATGTCGGAGTCTCCAATATCGGCCATGGCAGGGAGGAAGTAGCCAGGGCGATCTATGAGCAGTATCTGACTCTATCAAACTGCTACGGCATATTCTATAATCCGGTCCGTGCCAGGCTTGCTGAAAAACTGATCTCCCTGAGCCCTCAGGGGCTCAAACGGGTCTTCTTCTGTAACTCCGGCGCAGAAGCGGTTGAAGCTGCCCTCAAGTTCGCTCGTGCCAGCGCGGGGAAAAAGGAGATCATCGCCGCCATGAGGGGTTTTCACGGAAAGACCTTTGGCGCGCTTGCGGCCACATGGGGAGAAGAATACCAGAAACCTTTCGTGCCGATGATGCCAGGGCTGAAACATGTGCCCTTCAATAACTTCGATAAATTGAGTGAAACGATCAACGAAGAAACGGCTGCCATTATTCTCGAGCTGGTTCAGGGAGAAGGCGGGGTTCGGGTTGGAGACAAATCTTACTTTCAGAAGGTCCGTCAACTTTGTGATCAAAAGGGAATCCTGCTTATCTTTGACGAAGTCCAGACAGGTTTTGGCAGGACAGGAACCCTTTTTGCGTGCGAGCAGTTTGTTGAACCGGATATGCTCTGTGTGGCTAAATCGCTCGCAGGGGGCATCCCGATGGGAGCCGTGCTCTGCTCGGATACTGTCCGTGTTCCTGTCAAGAGCCATACCTCCACGTTCGGAGGTAATCCGCTTGCCTGTGCGGCGGCATTGGCCTCGCTGGAGGTCATCGAACGCGAGGGACTTCCTGAAAGGGCCAGGGTCCAGGGAGAATACTTTTTGGAGGGGTTAAGGGCAATTAAAAGCGACAGGGTCCGGGAGGTAAGAGGCCTCGGCCTCATGATGGGGATTGAGTTGAAGGAGAAGGCCGGGCCCTATATTCAGAAACTGATGGAAAAAGGCGTCATCGTTCTCCTTGCCGGGCCCACTGTGATCCGGCTTCTCCCTCCGCTTGTCATCACCCGGGAAGAGATTGACAACGTATTATCCACCATGAAAGAAGTCCTGGCCTAATCTTATCTCCCTCTATCCTCAACCGCTATGGCATCCATCTTATCACTATGCTTGCCAGCGGATAATAGAAGAAGGACGGGCTAAGAAACCAGACAAGACCTGCCCTTTGGACTGAAAATCCACATTCCCACGATCCATAAACAACGGATGGATTAAATATACTTCGTTTGCTTGTAACTGTGACCCTTTCCAATTATAATCCCTTATGAATAAATTCAATCATGTTCTTGCCCTCAACCCATATTTCGGCGATTCCACCGCACTCATAGGATTATTCCCTCCAACCGGCCTTGAGTACATCTCCGCAAGCATGAAAGGTCTCGTCGACAAGGTGACACTTCTCGACCTTCGACATGAAAGGTCCTTTCAGGACCCGAAGGAACTCAGCAAGTTCATCAGGAACGAGATCGACCTTCTATGCGTCAGCATCCGGTGGGAATCCCGGTTTGAGGATGTCTGTGATTTCCTGTCCCAACTCCCCCCCGAGGTTTGCACCATTGTCGGGGGATACAAAGCAACGGAAGAGGTTGAATATCTGTTCAACCGTTGCCCGAACATTGACATGATCGTACGAGGCGAGGGCGAAGAGATCATCAAACAGATCGTCACGGATGTTCCGTACAAAGATATCCGCGGGCTTTCTTATCGGGAGAACGGGGGAGTTGTCCACAACGAAACCCATCCCCTGCCGGACCTTGCTCATATTCCGTACCCCGACCGGTCTCTGAGAAAACAGGATTATCGCCTGGTGAAATATGGCCTTCAGCTCAGCAGCCACACGTTCGACACGGTTCTGACAACGAGGGGATGTCCGTTTAAATGCAAGTTCTGCACTTTCAGTCTCAATCCACTCGGCCAGAAAAGGACCTATGCGGAACGACCGATCGAATCGGTCATCGAAGAATTGAAGACGGTGACGGCCGATGTCGTGTTATTCAGCGACGACAACTTCTTCACGAACCCGAAGAGGAGCGAACAGCTCTGCGACCTGATCATCGAGAACAAGATCAATAAGATTTTTGTTGTCCAAGCCCGGATCGATATCGCCAAACACCGGAAGGTCCTCGACAAGGCACAGAAGGCAGGCTTCAAAGTCTTTTTGATCGGGATCGAGTCCCCGCATGACCGGATCCTGGAGCAACTTCAAAAGGGTATCACCCAGCAGCAGGTTCGGGAGGCGTTTGAAGTCCTGACACGGTATGACGTCTATCTGCACGGGTATTTCATTTACGGCAACATCGGTGAGACGGAAGAGGAGATGCTTTACATCCCGAAGTTCGCTAAGGAGATCAAACTCGATTCCATCAGCTTCCAGAAACTCCGCGTCGAGAGGTTCTCGCCACTGAAGGAAGTGGTTGAAGAAACCCCTGGCTACTACTACACGCGGATCGGCGGTTCCGTATATTCCGATCGCTTTGGACGCAAGGAGTTAAAACAGATCCGTAACCGGATTCGGTCAGCGTTCTATGATCTGCCGCAGGTCATCCGTATGATAAGAAAGGCCCGCCGAATCGGACTTGCCAGCAGCCGCGACCTGGCGGATGTTTTATTT
>VGRU01000107.1 GCA_016875255.1 Deltaproteobacteria bacterium
ACTGTTACACCCGAGGGCTTGGAAGCCGCCCTGGATTTCGCTGCGAGACAAATTCAGGGGGAGGAAGTCAGGTTTTTTGAGAACAGGCCCTAATGAGACTTCTTGCAGATGAAAATGTTCACACTGGTATTATCCAAGGGCTTCGAAAAGCGAACTTCGAAGTGATCTTTGTCCCCGACATTGATCTGGCTGGTCATAAAGACCGAGAGATTCTGGAATATGCGGAAAAGAATGATTTATTAGTGATATCCGGTGACAAGGATTTCGGAGGGCTTATTGAATTTGGCCTGCTGTGGGGAATGGGAAAAGTTATGTTAATTCGTTACCGAATCCTCAATATAGAGCGGATTGTTAAAAATATTGTCGAAGTGCTTCACCGGGAAGAAGAAATCCTTGGCAGAGCGGAGACAATCGTGATTGTGCTTTCAGAAGCGGGCTATAGAATCCATAAGCCAGGTGGGTCTACAGGGTAAAATCGACCTTTCGGATTGGCGATTGGCGTGAAAGAGGGGAATCGGTTGTTTATTGGTGGAGAGGAGGTAAAGATATGAAAATTGCATCAGTGGCTGATGTGAAGGCACGTTTCAGTGAATTTCTTAAAGCAAGCAAACGGGGTCCAGTGGTCGTTACTCGAAATGGAAAACCAGCAGCAGTATTGCTCTCCGTTAATGATGAAGATGAAATAGAGCGGTTGGCACTGGCTTACTCGCCCAAGTTTCAGAAGATGTTAAGTCTGGCGAGAAAACAGATCCGCGAGGGGGTTGGCATTCAGCACGAAGATTTCTGGAGAGAGGTAGAAGAAAAATAAAAAACTCTCAAATTTATTCTGGATTCCCGCTTTCGCGAGAATGGAAGATGAAGGTCTTCGGGATTTGCAGCTCGGATATTTATATCGTTTATGGGGGAGCAAATGCCAATGAAAACGGATGAGACGGCGAAAAAAATACTTACGAAATTAGGCTATTAGTGTATAATGTATTAAAATAGCGAAACAGAGGTTATTAAGGAGAGCAGGAGATGGGAAGAATAGTTGCCTCAGTGAGAATTGAAAATCCTTCGGATCCAGACGCGAGGATCCGATGCGATGCCCTCGTCGATACAGGAGCCTCTTTTATGGTGCTTCCAAGCGCGTGGCGTGACCGGTTGGGACAATTAGACGATATAGGAAAGGTTGCACTGGAAACCGCTACCCAGGAGACTGTTGAAGGAGAAGTCTGCGGTCCGGTAAGAATACAGATCGAAGGATTCCGTCCCATTTACAACGAGGTTTTATTCGTGGATATGAAGCCAGAAAACGGCGAATATGAACCATTGATCGGATACGTCATCCTGGAACAATCTCAAGCGGCAGTAGACATGCTTGGGCATCGTCTCGTGCCAGTAAAGCGGATGGACCTGAAGTAATGTAGCCTTAAAAAGGGACAAGCCTTCATTCTATTCCTACAATTTTTTTGGCCCAGCGTTTTTTCTGTTCCAGATTTCCCAGTCGTCCATACATGACCTTCTGGGTCTGGGGGGAGCCTGCCCCATGCATGGACTCGATTAGGGCTGTGCCACCACTCATGTTCTCGATGAGTCTGAGGATTTTCATCCGGGCCTCTACCGGCACCCCTTCGGCCCCTGCCAGATACTTCTTCACATAGCGGCCCACCTCGCTGCTCTCTAAATCGCTCTGGAAGGGCATGGTGGCTACGATGCCGCCGGCTATATCGTGGGCCAACCGAGATATTTCATAAATGTGACGTGTGACATTATGTTTTGTCGTATTGGCAAGGAGCGGGTCCGGATAATATGCACCTGATGGAGTCTTGTATCCCATGGCAGAACAGGCCACCGATCCTGAATAGATCGTCTCGGCCAGGTGAATCATCTCTGCTAATTTTTCTTTAACATGAGAAGCGCCGCCTGTCCCCTGATATTCAGCAGCCAGAGCCGTTGCCCCCACAAGTATGTCTGAGACCCCTCCCTTACATCCTCCATAATTCTGCCGGTGCAAGGTGGCAAACCGTTCCACCAATAGCCCTGCCATGTCAAATTCTCCGCAGAGAAACACCCGGTCCCAGGGAACAAAGACATTATCAAAGACGATGAGCGCTTCTCCTCCCACTGCCCCAAAAGGATTGCCGGCGTCAATCCCGTGCTCGAACTTCCTCTCTTCATTGGTCTGGCGGCCGAAGATGAGAATGACTCCCGGCGCATTAAGAGGAACGGCACAGGAGAGGGCGTAGTCACGGTCCTCCTCCTTCATTGCCTGGGTGGGCATGATCAGGATTTCGTGGGAATTAATGCCGCCGGTCATATGGGCCTTGGCTCCACGGATCACAATTCCATCGGAGCGTCGTTCGACCACATGGGTGAAGAGATCCGGGTCCGCCTGTTTTGTGGGAGGAAGAGACCTGTCTCCCTTGGTGTCGGTCATTCCGCCTACAACCATCACATTGCTCTCCTGGACATGGAGAAGGTATTTCTTAAATCGCTCGAAGTAGTCGGTTTTATGTTTCTGATCCAGATCGTAGGTGGTCATATAGACCGAATTCAGGGCGTCAAACCCAACGCACCGTTGAAAACAGGAGCCTGTCTCATGGGCGATGAGGCGAAGCATCTGAACCTTTTTGATCAGGTCATCCACGCTCTGATGGATATGGGTGAAACGGTTGATTCTCTTTCCGGTCAGATGGGAGGTGGCGGTCATCAAGTCCTCATGCTCCGGACGGAGGGCGAGTTCATAGGTGAGGGCTGCGGATTCAATGTGCGGCCGGAGGGCAGGGTGCTCGGTGACATCCTCCACCCGTTTTCCGTTGTAATAGACCGCATGATGAAGGTCTTTTAGGCTCTGGATATAATCCTCTTTAGTGACGATTCGTTTCATTGGTTTCTCTCCTTAATGTTGAAAATAATGGTCATTGGTGAAAAGGTTAGGGTAACGACGCCCGTTTCGTCAAGAGGTTACGTCTTAGGAAAACCAACGTTTGTCGTTGTCGAAGCTCGTATCCCTGCCCGCCGGTAGGCAGGGATGCTCGATCATAGAAACTCGATACTCGTCGAGCTTCGTTTACCGAGCTTCTTGCTTCGATACAAGCGTCGTCACCCATAAACGTTTGTGTATTAATTCAAACTGGCCATTTTAAGGGTTTCTAAAAGCCCTCCTTAAAAATTTCCCGGTGGCGGTTTTGGGCACCTCTTTAACAAACTCTACCTCCCGTGGATACTTATAGGCAGCCATTCTCTCTTTGCAGAAGGAAATAATCTCCTCATGGGTCACCTTTCCCTCGAAACCCTCTTTCAGGGCAACAAAGGCTTTGACCGTTTCGCCCCGGTAGGGATCAGGAACCCCGACCACGGCCACTTCCCGAACAGCAGAATGGAGATAGATCGTATCCTCCACCTCTCTTGGCCAGACTTTAAATCCGGAGGCGATGATCATGTCCTTCTTTCTGTCCAGGAGGTAGACCCATCCTTTATCATCCATTGTGCCCACATCTCCGGTAAAAAGCCAGCCTTTGCGTATGGCATGAGCGGTTTCTTCAGGTTTGTTCCAGTACCCTGGAATAATCCCCGGCCCTCTGATGGCCAGCTCTCCCACTTCTCCAGGAGGAAGCTCTTTGTCCGGATCGCTCAGGTCCATTATCTTCGCCTCATGGCTGGGAATGGGAACCCCAATAGCAATGGCTCCGGTGGAGGGGTCCACAGGCGCCCTTAAGCCAAGCGGGACCAGTGTGGCAGGTGATGTGCTTTCGGTAAGGCCGTAAACATTGTGGATGTAGGTTCCGGTCAGGTTCTCAAATCGTTCCACGACAGCAGGAATCACAGGGGCTCCGCCGCTGTAAACTTTTCGGAAGGATGAAAAATCATACTTTCCAATTTCCGGGTCGTTCATCATAGCGATGAAGACCGTAATGGCTCCGATCGTGCAGGTGGCCTTCCATTTTCCGATCATCTGAAATGTGGTCATGGGATCGAAGCGGTAAAAAAGGATGAGCGGAGTTCCGGAAGCGATGCAGGCTCCAATGTGACCGACCATCCCCGTCACATGAAAGAAAGGAGCCACTGCTAACATCGTATCCGAGGGGGTCAATTTCCAGCAGTGGCGATAGACTTCGGAGTTGAAGACGACATTCCCATGCGTGTTCATGGCGCCCTTTGGAGGGCCGGTGGTCCCGGATGTGTAGGTGAGGTAGGCGACATCCTCTTGCGAAAGATTGACCTCCGGAGGTTGTTCCCCTCGATAACGTCCAAGAAGAGTGACGAAGTCCAGCGTTTCTAACACCTTTACTTTTTCAATTCCCTTTAGAATCGAAGGAAGCGGGCTTGCAGGGTCGAAAAAATCGAGTTCTGAAGTAGTGATCACTTGTTCAATGCCCGACTCTTTAACTGCTTTTTGGACCGGTTCTCCATAGAGGGAGGCCATTGAGACGAGCAGCCGGACCGACGCATCCCGGAAATAGTAGGTGAGTTCCTTTTCCTTATACATTGGATTTAATGGAACAATGATCCCGCCAGCCTTCCAGATGCCGTACTGGGCAATGATGAATTGGGGAATATTCTGAAGATAGAGAGCCACCCGGTCGCCCTTCTTGATTCCAAGGTATATCAGGCCGCATGCAAAGGCATCGCTCATCCTTTCCAGTTCCGCATAAGAGATGATCTTGTCAAAATAATAGAGGGCAGGGCTTTGGCCGTGGTTTTGAAACGTCTTCCGAAGGTGGTCGAGAGCATTTGTAGCTTCAGGGGTTAAATCGGGCGAATAATCATTAGGGTAGAGGGAAAGCCATCGCCTTGATTGATCTTGCGATTCCATCGGGAATCTCCTTTGACGGTTTACGATTTCAACCAACCGATCAGTGCCTCGAAATCATTTTCTCCTGTGATTGAATAGTGAGGAACGGTTTGATTAACATCCTGTGCTGCACAGGCCCTGTGGCATCCACTCAGAAAAACCATCCTATCGATATCCGGTTCGTCATGGCGAAGAAAAAGGAAATGGTCTTTAAGTTGGGATTGGACGCGCTGAACCATTTCTACTCTCTCATAGGCGGGATTGCATCCTCCGCAGTATTTGACGCCGATCCTTTTCATTAAACGTTATTCGAAAAATAAGGGTTTCGTCTAACGGCAACGGTAACGATGCCCGTATCGTCTATAAAAGGCTACGTCTCTCGTATTTAATTTTTTTACCGTAACCGTTACCTCTCATCGAAACGGGCTTCGTAACCGTAACCGGTAACCTATGCCCTCTACGGTTTGCTGAGGCAATTACCAGACCGTCCAGCCTCCATCGATATAGATGGTCTGACCGGTGATGAAGTCCGAGGCCGGAGAGGCAAGGAAGATGACCGTCCCTTCCAGTTCCGGAAGATAGCCCCATCGGCCCATCGGTGTTCTCTCATTGATAAAGTTGAATCTTGCCGGATCATTCCGGATCTGTTTGACCATATCGGTCTCAAAATAGGTCGGACCGACCGCATTGACCCGGACGCCCTGTTTAGCCCATTCGAGCGCCATGACCTTTGTCATCTGTTCAACGCCGCCCTTGGAGGAGGCATAGGCCAACTGATTCGCAAGTCCTACTTTTCCAAAAATGGAACTCATATTGATTACCTTGCCGTATCCTCGCTCAAGCATCTGAGGGACAATGGCCTGGGCAACGAGAAAATAGCCCTTGAGGTTGGTGTTGATAATCAAGTCCCACTGTTCTTCCGGGTATTCGAGGACTGGGACCCGATAGTTGGTGCCGGCGTTATTGACAAGTATATCGACACAGCCAAAATGGTTCAGTATCTGCTCAACGGCCCTTTTAACCTTTTCTTTAGAGAGCACATCAAGCTCAAACCCACGGGACTTTCGGCCCAGTGTCTGGATATCCGCCGCCACCCGTTTCAGGTCCGAAGGGTTCCGGCCACAAACCGCAATATCCGCCCCGGCTTTGGCAAGAGCTTTCGCTGCAGTTTCTCCCAGTCCCCGGGTGCTGCCGGTGACCATTGCTACTTTGCCGGTTAAGTCGAAGAGATCCATGATAGGCTCCTGATAAAGTTCTGAGTTCGGGGTTAAGAGTTCGGAAAATGGAATCCCAAACTTATTTTTTGTTCCCTAACTCAGAACTCATTACTCCGAACTATTTTTTAGGACGCCATCGTAGCGGCGGATCATAGACGGCACGGGCTCTCAGCTCTTCCTCAATCCGCAAAAGCTGGTTATACTTGGCCACCCTCTCCGTGCGCGATGGAGCGCCTGTTTTGATCTGACCGGCTCCAGTGGCCACTGAAAGGTCAGCGATGGTCGTGTCCTCTGTTTCGCCAGAGCGATGGGAGATGATCGTTCGATAACCGGCCTTTTTGGCCATTCCGATCACCTCAAGGGTTTCCGTCAGGGTTCCGATCTGATTGAGTTTGATCAAAATGGCATTGGCCACTCCCCCTTTGATCCCTTTTGACAGCCGTGCCGGATGGGTGACGAAAAGGTCGTCTCCGACCAACTGGACTTTCTTGCCCAGACGGAGGGTCATCGCCTTCCACCCTTTCCAGTCATCCTCAGCAAGGCCATCTTCAATCGTGAGAATGGGGAATTTATTAATCAGGTTTTGATAATAGGCGATCATTTCAGATGAAGTCAATTTCGGCTTTTTTTCCGCTTTGAGAAAGTAGAATCCGTCACGAAAGAATTCGGTCGCCGCCGCATCGATCCCGAGACCGACATCTTTTCCAGGGCGATAACCGGCCTTTCGAATGGCCTCCACGATCAGGGCAAAGGCTTCTTCGTTGGATTGGAGATCCGGAGCAAATCCTCCCTCATCGCCCACGGATGTTTTGCAGCCTTTTCCCTTCAGGATCGATTTAAGATGGTGAAAGACCTCTGCCCCCATTCTCAGGGCTTCCTTAAAGTTTTTCGCCCCGACAGGAAGGATCATAAATTCCTGAATGTCCAGGTTATTATCGGCATGGGCTCCGCCGTTGAGGATGTTCATCAGGGGCAGGGGAAGGTGGTTGGCCACTGAACCTCCGAGATGACGGTATAAAGAGACTTCCATATGGCTGGCGGCTGCCCTCGCACAGGCCAGAGAGACACCCAGGATGGCATTGGCTCCCAATCGGGCTTTATTCGGAGTTCCGTCCAGACGGATCAGGGTTGAATCGATCCGTTTCTGGTCGAGAGCATCCATCCCGATAAGTTTTGGGGCGATCAGACGATCAATGTGTTGGACCGCCTTCCGGACACCTTTACCAAGATATCGCTTCGGATCTTTATCCCTCAGTTCCAGGGCCTCGTGGCTACCGGTTGAAGCTCCTGATGGGACGGCCGCCCTTCCCATGAAACCGCTGTCCAAAAAGACATCCACTTCGACCGTCGGGTTTCCTCTTGAATCGATGATTTCCCTTCCGATGACTTTGGCGATGGCTGGCATATCTCATCCTCCCTTTAATGATCAATGATGACTTCTTTGGTTCAGAATGCGCGTGCCCACATAGATGTAATGGATTCCGGAGAGAACGGTCAGAAAGGTCGTTGCGTAAATGGCGATGGGGGTCAGTTGCTTGAAGAAGGAATCATGTCCCGCCAGCAAGGCCAGAAGGACGGTCAATATCTGAAAGGTGGTGGTCATCTTGCTGATGAAACTCGGATGAATTGGGGGAGGCTGACTGATGAGCATGATCACCAGAAGGCCCAATAGAATGATGACATCACGGGTGATGACGATGACCGAGAGCCAGCTTGGAAGAACCTCTACGATAGCAAGGGCGAGGTAAGCGGAGATGATAAGGAGCTTATCGGCAATGGGATCGAGATAGGCTCCTAACTCAGTCTTCTGGTGGGTGAGGCGCGCCAATAGGCCATCGAGCCCATCCGTAATTCCGGCGATGGCAAAAGTGACCAAAGCCCACCCGAAGGAATGGTTGATGATAAAGATGACAAAGGCGGGAATCAAAAGGACCCTGAAGACGGTTAAGGTATTGGGCAGGTTCATCGTAAACTATCAACATTTTAGATTGCAGATTTCAGATTTCGGAGTTTTTATTCCGCATTCCGCAATCCGAATTCCAAAATAGGTTGGGGTCATTCGTAGAAATCTCCGGTTTCGCCTTTATAGAGGTCTTTAAAGGTGGTGAATTTGTCCATAAAGGCCAGATCGACCTTGCCGATCGGTCCGTTTCGCTGTTTTCCGATGATGAGCTCTGCTTTGCCCTGATTCTCCTCCTGCCGGTTATAAACCTCTTCCCGGAAAAGAAAGAGGATGACATCGGCATCCTGTTCGATTGCCCCGGATTCCCGGAGATCCGAAAGCTGGGGCCTGTTGCCGTGCCTCTCCTCGGTTTTCCGGCTGAGCTGGGAGACAGCGATGACCGGGATATTGAGTTCCTTGGCCAGGGCCTTGAGGGAGCGGGAGATTTCGGAGATCTCCTGTTGACGGCTCTCCACTCTCGATCTCCCCTTCATCAGTTGAAGGTAGTCGATGACGAGCATACCCAGACGATGATCGGCTTTGAGACGCCGCGCCTTTGCCCTCAATTCAAGGACGGAGAGTGCGGCCGAATCGTCGATGAAGATGGGCGCCTCGTAAAGCGTTCCTGCGGCAAGCGTCAGCTTGGTCCAGTCGCTCTCGTGGAGAAAACCTGTTCGGAGCTTATGCCCTTCCACCTGTGATTGAGAGCAGAGCATCCGGATGACGAGTTGTTCCTTCGACATCTCAAGGGAGAAGATGGCGATGGGGGTCTTTCGTTCTACGGCCGCATACTGGGCCATGTTGAGGCAGAGAGCGGTTTTGCCCATGCTGGGCCTTCCTGCAACGATGATCAGATCCGAGGGTTGAAACCCTGCCGTCATCTTGTCAAGCTCTTTAAACCCCGAAGGGATGCCGGTGATGAGCTCCTTCTTCTC
This sequence comes from Deltaproteobacteria bacterium, assembly GCA_016875255.1. Next base: position 8,872 of record VGRU01000107.1, read on the forward strand.
ATAAAGTTTTGAAATGACATCCAGGCTGGTTTTGACAACTTCACGGATGGAGTAGAAGGAGGGCCTCACCCTTCTTTCGGAGATTTCGAAAATGGACTTCTCCGCCTCGTCAAGAAAGTTCTCCACATCGCCACGATCCTGATAACTCTGCGTGATGATCTCCGTGGAGGTTTCGATCAACTTACGGAGGACCGCCTTCTCCCTGACGATCCTGGCATAGTATTCGATATTGGCCGCAGTGGGAACCGCGTCAATCAGAGAAGCTAAATAGGAAGCCCCTCCGATGGCATCGAGTTGGTCTTTATTGCGCAACTCGTTGGTTATGGTGATCAGGTCGGCAGGTTCGTCCCGTTCGGAAAGATTGATCAGCGCGGCGTAAATCTTTCGATGTCCATCCCGGTAGAAATCATCGGGGGCGAGGATTTCCATCACCTTATTGATGGCCTCATTTTCAATAAGGATGCCTCCCAGGACAGACTGCTCCGCCTCGAGGTTTTGAGGCGGGATCTTATGGGAGGATGGCTCCGTCCCTTCCATGTTCACCCCATGAGATGGCTCCGCACCTTGCAGCGGAGAAGAAAATAATTTTTGCTTTTTTGAGCGAGCATCCGATTCATGCTCCGTGTTCAACGTTCCGTTAAAAAAACTTTCTAACGGGGTTCACTCCTGGACGACCCATACCTTGAGATGGGCAATGACTTCCGGCTGGAGTTTAATCGCAACGGTGTGCATTCCCAGATTCTTGATCGGCTCTTCGAGAACAATTTTCTTCCGATCCACCTCCATCCCGTTTTCCTTGAGAAAGGCTTCAATCTCCATGGAGGTGACGGAGCCAAAAAGCTTTCCGCTCTCCCCTACCGTCTTAGCAAAGGTGCAAGAGAGGTTTTCAATCTCCTGAGCCATCTTCACCGCATCTTTTTTCATCTTCCCCAGACGGTGCTGAACCAGCGCCTTCTCATGCTGCAGGGCTTTGAGGTTCTTTTCCGTTGCAAAGACAGCCTTCTTCTTCGGGATGAGAAAGTTTCTGCCATATCCATCCGAGACCTTCACCTGATCCCCGACCTTTCCCAATGAGGGGATATCTTCCAATAGAATGACTTGCATGATGACCTCCGATAAATCTTTGTGAATAGGTTAGGGTTAGGCGGCCCGTATCGTTTAACGTCAATCGGTTAAGGTCACCACCAAAGAAAATGGGTTTACGGTGACGAAGCTGGTATCGAAGCAAGAAGCTCGGAAAACGAAGCTCGACGAGTATCGAGTTTCTATGATCGAGCATCCCTGCCTACCGGCGGGCAGGGATACGAGCATCGACAACGACAAACGTTGGTTCCACCAAGAGTCATTTGGTGAAAGACGTAACCCCTCAACGAAATGGGCATCTTAACCTTGACCGAACAAAGAACCCTTTATTGTCTAACAAAACACTTTTCCTTTAACTCACTGCCGTTGTAAATGGCAGAATGGCTATATTTCTGGCCCTTTTGACGGCGACCGTGATCTGTCTCTGGTGTCTGGCGCAGTTTCCGGAGATTCTCCGGGGAACGATCTTCCCCCGTTCCGTCACAAAATATCGGAGGACCCTCGGATTTCTATAATCGATATCGAGCTTCTTATCGGTGCAAAACCGACAGACCTTTCGTCTCATGAAAGGTTTCTTCTTTCTGTCCGGAGCTGACCTTTCAGCCGGTTTTCTAATCATCTTCTCCTCCCTTTGCTGATTTGATCTCATTTCTGACTCTGAGGGTTCGCTTCGTTCTCCTCATCGGAATGGAGTTCCGAAACGATCACCTCTGTGCGGGACCTGTATCTTCCCTCGGGCGTTTCCCAATGCCTCTCATGAAGGCGGCCTTTTACTAAGAGGCGCTGACCACTCTGAATCTCAAGCTTGGATTGGGCCAGTTGGCCAAGGGCCACAATATGAATCAGGCTCGGATGCGAACCTGCCCGTTTGGATGTCTGCCCCTGGGGACCATGGCCTGTTGTTTTTACGGAAATATTTCCTGAATCGTCTAACTCCAGGGAAAATTGAAGCACAGGGGTCCCATCAGGTTGATGATGGAATCGCGGAGGCTTTGCCACCTTCCCTGAGAGAACGACCTGATTTACAGGGGTCATGCTTTTTCCCCTGATTCCTCTTCCGGCTGATCATCCGGAGCGGCTACTGTTGAAACGGAAGTTTCCCTTTCATCCAGGCGAATGGATTGAAACTTGATGACAGCATCCATGACTCTAAAATTTCTCTCTAATTCAGAGAGGAGGGCGGGTGATCCTGAAAAATGGATCAGAAGGTACTGACCTTTGGACTTCTTTTTAACTTCATAGGCGAGTTTGCGTTTTCCCCAGTCTTCGACCTTAAGGATATCCCCGCTGCCCTGGGTGATGATCCCTTTGATCTTCTCGATGGCGGATTGCGCGACCCCTTCTTCGAGATCGGGGTCCAAAATAAAGATAGTTTCATACTTCCTTTCGGTTTCGAGTCGCAACGACATGATTCACCTCCTTGTGGATTATAGCCCTAAAACAGAGTTTAGAGCAAGGGGCTTTGCTAAGGCAAAATGATCAATGAAAAATGGTCAATTAGCAATGATCAATTGGGAGCAATTCCTGCCCATTGAACATTGACCATTGATAATTGGTCATTGGATTATTTGGTTCACATCCCATCCGGCCTGACGACTCCTGCGATATGGCCC
>VGRU01000108.1 GCA_016875255.1 Deltaproteobacteria bacterium
CTAGATCTATCATCTGAACTGTCTTTTAAACCCCGGAACACCTCAGATTGAAGCAATTATTTGAATCTTCCATTAAAGATCCATGAACTACCCTGGAAGTTGACCCATTTATACCAAAAATTTAATTTTATAGCAATTCCGAATGATTGCTCGCCATGGAAAGAAATGAGGTGAGAATCTGTGTAATTATTTCTTGGAATCCGCGTAATCAAGAGAGGAGAAAGTGGTTCTTGACAGCTCTCAAGAAGACGGCCTCCCATCCTTTGCACGATGCCACGATCTGTTGCAGTATTATTCTCATCCTTCTCAAAGAGGAGAGGCAGATGAACCTAATTTCATCGATAACCAGTATTTTTGCCTTTTTGATTACACCATCCCGCAGGATACCCCATAAATCGACGCTGGGCTTTATGAATTGACGCCCTAAGGCCGTTTGGGTGGTATTGCCATATTGCGGACCTTCTGGTATAGTGGGATCAATTTCAGGGGTGAAGAATACCGGGAATTCAAGATAAGGGTCCGTATGAGACTGTCAACTACGACCTTGATGAGGTGTTGGTACGGGGGAGAGACGTTCCGATGACAGCGAAGCTCCGCATATTCGTGAGTTCGGTACAAAAAGAGCTTGAAGACGAACGCCTCATTGTGCAGAACCTGGTAAGCACCGACCCGTTTCTTTCGGCGCATTATGTTCCAGTGCTTTTTGAGTTCGAGCCCGCCTCGCCGGGCAAGGCCCTGGAGACCTGCCTCGAATCCCTCGACGGCTGCAACATATATCTGCTCATCGTGGGCATCGAGTACGGCACGCCTCTAAATGGACTATCTATCACTCACGCCGAATATCGACGGGCGAAGGAGAGGAAACTTCCCATCCTTGCCTTCATCAAGGGTGAACGTAGCGCAAAAAGGGAGGAAGGGACATCGAAGCTCCTTACTGAACTCGATGCAGACGGACCGAAGTACAAGCGTTTCGGCAACGTCATCGAACTTCAAAAGGAGGTTCGTTCCGCTCTGGTCAAGCTGCTGAAAGACCGGTTTGGCATCGCACCAACCAGCGATGAGAACCAGATCGCTGAACAGACCATCGAGGCCACTTCCTTGTTCGAATCGCAACGGCTTGCTCGTTTCCGTTGGCAGGATCTTGACCACGAGGTGCTACGGAGATTGATTGCTGTTGCAGAGAACCGAGATGCGGGCAGTCTTTCGTCGGCGGATCTCATGTCCGGCGCCTCTGCTCGCGGCCTTTCCTGGCATGATTATGGCATGAGCGAAACCTACGCCACGGCTGCAGGCATCGTTCTCCTTGCCAAGGATCCCTCGATCGTGTTCCCCCAGTGTCGCATCCTCGCCGATGCCTACCGCAGTACGGAAGCAGACGGCGACCCGCGGGATCACGAGGACATTCGGGCACCCATGCCGTTGGCGATCGATCGCGCCATTGCCTTCATTGATCGGAACACACGCCATCCAATGCGCATCATTGGTCTCAACCGTATGCGCCTCGACGAGTATCCCGTCGATGGGCTGCGTGAGGCTCTGGTGAACGCGGTTGCTCACCGCCAGTACGAGGACGCGGGACGCAAAATCCTACTCGAAGTCTTTGCAGACCGTGTTGTACTCTCCAGCCCGGGTCTTCCACCCAAGCCGATTACCATTGCCAGTCTGAGAAGGGGTAAGTATCGACCCTGTTCGCGCAATCCGGTTTTGGCCCAGAGCCTTTCCTATTTTCACCGTATTGAGGAACGCGGCAGCGGCTTCCGCAGGATGCGCGACCAGATGCTCGACCACGGGCTCGATCCGCCGCTCCTCGGCACCGATATGGGATACTTTCAAGTCATTTTCCAGGGGCCCGGCGAGAACATCGAGCGCCTTCGGGTGCATGAGAAGCGGCTTCTGATTACCCCGGCTGTGGAGGCGCAGTTGAACGAGAGACAGCGCCAAATTATGGCGCACGCATTGGAAAGCGGTTACGTGACGACCGGATGGTGCATTGAGACATTGCACGTTGCCAGGGACACTGCTCATCGTGATCTGGTAGGTCTCGTCAGGAGGAATCTATTGGCTCGTAAAGGGTCAGGCCGGAGTGCGAAGTACATCCTCAGGGAAAGCGGTTCTTAATAATTGAATCATCCGATAATCATCCGATGATGCACTGTAATTATCCGATTTCGTCACTGGTATAGGACGTTCGGAATCATCCGCCATTCATCTGCTGCGCCTAAATAATTATCCGAAAATTGAAGAGAGGTTGTAGAGGGTAATGAGACCCCTGAAAAAACAGGTTGGTTACACCCTCGGTCCGACCCACTAAAAATAACTTTCACATGGCAAAAATTTAGTGTGCGATTTCGGCAATGGAAAAACCTTTGTCCTTACCAATAATTATGAATGCGGCTGAGGGTTCGATTCTTTTGGGAGCAGAACAGTGAAGGTGGTGCCTCCTCCTTCCTCACTCTCGACGGAAATAGATCCGAGATGAGCATCCACGATGCTCTTGACGATGGAAAGACCGAGGCCTGTTCCGACGATCTGGCGGGTCTCGATGGTCCTCACCCGGTAAAATTTATCGAAGATACGCGGGAGATCATCTTTCTTGATGCCAATGCCTGTGTCTGAAACCAAGGCTTTGGCAAATCCTCTCTCTTCGCTCAGGCTCACCCAGACCTTTCCTCCCTCCGGAGTATATTTGATCGCATTGGAGATGAGGTTGGTAAAAATGCCTTCCATGCTGGTCCGGTCGGCGTGGATGAGCGGATTTTGAGACGGGATAGGAAACTGGAGGTCGATCTTCTTGTTTTCAGCCTCCACCCTCATTAAGTCCACCACTTTCTGAATGATCTCCTGGAGTGTCAGGGGCTCCTTGTATTGGACCATTCTTCCTGCCTCAATTTTGGAAAGGTCGAGCAGATCCTTGATCAGGTTGAGCAGTCCCTTTGTCCTCTCTTTGGCGCGGACGAGCAGTTTCTCCTGTTTTTCGGTGAGGTCTCCGGCCACGCGATTGAGGATGACATTGAGTTGTTGTTCAACGGCGGCGATCGGCGCTCGAAGTTCGTGAGCGACCATGGCGATAAACTCCGATTTCATTTTATCGAGTTCTTTCAGATGGCTGATATCCTGCAAAACGGTGACAGAGCCCATGGTTTCGCCAAGGTCACTCCGGACGGGCGCAGTGTGGGCGCGCAAAAAGGTTTCACCGGATTCACCTATCCCCAATTCCTGGGACACAGAGGTATAATTCAGATCTTTTGACTTCAAGCTCTCCTCAATGGTCATGGATAGTTCCGGGTCAAGGTTGCACTGGGAGAGAAAATTTCCGATCAGGGAGGTTTCGGAAACCTTCAACATTCGGCCGGCGGCGGGATTGGTGAGAACAATATAACCGTCCCGGTCACAGACCAGGACGCCATCCCCCATACAGTTGATGATCGTTTTGATCTTCGATTTTTCCGTCGCAATATCCCGAAGGGATTTCTCCCGCTCCCGTCGTAGGAACTCCGCCTCTTTTTGCAGATTCCTTTTATCCAGGGCTCTTCTGACGACAATGCGGAGCTGGTCGGGAGTGAACGGCTTGGGGATAAAATCGTAGGCTCCTTTCTTCATCGCCTCCACGGCCGACTCGACCGTGGCGTAGCCGGTAATGACGATGACGAGGAGGTTTGGATCGATTGACCGGATGTGGTCCAGAACTTCCATTCCGCTCATCCCCGGCATCATCAGGTCCAGGAGGATGACATCGATCTGGTCAGGCTGATTCCTGATGATTTCGAGCCCCTGTTGCCCGTTATCAGCCGTGAGGACTTCCCATCCGTCTTTGGAGAGGATGCGGGAAGAGCCATCCCGCATGATCTGTTCATCGTCGACAACAAGAATGTTGATTGGGTCAGGCATGTCTTCCCCTATAAGGAGCACTTCGCTTGAGGAGCGCCCTGCCGCAGGACTTGAGGCAGGAGGTAACTGATCCTGCGGCAGGCCCTCAATTTCATATCCTCAAGGCCAGAAGGGCCGCTCCTCAAGTCCTGCCTTGCAGGACGATCCTCTATCTCATTTTGAGAGCAGGGCTTCGATTCGCTTCACGAGAACCTCGGGCTCGACGGGTTTATCGATGTAATCATCTGCCTCGGTCTCCATACCCATCTGCTGGGTGTAGCGGGTGGTGGAGATCTTGGAGACGACCGCTGTCAGAAGAAGGACGGGAATCCTGCTCAACTGGGAATCGGCTTTCAATTCCTTGCAGACCGCATACCCGTCCTTGTCCGGCATCATCACATCGAGAACGATCAGATCCGGATTCTCGGACTTTGCCTTCTGCAATCCCTCTATTCCGCCATAGGCGGCCGCAACATCGTAATTCTTCGACTCCAGGATCATTGATACTGCTTCCACCAAATCCGGATCGTCATCCACAATCAATATCTTCTTCGCCATCTTCTTACCCTCCTTCTGCGATGTTTGATTTGGTCGCTCGTCTATCTCTTATCCTTGGTTATTTTCGAGGTGAACGGGGAGCTCGATCGCAAACGTCGCGCCCTCGCCGACCTTGCTATTCACACTGATTTTTCCTCCATGCTCTTCAATGATTCCAAAAGAGGTGGCAAGCCCCAAGCCGGTCCCTTTTCCTACGTCCTTTGTCGTGAAAAAGGGGTCAAAGATACGGGAGAGGTTCTCTTCTGGGATGCCTTCACCCGTATCCGTAAATCCAATCCATACCGTCTTCCTGTCCGCAGAGACCGAGGTCCGGATGGTTAGGGTCCCGTTCCCATGCATGGCCTCTGCCGCATTGACGATAATATTCATAAAGACCTGTTTCAGTTGGCCTGAATTTCCCCGCACAAAGGGCAGGAAGGGGTCCAACTCCTTGACGATCCGGATATTATGGAAAAGGGCCTGATTGACCAGGAAGAAAAGCCCGTCGTTGATCGCCCGGTTAATATCCGTGGGTTCCCGCTTCGGTTCGGTCTGTCGGGCAAATTCAAGCAGACCTTTTACGATCTCCTTGCAGCGTCCCGCCTCCTGGACAATTCGGGCAAGGTCGCCCCGTTTGGGATCTTCCTCCGGCAGGTCCTCCAGCATCAGACTGGAGTAAATGAGGATGCCGCCCAGGGGATTGTTGATCTCGTGGGCAATGCCGGCGGCCAGTTTTCCGAGGGAAGCCATCTTCTCAGAGCTGACCAGCTGAAGATGGGTCTCCTGAAGTTTTTTCTCCATCAACAGACGGGACCTCAGGTCGGTAAAGATGCCGACACTGGCTACCTCCTGCCCGGCTCTGTTGTAAATGAGGGCGGCGGAGATTTGTATGGGTATCTCTTCCCCCTCCTTATTAACCACGTTGAATTGAGTGGGAAGGAGTTTTCCAACTCCTCCGTAATCCGGGCTCCGGAGCCTTTTCATAATCTCCTTTGCAATCCCTTCGGGGTAAATCTGGGTGATGTGAACCTTTCCGATCACCTCATCGGCCTTATATCCGCTCAGGGCCTCCGCCCCTTTATTGAAGATGAAAATATTTCCCTGCATATTGGCGGCGATGATGCCATCGACAGAACTCTTAATCAGGTTTGTGAAGAATTCATTGGCCTCACGGAGTTCGTCTTCAATCCGTTTCCTCTCCGTGATGTCCAGGTTAATCCCTTCATAACCGATGATTTCGCCTTTTTCGTTTTTAATGGGATGGCCGGTCAGCAGGATCGTAATATTATCCCCATTCCTCTTGCGGAATTCCACCTCCATGTCTTTGACAAAGCCGTCCCTCTCGGTCCTTTCCATAAAAATTTCCCGGTCTTTCGGGTTGACATAGAGATCCCGGGCAATATCGATTTTGAGAAATTCCTCTTTGTCGGTATAACCCATCATGTCGAGAAGGGCCTGGTTGCATTCGAGGAACTTGCCCTCTTTCGAGCTGATGAAAAGGCCGTGTCTTACCCTGTCGAAAAGCCTCCGGAGCTTTTCTTCGGAGTTCTTTAAATCGCTTTCATATTTTTTCCGGTCCGTGATATCCTTGAGATAGGCATAGCCTTTTCGGATTCCATGAGATGTCTTGGCCAGGGCAATGCAGATTTCGGCTTCCTTGACCTCACCGGTGGAGGTGATCAGATGGGCTTCTGCGCAGGTTTTTTCGCCATACCGTTCGGGATGGATGAAGAGGTCTTCGATAAAGGACTGATGGGGTTTGTCGAGAAGCGAGAGAATGGTCATCTCGAGTAACTGCTCGTTTCTATATCCGGTAACCTCCGAGGCCACTCGATTGGCATATTCGATCCGGTGATTTTTATCGAAGACGAGGATCCCGTCGTTGCCAAGCTCGGCAATGGCCTGAAACATCCCGGCCTCTTCTTTCCGGTCGACAAGGACGAGTGGATGGGCCGTCCTTTTTCTTTTTGTCGGTGGAGATAGTTTCTTCGCCATCATGAAAAAGGTTCCATAAAATCCCTCCCCACCTCCCTTTGCCAAAGGGAGGAGAAATACTTCCCCCTTTGAAAAAGGGGGATTGAGGGGGATTTGGGTATCATCATCTGTTACAACCCCGCCTGGTCGAGAAGGATAGGAACGAGAGGTTCCCATCCGAGAGGAACGATCTGAATGCCCTGGCAGAGGGGTGTAACGTCTCTGATGAGATCTCCGGCGATTTCAATGCTTACTTTCTGCTTATCAGGGGCCTTGAGCAAGCGATCGATGATGGCATCCGGGATGGATGCCCCCTCCACATGTTTACTGATATAGCGGGCCATTCCGACCGATTTGAGCAGGGTGATGCCCACAATGACAGGGACTTTGAAGTGGGCCGCTTTCTTCATGAAATTTTCAAGCAAGCCCGGATCGTAGATGGAACCAGCGAGGAAAAAATTGGCCCCCTCGCGGATCTTTTTCTCCATGGTCATGAGCTCGAGGTCGAGGCAATGGCCCTGGGCGGCCGCATTGATCTGGGTTCCGACAAAGAACACGGGTTTTCCATTGAGGTCATTCCCGACGAGATCATAGCCTTCCTGGAGACGTTTGGCAGCGCCAAGCAAGCCCATCACATCGAGATCAAAAACAGGTTGAGCGTCAAAATGATCCCCCATGGAGGGAGGATCGCCCTGAAGGAGGAGGAGATTCTTCAAGCCAAGGGCAGCCGCATTGAGAAGTTCCGATTGAAGGGCCAAGCGGTTTCGATTGGCACAGGAGAGATCGTAGATGACTTCCATTCCTTTTTCCTTCAGGAGGGCGCATGCCGAGAGTGAGCCCAGCCTCATGATCCCGTTCTGGAGGTCTGGAATCATGACCGCATCTACCCGGTTCCGCCAGCGTTCCGCATATTCATAGAGTTCGGAGAGATCGGTCCCTTTTGGGGGTTGAAGTTCAGCCGTTACGGCAAACTTCCCTGAATGGAGTTGATCCTTAAATGACATGGGTTTTCTCCTCTCGAGTCAACTCAAGCTGTAAACGTCCTGCGTTCCGGATGGATGAGCGGTTCCAACAGAACGAATCTTTCCGATGGAGGTCTATGTCACGCCAAGGGAAAAGTGGCCACATTATATAATTTAGAGGAAAAAAGTCAATGGGTTGTCTTCTCCGGGGGTAAGTTATCCCATCTCATTTGGCATATCTCTTTTGATAAGCTTCGTGAATCATTGTCCCACGGGTCTGGTTTTTCCACTCCCTTGCAGGCTTGACCTTCAGAATGTTCTCCAGCCGGCTCTGATCCTTCAGTCGTTTGAAAATTTCATACCAGGCGCAGGGGGTGTCTTTGCTCACCTCACACTTTCCTTCCCGGGAGGTTCCACCGCAGGGGCCGTTGAAAAGGCTTTTTGCGCATCGGGTGACCGGGCAGATCCCTCCGGTTTCACCGATGACGCATTCTCTGCAGGTCCGGCAATTTTCCTCAAACCAGCCGACATCCTTGTCGATTCCGACAAAGATGGTGTTTAGAGCGGGGAAAACGGGCTTTTCAGGGTATCGGTCGGCCAGGAATTGGACGCCGGCGCCGCAAGCCATGGAAAGAAGGGCGTCGTAGTTTCTTGCGATTTCATCCAATTCGGGATAAAAATCGGCGTTGCACTGGCGCTCTATCGTAAAGCCGTCCGGCCGGGTGGCCATCCCCTCCTGCTCTAAACTATTTTTCAGGTCTTCATTGAGTAACCCGACTTCCCTCTGTCCGCCCGTATAGCAGATGGAAGTGCATCCTCCGCAGCCCACGGTTAAGAGCTTTTTGTAGCTTTTGACCATCTCCTTGATTTCATCCAAAGGTTTTCTTTCAGCGACGATCATTTTTCTCCTCCAGTATGTAGAACATTTAAAGGTTTTTCAAGACTCTGTACTCTATCACTTCCGGATATGGCATCCCCCGCAATATCGGGGGGGAGCCTTTTTCTGTTCTTTCAGAGGTTTCTTGTGGCAACCCATGCATTGCCCGTGATAGGCCTGTTCAAGGGTGAGCCTGGCCTTTGAACCATGGCAGGAAGAACAGAAAATCTCTTTGTTTCCTTCGGTCAGGCTGCTTTCATCCAGGACATTTTTTCCTTTTTCATAAAGATGGTGGCAATCTTTGCAGTCCAATCCTTTCTCGACATGGAGGTTATGCGGGAAAGGGACAGGAGGCCGCTTTTTCCCAGGCAAACCCTTCATTGAATCGAGGATCATCACGTCCGATTGGGCCAGGAGGGAATTTGCCAAAAGGACAAAAGAAAATGCGATAAAAATCGTCCGGAAACCTAACCTTTTCATATTACTCTCTCCTTCGGAAAAACCTATTTCTTTTTACAGCCAGCTCTCCGGAGAAGCTTCGTCAAGCTGGGGGTAGACCTCCTGTGACCTTACGATGGTTCGGGCAAAGGCGATCATGCTCGGGACATGGATGCCGATCGGACAGTAACAGCGGCCGCAGAGCACGCAGTTTTTCCATACGATCCCCTTGATTTCGTTTAAAAACTTCCAATCCACGTTGCCTCTCTTCTTGTAGAGTTTCCCGAGAGAGTTGATCACCTTGTAAGAGGGCATATATTTCGGATCCTTCTTATATTTCATATAGAGAAAACAGCTTTCGGCACAGAGACTGCAGTGGGCGCAATAGGAGAGGAACCGTTTCATTTTTCCCTTCCTGCGGTTGAGCAATGATTTAATCTTTTTCGTATCAACCTTCTTCGTTTCCTGATTTGGAACGGTTTGATTCATATGGCGTCTCCTTGTGCTTTACACTGTAAGAGATCATGTCCTGCCGGGCTTCGAGTCCCGCTATGGCGGGGCTGAAATGTCTAACCGGGTTTACCAGGTTCTCGATCCCCGCAGAAAACTATATTCCCCTCCGATGAAGAAACGGTAAAGAAAGAAAAAGAGCATGTGCCCGAGCTTGGTGAAGGGAATCGTGATGAGCATGATTTCTCCTGAGAGGATATGCACCAGCATCACCGTCTCATAATGGAACCACTGATGATAAGCGAAAAACCCCGTCAGAAAGGGGGCGACAGCGATGAGCCAAACGACATAGTCATAAATCGTTGTAATTGCCCTGACCTTAGCCAAAAGGATGCGCCGTCCGAGAAAATAGACTCCGCAGAGAAGAACGATCAGGGTCAATCCGTCGGACAGGGGTTCAGGGAAACTGAACAGGCTCCATCCGCAGGATTGATCGAGAAGGATATTGTGTCCGAGCAGGAAGAGGGGCGTCAGGATCAGAAGGACATGGAAGACGGAGGTTGCAACAGTCAGGACAGGATCGGTTTTCCAGAGGGTTCCATTCAGGGAGGCTAAGCATGAGGCAAGGATTTTCTCTGCGGTTTTCTTTTCGGGTTTCATCTCATAGGCAATGGGAAGACGACCCCACTCCTTCTTTCGGGTGAGCCTGAAAAACTGGATCAACTGGAAGAGGATCCCCAGGATAAATATGATAAAGGCAATTGTTATCAACGGGCCCTGAACAAAATCAAACATGACCTTCTCCTTCTCTCTGCAAGAATAAGTTACTTCTCCTCATGCTTTTTGCATCTCACCCGTTTAACGTTGGCGAAGCTCGTATCGAGGCTCGTATATAGATACTGGATGCTCGAGTTTCTAACTTCGAGCTTCTTGACACGATACCAGCATCGTTACCGTTTACCGATTGAAGTTAGCCGAGCCTCTTTAAACCACAGGCCTGGGCAACAGTTTTGCACGCTCTGCAATCTCCGGCACCTTGTGCTCCCATTCGATGGCCATGAGATGAACCCCATGAACCCCTTTCATCTCCTTCAGCTCTTCGATCTGTTCCACGCAGAACTGGATCCCTTCTTCAGCGGGTTTTTTTGCCTGCACAATCCGGTCGATGACATGGTCCGGGATGATGATGCCGGAAACGTTCTTCGCCATATAGCGGGCCATACCTCCTGATTTAAGAGGGGTGGTCCCCGCCAGAATATGAACTTTTTCCGTCAGGCCCATATCATTGGCCTGTTTGATCCATTCACGGAACATCTTCATATCATAAATGCACTGGGTCTGAATAAAATCCGCTCCGGCCTCAATCTTTTTGGCCAGGCGATAGACCCGCCAGTCAAAAGGCTCGGCGAATGGATTTTCAGCCGCCCCGATAAACATCTGAGGGGGGCCGTCAATCTCATCGCCATTGAGAAATTTTTTATCATCCCGCATCTTTTTGACGAGCCCGATGAGCTGAATGGAATCGATATCGAAAACGCCCTTGGTCAGAGGGTGGTTTCCGAACTGCTGGTGATCGCCGGAAAGGCAGAGCATGTTCCGGATGCCATGGGCATAGGCTCCGAGGATATCGCTCTGGATGGCAATGCGGTTACGATCCCGGCAGACCATCTGATAGTTGGGCTCCAGGCCCTCCTGAATGGCGATTAAACCGGCTCCCCAACTCGACATGCGGACCACCGCGGTCTGGTTGTCCGTGATATTGACCGCATCAACGATCCCTTTTAGGTAACTTGCCTTTTTTCTGACGTGTTCAACATTGGCTCCCTGAGGGGGGCCGAGCTCCCCTGTGAATGCAAAATGCCCGGCTTCAAGAGTTCTTTCAAGACGGCTTCCTGATTTCATAAGCGTTTCCCTTTCCTGGTGACCATGGTTTCCTTTAATGCTCCGCTTGATAAGGATTTCTCAAATTTCTACACAAAATTACAAATCTCAGGCAATCTTTTTCCGGGTTGCGAGCCGCGAATATAATGAATCATATGATTAATGGTGGCAATGGCCAGAACAGATAGGTCATCCCCTTGTAACTCTCTCACCTTCTCTCCGGCAAAGAGGACCTGCATGGAGGGGGGAAACTCCTCGTCCTTACGGTTATAGAGGAAATAAGCTTCCACTCCCGGGTAGAACATTTTTTTCACCATCCAGTCACAACGGATGGAAGGCGATGCGACTCGCTCTCCGCCAATATAATCGGCCATCTTTTCCACATCGTCAAGATATTCAAAAGCCTCCGATCTCCTGGCCACCTCTTTTTTGAGATAGAGATCATGAACCACCACCCCTTCGATCTCCTTCAGGGTTAAGAATTCCTTATCCATCTGCCGTGCCTCCTGACTCTTTGAGAAAAAGAGCGCCCGTGGGACAGACCTTCACACACTCCAGGCAGGATT
>VGRU01000109.1 GCA_016875255.1 Deltaproteobacteria bacterium
CTCCATTCCCATTCCCTCCTCCAACCATGGCCACCAACTCTGCCACAAACCCCTTCATCTGCTCCGCCTGGGCGTTCATCTCCTCGGAGGCCGAAGCCGACTCCTCCGCTGAGGCCGCATTCTTCTGCACTGTCTTGTCCATCTCCGCCACGGCTTTGTTCACCTGATCGATTCCTTGTGCCTGCTCCTGGGAGGCCGCCGCTATCTCACCCACCAACTCACCCACTTTTTTCGCTCCTGATGCAACCTTCCCAAATGCCTCATTCGTCTTGGCTACGGTGTCCGATCCATTCTTGATCTTCTTGACCGTGCCCTCGATCAGATTGGCCGTATTCTTGGCCGCATCTGCTGCCCGCATCGCCAGGTTTCTCACCTCGTCGGCCACTACTGCAAACCCGGCTCCAGCCTCGCCTGCACGGGCCGCTTCAACGGCTGCATTGAGAGCCAATAGATTGGTCTGAAACGCGATCTCATCGATCGTCTTGATGATCTTGGCCGTCTCTTCAGATGCCTGTGAGATCTCTTTCATCGACTCTGTCAATTCTCCCATCGAACGATTGGCATCATTAACCACACGGCTGGTCTCCGTCATCAGGGTATTGGCCTGATTGGCATTGTCCGCATTCTGCTTGGTCATGGAAGCCATCTCCTCGATCGAAGAAGATGTCTCCTCCAGACCGGCTGCCTGCTCCGATGCTCCTTCGGCTAATGACTGACTGGCTGAGGAGACCTGGGTCGAAGCAGAGGCCACCTGCTCTGCGGCATCCCCCAATTGAGTCGATACCCCCTTTAGAACTTTCGTAATTCCACGAGCAATCGTCCAGGCGAAGAATGTACCTATCACAATGGCGATAATACCCACTATAGTTACATTACGCTTTGTACTCGCGGCGTCTTTCAGCATTGCATCTTCGGTCATGACGTGTTTCTTGGCTGTCTCTCGAATTTTCTTCAATAGCCCCTGAACCTTCTCAAGGCTTTGGCCGGTCTGGTTTACATAGATCGTCCGAGCCTCTGCCTTGGACTTCGCCTTGCCAAGGTCAACGGCTGACTTGTGAAGCTGATGATGAGGCCCCTCAATTTCCCTCAGCAGAGGAGCAATGTCAGCGAAAAGTTTCTCCGTCTCTTTACGCTCCTCCCCATAGAGCCACTTGCCAAAGGCACATTTATGGTCATCCACTTCCACCTCAAGCTTGGCGATACTTTCATTATTCAGGAAAGCGTTCACCTTGTTGACCCAGTTGAGGTGATCCACCTCTTTCTGGGCCAGTTCTCTGTCCAGTTCATTGCCTATGATCACTTCATGAGCATCCTTTACTATATCGCTCACCCCTGTAAAACTCATGACTCCAACCACAGCCAATAAGATCAATACAACTCCAAATCCAAACGTAATCTTCTTCCCAACCGACATGTTCTTCATTTCCTAATTCCCCCTTTCTTCTTTCTTTTTTCTTTTTTTTCTTCCAATCCTTCCTTATGTGAAATAGACGGAAGAATCGATCTATGCCGCCTTGTCTAAAATGGTTACCTCTTCCGCGCTGAGCACCTTGTCGATATCCAGAAGGATCTTCACCCCCCCGTTCATCTTGGCCATCCCGAGGATATAATCCGTATCCAGCTTCGCCCCGAACGTCGGCGTCTCCTCTATGTCTGTAGATTTGATATTCAGCACCTCCGAAACTGAATCGACCACGATCCCGATCAGCACCGAACCTCCCTGACCTGCGATCTCCACCACGATGATGCACGTCCGCTCCGTATAGCCCATCTCCTCCATCCCGAACTTCAGTCTCAAATCTACCACGGGAATCACTTTCCCTCGAAGGTTGATCACCCCTTTGACAAACGCAGGGGTTCGCGGAACCGTCGTGATCGCCATCATCCCGATGATCTCCTTGATCTTGAGAATGCCGATTCCATACTCTTCCCCGGCCAATGAAAAGGTCAGATACTTCCCTTCCCGGTTGACCATCGCCTTGACCACCTGATCCATCGTCTTCGTCAGCTCTGTCATTATTCTCTCACCTCCTTTCCCTCGATTTTCTTAATGATAGAGAGTTATCTCCCTGCAAACCTTCCCTTGCATGATCCATCTTCTTCTTAACGACTTTGATGATCTCGTCCATGTCGAACCGCCACGAGTCCCCGATCTTAAATGCTGGAAGCTCGCCGTTTAAGGCTAACTTATAGACTGTCGAATCCGTCAACTTCAGGTAACTGCACACCTCTTTTACGGTTACAATGGTGGCCATGAGTATAAGCCTCCCTTCTATATGCCTTTCTGTCCAATGACTCCAAACTATCCCATCTATCCAATGTATCGACATTATCAAGGAATCTTTTGACAGGACAAAGGATGAATAATTTGTAGGAATTTGAAACGTTTAAATGTAGGGGTTCGTCCTACAGAGGGTTACCGGGAAGGTGGGCCTGCGAATCGAAATATCTCAATGAGTTAACCCATTCTTGATGGCGTAGTGGGTCAGTTCTGCGTTGTTCTTCATCTTCATTTTTCCGAGAATGCGGGTCCGGTACGAGCTGATCGTTTTTACACTCAGAAACAGGTCTTCTGCAATGTCGCTTACAGTCTTGCCTGAAGCGATCAGACACATCACCTGATGCTCCCGGTCTGAAAGAACCTCATGGAGGGGCCTCGAATCATCCCTTTTCAGATCAAATGCCAGTTTCTCTGCCAGAGTGGGAGTAACATATATCCCGCCGCCCAGTATCTTTCCGATGGCGATGACCAGATTTTCCGGAGCCGCCTCTTTCGTCATATATCCGGACGCCCCTATCCGCAAGGCGCGTAGGCCATATTGTTCTTCAGGATACATACTGAGAACCAATACCGGAAGCCCCGGACATCGCTGCTTGATCTCCTTTAAAACATCAAGGCCGCCTCTCCCAGGCATGGCAATATCAAGCATGACCATATCCCAGTCCTCTTTCTTGATTGATTCAAGTGCCTCCTGAGAGGTTTGGGCTTCACCAACAAAGATGTCACCGCCATTTTCAGTCAGAAGCTGTTTTAGACCTCGACGAACAATCGGATGATCATCTGCAATTAGAATCTTTCTCATGTTACCTCCCTCCTGACTGAGAGCTATACGATTTCAACTTTTAATGAGAGTCTGTCCATAAACTAATGATTTCCAAAAAGGTTGTCATTCCGGCGGAAGCCGGAATCCAGTTTTTTCAAGGCATTCTGGATGCCGGATCAAGTCCGGCATGACGGACTAGTGGAGTTTATAAACAGACTCTAATTAAGCCTTAATCTGTTCACCCGTTCGACGGCGCTAAGCCCCGCCTTTCAAGACGGGGGGCGAAGCGCCGCTCAGGGTGAACATCGAGCAAGCCCCGGCCTTCAGGCCGGTGAGTCGATTGGTTCACTGCCAATCGGCATTCTTAGCGTTACAGTGGTCCCTTTCCCGGGAAAACCCTTGATGTCAAGCTTGCCTCCAAAGAGACCGGCCCTCTCCCTCATGCCAAGGATTCCAAGGGATTTCAGGCTTGAAATATCATTGTGTGTGATGCCTTTTCCGTCATCTTCAACCTTCATGACAAGCTGGCCATCCCGTTTCTTCAAGCCCACCCTTACCCTTGAAGCGTTTGCATGGCGGATGGTATTCGTCAAGGTCTCTTGAAGGATACGGAAGACCGCGGTGCTCCGCTCCCTGTCCAGGGTGAGATCTTCCGCGTTTGAAAGGAACTTGCATGCTATTCCCGTTCGCTTTTCAAACTGATTCGTTTCCAATTCGATGGCTGCCACAAGGCCAAGGTCGTCCAGGACTCCGGGCCGCAGTTGGTAGCAGATCCTGCGAACGGATTGGATGATCTCATCAATCAATCGGGACATGGAGCCTATTTTTTGCATTATAGGCTCATGTTTCGCCGGACACCTGTTGGATAACAAGGCGAGGTCTATTTTCAGGGCCGTCAAGGTCTGGCCCAATTCGTCGTGAACCTCCCGTGCAATCATAGTCCTTTCCTCTTCTCGGATCGTCTGAAGTCTCATGGAAAGGGCCCTCATCCGTTTATTAGACTCTTTGAGATATTGCTCCGCCCTCTTTCGCTCGGTGACGTCCTCTACCTGGAGAAGATAGCCTGTAATTTCTCTAACTTGATTATACAGCGGGGTGATGTGTATTCTTAACCATACTTTCCCGGATTTTGAAGTCTCGTATAACTTTCTCTCCTTCACTAAATCAAAATCAAATTCTCCCTCATACTGAACAGTCGATCCATTTAGAATTTTATCTTTCTGATCCTGCGAAAGATTCGGATCATCGAATAATCTGAATCCCTTCACTTCGCTTAGGTTTTTTACACCAAATAATTCTAAGCATTTAGGATTGACATCAATTAAGCTTCCTGACGAATCGTATAGTTCAATGGCTATCGGTGATTGTTGATAGATCCCTCTAAACTTTTCTTCGCTGGCTTGAAGCGCCTCCTCCGCCCGCTTGCGATCGGTGATGTCTATACAATTTTCGACCATCTGGATCACATTTCCATTTTCATCTAAAATAGGATAACCATGGACCTCGAAGATTCTGGGATTACCGTCACCATCGTAATGGGTGTGTTCCACGGTTACAGGTTTTTTGGTTTCCTTTACTGCTTCAAGTGGACATGAACACTCGGCCGTGCCGCAAGGCTTATCCGTTTTATGGGTGATGGAGTAACACGTATTCTCCCCTGACAAACCATTCAGTTGGGCGGCTGAATTCGACATCACAATGGTGTAATGATTGGCGTCCAAAACATAAAAAGGATGGGTAAGCGATTCTAACACCTTTTCCAAAAACTCTTTTTGCCGTAGAATCTCCCCCTCCGCCCGCTTGCGCTCCGTGATGTCACGGATGACACTCTGATAGATCTTTTTCCCCTCAATCTCAATAATTCTGGAACTCGCCTCTACCGGAAAACTTGTCCCATCCTTTTTCTGATGCCAACCCTCAAACACCATCCCATTCTGTTCTTCTACCTTCTTCATCTGTGCATCAAGTATTGATCGTGCCTCAGAACTTCTCAAATCCATTAAGCTTAACTGAAGCAATTCATCTCTTGTATACCCATAAGATTCCAATGCCCGCTCATTCGCTTCTACGATCTTTAAATCTTGGTCTATCAATAAAATAATGTCATTGGCATACCTGGTCAGGTAGTCGAGATGCTGCGCCAGTATTCGATGTTTCATTTCCTCTTCATACTGCTGACGGTAAAACCGGACACGCTGATGACGCCAGATTAAAGCAATGCTCAAACCGGCCACCACCATGAATGAGCTTACCAGGATGACGGTCAGCCCAATGCCCTGGGGAATGGGGTTGCAGACCTCGTCCTGATCAACCTTGGAAACAAGAAACCAGGGCGATTCCGGAATAGCCTTCAGGGCTGCAATCACGGGTTTGTCTCGGTAGTCCAATCCCTCAACCATCCCCTCTTTCCCCAGAAGCGCCATCGCTGCCACCAGATCATGTTTGCTGACCGGTAAACGCAACGAAAGAGCAGTCCCCTTTGCGTGACGGAGCTCGCTTAAAAATACGACCTCCTCTCCTTCATGATGAACCAAAATGGTCTCGCCCGTCGGACTTGTCGTGGGCCAGGAGTGGATCAAGGGATAGAGAAAATGGTAAGGATCAATCCGTAACAGAAAAACTCCTACAGGAAGAGTGCCACGGTCCTGTGAAACGAGGATTGGAACGACGAGGCTAAGTCGGATCGTTTTAGAAATCTGACCTCGATAAATGCCGGAGAGGATCACTTTTTTTGTACGCATCGCTTCCGCGGTCAGTTTTATCGCATCAGGTCCGAGCTCTTCCCTCCCATCCGGAACGGACAATCTCACCATCCCTTTGGCGTCCAGGAGCGAAATCCTTTCGTACTGAAGATGTTTGAATTGAACGTTCATCCATTGGAAAATCTCCCTTTTCGGTCTGGGCGCTAAAGGATCTTCGAGCCATTCCTGGATGTGTTTTGCCAAGAAGTTATTTTCAAAGATAGCGGTTGCATCACACAGGCGCTCTTTTCTCCAATTGACAATCTGTTTGACCTTTAAATCAGCGACGACAGAGAGCTCTTCCATCTTATTTTTTTTGATCCGTTCGTTTTGATCTTTGGAGTGGGAGTACCCGACGGCTCCAACGGCCGCAGCCAACAATAGGAAGATAAGAATGAGATGCC
The DNA here is from genome assembly GCA_016875255.1 of Deltaproteobacteria bacterium. The sequence continues at coordinate 6,190 of VGRU01000109.1, forward strand.
AGGGAATCTCAGAAGATCTAAAGCGAGGTTCCATGATGATCGCCTCTCTTTTCAAATAAGTCAACGGTCATTGTGAGATCGAGCGTCGAAGCAACCCCTTGAAAAACGAAATGGCCACGCCTGCGTGCCGAAATGCTTTGATAGAGCATTCAAGAAACGGAGGCGCTTCGGTGTGCGGGCACGCTCTTCAGCCTCGCAATGACATGTAAAAGCATTTAATGCGTTTGTATGAGTGATGTTCGTATCAATAAATCGCAGATTGACAATTCTTGTCCCCTCACCTTTATCCTCTCCCCTGAAAGGGTGGGAGAATGGAACAATGGGATACACATTCCAATATCATTTTCGGCATTTTAGGCTAAAAACTTTAATGAAGATTAAATGGGGAATATAAGGAAAAAAGGGTAGGTATGAATTTTTAAGGTATCCGGGTTAAAAAACTGTTGAAGAGGATATGCCAATGTCTTAATAAATTGATACGGAATGCTTAATCAGCATCGAAAACCTTCCTTTAGAGAAAGTGGCTTAAAGCAAAGAGGAGTATACCTTGCAGTTGCGTAAATATTATAAGAAAAGGGAGGTGGGTATGCTGGAAAGCCTTTACAGCAGCACCTTTTATGGTTTTGCTGCTTAGGTTTCAAGCATATTTCAAAGGTCACCTCCAGTGAAATCGAATGTTCCCCATAAAACATATAAATAATCTGCAATTGTAAAGGATTGGAAGCATGCCCACCTTCCTTTTCACTGCAACGTTAAGGTATACTTTAGAACTCCTTGAAATTTCCTTCCTCCATGGGGAGGATTTGTTCGGGTTTCGGCTCCTTCTGAATCGATGGTGGAATCCTTAGGTCCTTTCTTTTAACTCCATTCGTCACTTTACTGATCAACTGCCCTACCTGCCTCTTGCCGTTGCCACCCGGTTTTCTTGCCTCCGAACTCCTAACGGGCGATTCATGAATCGCCCCTACAGAGACCACTCCATTCCCATTCCCTCCTCCAACCATGGCCACCAACTCTGCCACAAACCCCTTCATCTGCTCCGCCTGGGCGTTCATCTCCTCGGAGGCCGAAGCCGACTCCTCCGCTGAGGCCGCATTCTTCTGTACCACCTTGTCCATCTCAGATACCGCCTTGTTGATCTGATCGATCCCCTGCGCCTGCTCATTGGATGCCGCCGAGATCTCTCCGACCAGCTCCCCGACTTTCTTGGCGCCCGTGGCCACCTTCGCAAAGGCCTCGTTCGTCTTACCTACCGTGTCAGATCCGTTCTTGATCTTCTTGACCGTCCCCTCAATCAAGTTGGCCGTGTTCTTGGCCGCATCCGCCGCACGCATCGCCAGGTTTCTCACCTCGTCGGCCACTACTGCAAACCCAGCCCCCGCCTCGCCTGCACGGGCCGCCTCCACCGCAGCATTGAGGGCCAAGAGATTGGTCTGGAACGCGATCTCATCAATCGTCTTGATGATCTTAGCGGTCTCTTCAGAGGCCTGTGAGATCTCTTTCATCGATTGGGTCAACTCCTTCATGGAGTTATTCGCATCATCTACCACCCTGCTCGTCTCTGTCATCAGGGTATTGGCCTGGTTTGCATTGTCTGCGTTCTGTCTCGTCATCGAAGACATTTCCTCAATCGAAGACGACGTCTCCTCGATCCCCGCCGCCTGCTCGGACGCCCCCTCCGCTAACGACTGGCTGGCTGAGGAGACCTGTGACGAAGCCGATGCCACCTGATCCGATCCATCCGAAAGACCCTCAACCACACGGTTGATCGGCTTAGTGATGGAGCGAGTCAGAAAAATACCCAAACCCAGTGCAACCAGAGTTCCCACAATCATTCCTACCAAAGCAATAAGTTCATCAAACTTTCCCGCAGCCAAGGCTTCCTTCTCAAAATCATCTGCAATCTTTTTGTTGAGGTCGACAAGGCCTAAAAGCAGTTTTTCGCTTTCATAAAAAGCGTTCCTTGCATTTCCATGGGTTAGCGTATGAGCGCCTCTGTAATCTCCCTTCTTAACCAATTCAATGACCTCCAAGTGCAGTTTTTTCCATGCCTCCCATTTGGGAACAAACTCCTTCCACATATTCTCCTCTTCTTTGGTCTGGGGAAGGGGTTCGTAGATCTTCCAACCCTCTCCAGCGCGTTTCCATCCATCCTCCAGTTGCGAAGAATATCTTCTTACAAGCTCAGGATTCCTCTCATAAACCAGGACACGTTCAGCACCCTGAATGGACGTCTGGGCCTCAGACATGGTTTCAAGGCCAATTATACTTGGTAACCGGACTTCACACGTTTCCTCCAATGCCTCCATGGTCTGTTCTATGCCTATATATCCAAAGTACCCTACAACCAAAGTTAAGAAAGCTACAATTGAAAAACCTCCAATCAATTTTACACTCATCCTCATATTTTTCATTTTAATCCCTCCTTGTATATTCCCTCTCTTCTACGTTCCGAAGAACTCTTTCTCTGATTTATGCCGCCTTGTCCAAAAAGGTTACTTCTTCCGCGCTGAGCACCTTGTCAATGTCGAGCAGAATCTTCACCCCTCCGTTCATCTTGGCCATCCCCAGGATGTAGTCCGTATCCAGTCTGGCCCCGAACGTCGGCGTCTCTTCAATGTCCGTAGCTTTGATATTCAACACCTCCGAGACCGAATCGACTACGATCCCGATCAGCACCGAGCCTCCCTGCCCTGCAATCTCCACCACGATGATGCATGTCCGCTCTGTATACGAAGCCTCCTCCATCCCGAACTTCAACCTTAAATCCATCACCGGGATCACCTTGCCCCGAAGGTTGATCACACCCTTAACATACGAAGGCGTCCTTGGAACGGGCGTGATGGGCATCATCCCGATGATCTCCTTGATCTTGAGAATCCCGATTCCATATTCTTCCCCGGCTAATGAAAAAGTCAGATACTTCCCCTCACGGTTGGTCATCGCCTTGACCACCTGATCCATCGTCTTTGTCAGCTCTGCCATTCTCTTTTCACCTCCTTTCCTTTTTTGTATTTCCTGCCTTTTTATCGTTTCCTTTCTTTGCTTTTCGAATGGCCTTGATCACCTCATCCATATCGAATCGCCAGGAATCCCCGATCTTAAATCCGGGAAGATTCCCATCGGAAGATAATTTGTAAATCGTCGACTCAGAGAGCTTCAGGTATTGGCCCAACTCCCTGGCCGTCACGATATTTGCCATAGAACTCTCCCCTTCTCATCTAAGGCTGGAAGGAGGCAATCGACCTCTCCGCCCCTCTCTTCCGCTCTTCGTAAAGAGACCTGATCATCACATCCGGGCTTTCGCAGAACCTGACGTCCCCGTCGCAGATCGACCAGATCACGCCAAGACCGCAATACCCGATGCCGCGGCCAAAGTGAAGACCCTCCGGATCCCTGAAATACCGGCATCCCCTTTTGTTCGCCATCCCCCTCACCCCCTTCATCGTCACCTCCCTATCCAAATCCTCTTCTCCAACACATCTCAATATGATTTTCGGCATTTTAGACTAAAGCCTTTAGAAAAGATTAAATGGAAAAAGCGGGGAAAAAGGGGAAAATTGTGAATTTTAAGTTTGTAAGCTTAAATAAACCCCTAAGACAATTCCTACAACGCCTCATAACCCCTCCTCTCCTCCCCTTAACTTAAAGGCTGTGTCGTAATACGATAAATAGAAAAAATGTCATGCTGAACTTGGTTCAGCATCTAATAATTCCAAAAACTTACGAGACCCTGAAACAAGTTCAGGGTGACAAAACTATAATTACGACACACCCTCTTAAGGGGAGGAATCTCCCCTCTTAGGTTAAGTCGAATAGACCCGACCACGGGAGGAGGGAAAGGGGGAGTTACCTATCCAACTAACCGTTTATCTCCGATAGATGAGGCGTTACGGAGGCTAAAAATTTACGTTTGAGTTGACCTGGATATTTATGCTATATTTACCATATGCTTGACCGCCAGATTAAGGACATCGCACAAAGACACGGTACCTTTTTGATCTATCTTTTTGGTTCGGAAGCCAAAAGGGGGAAGATCTACGTTGAAGGGGGAATGGCCATGCCCCATCCCTTTTCCGACCTCGATGTCGCGGTTTGTTTTGAAAAAGCTCCTGAAGAACCGATGGAGACTTATGGCTGCCTTTACAGGGAGTTCTCGGAACTATTTTCCCCTTTTAAGGTAGACCTTCTCTTCATGCAGGAGGTAAATCCGCTCTTTCAGCATGATATCATCAAAGGGATCAGGATTGATGGTCTCGTAAAAAGTCCTCAAAGTGGTCGTTGCGAGCGAAGCGAAGCAATCTCGTATTTTCTAAGTGCTTGAATTCATGGAATTGCTTCGTCCCTACGCTCCTCGCAATGACAAGTGGTTGGACTTTTTACGAATTCATCATACCTGGTATTGCATGGCTTTGGGAGGCAAAAAAAGGGCTTAGAGGGTCATTCCTCTAAGCCCTGTGATTTTTGGCTCCCCTTGTGCAACTCTTTTCATAACCGTTCTCTTTCTCGCGCAGTTAACCGAAAGCCTTCAATATCAACGGGTTATCAAAGAGCAGGCCGTTCCCGGTGAGGCAGAAGCGGCGTTGAGAAAGATCTCCCTTACTCTCGACCCAGCGCCTCCCGGATCTTGACGGCCAGGTCCTCCATCGAGAAGGGTTTCTGGATGAAGTGCACGCCTTCGTCCAGCACGCCGTGGTGGGCGATGACGTTGGCGGTGTAGCCCGACATGAACAGGCGATTGATGCCGGGATAGATGGACATGAGGTTCCTGGCCAGGTCGCGGCCGTTCATCTCCGGCATGACCACGTCGGTCATGAGCAGGTGGATCGGACCGGTGTGTTCGCGGGCCAGGCGGATGGCCTCGCCCGGGGTCCCGGCTCCGACCACGGTGTACCCCTCCCGCTTGAGCATCATGGTGACCATTTCCAGGATCGCCGGCTCGTCCTCCACCAGCAGGACCGTCTCATGGCCGCGCGCGACCGGTTCTTCGGAACCTTTCTCCGCCGGCCGGACCGTCTTGGCCGCGTGGCGCGGCAGGTAGATCCTGAAGGTCGTGCCATGGCCCGGCTCGCTGTAGACGTTGATGAAGCCGTTGTTCTGCTTGACCGCGCCGTACACCGTGGCCAGGCCCAGGCCGGTGCCCTTGCCCAGCTCCTTGGTGGTGAAGAAGGGCTCGAACAGATGGCCGAGGGTTTCCGCGTCCATGCCGCAGCCGTTGTCGCTCACCGCCAGCAGGACGTACTCGCCGGGCACGAACCCGGCGTGTTCGGCGCAATAGGCTTTGTCTAACGCGGCCGCGC
>VGRU01000110.1 GCA_016875255.1 Deltaproteobacteria bacterium
TATACGGGATTTCCGGAGATGATGGATGGAAGAGTCAAGACCCTCCACCCGAAAGTCCACGGAGGCCTCCTAGGTCAGAGGTCGAAGCCGGAGCATGTCCGGAAGATGAAGGAACACGGGATCCTTCCCATTGACCTCGTGGCGGTCAATCTTTACCCCTTTGAAGCGACCGTGGCAAGGGAGGATTGCAGCCTTGAGGATGCCATCGAAAATATCGATATTGGCGGGCCCACCATGCTCAGGTCGGCGGCCAAGAATTATCCGGATGTGACCGTTGTGGTCGACCCGGGTGATTATGATTTGATCCTCTCCGAATTGAAGGAAAAAGGAGAGGTTTCCGTTGAAACCAATTTCCGATTGGCCAAAAAGGTTTTTCAACATACCGCCCGGTACGATGGCGCCATTTCCAATTATCTCGGTCAGATCGAAAAGGGAAAGAAGGCCATTGAATTTCCGGAGACATTTACATTTCAGGTGAAGAAGACGCAGGAATTACGATACGGAGAGAACCCCCACCAGAAGGCGGCCTTCTACCGGGAATACCTGTTGACTGAACCCTCCGTCTCAAATGCCCTCCAGCTGCAGGGCAAAGAATTGTCCTATAACAATATCCTTGATCTTGACTCCGCCTATGAGACGGTTAAAGAATTCGAGGAGCAGGCCGTTGTCATCATCAAGCATAATAACCCCTGCGGGGCGGCCACCTCCTTGGCAAGTTTGGCTGACGCCTATCGAAAGGCGAGGGACTGCGATCCGGTTTCTGCCTTTGGCGGGATTGTCGGCTTCAACCGGCGGGTCGATCCGGAAACGGCGAGGGAGATGCGGGACATCTTTCTCGAAGCGATCATCGCTCCAGGTTTTGATCCGGAGGCGCTGGAGATTCTGAAGGCCAAAAAGGATCTCCGGATTCTTCAAACACCTCCCCTTGCTTCCTTTGCCCTTCAAAAGGGATTCGATCTTAGAAGGGTTGTTGGAGGCCTTCTGGTTCAAGACAGGGACCTTGGCAAGGTTCCGATGGACCAGTGGAAGGTGGTGACGAAGAGGAAACCGACAGAGGAAGAGAAAAGGGCGATGGCTTTCGGATGGAAGGTGGCCAAGCATGTCAAATCGAACGCCATCATTCTCGTCCGGGAGGACCGGACGATTGGAATCGGAGCAGGCCAGATGAGTCGTGTGGATTCGACCCGGCTGGCAGTGATGAAGGCAAAATCTTCGACCAAAGGAACGGTTTTAGCCTCGGATGCGATGTTTCCGTTCAGGGATGGAGTGGATACGGGAGCAGAGGCAGGCGCTGTGGCGATCATCCAACCCGGCGGATCGATTCGGGACGATGAGGTGATTGCCGCTGCCGATGAATACAACATCGCCATGGTCTTTACAGGGATGAGACACTTCCGGCACTAAAAAGTTTTTAAGTGACTAAAGTGACTAAAATGCCTAAAGTTTCAAAAACTCATTTATTAAGAGTCCCAAAATTGTAACAAGATCAATTTGTAAAATCCCTCCTAACCTCCCTTTGCTAAAGGGAGGAATTACCCCTCTTTGGCAAAGAGGGGAGAGGGGAGATTTTCCGATGCTTATTTCAATTCAATTAAGACTGTTAGTAACTTTAGGCACTTTAGCTCACTTTTAACTTTAGTCACTTACAGTTTATTGAATATGAGGTTCATATGAAGGTACTGGTGGTGGGTGGTGGCGGCAGGGAACACGCCCTGGTCTGGAAGATCGCACAGAGCCCGAAGGTATCGAAGGTCTATTGCGCTCCGGGTAATGCCGGCATCTCCGAACAGGCGGCCCTCGTCCCCATCAAGGCGAATGATCTGAATGGCCTTCTCAGTTTTGCCCTGGAAGAGAGGATTGACCTGACCGTGGTCGGTCCAGAAGAACCGCTCACCAGAGGGATTGTCGATCTCTTCGAGTCGAAGGGACTTTCGGTTTTCGGAGCGAGCCAGAGAGCAGCGGAGCTCGAAGGAAGCAAGGCCTTTGCCAAGGAGATGATGAAGAAGTACCACCTTCCCACTGCCTCTTACGAGGTCTTCGAAGACCGGCAGAGGGCGATTGACTATATTCAGAAGCAGGGCGCTCCAATTGTGGTGAAGGCGGATGGTTTGGCGGCAGGCAAAGGAGTGATCCTCTGCAAAACAGTGGAGGAAGCCATCGGGGCTATCGATCAAATCATGATGGAGAAGGTCTTCGGGGAGGCGGGTAACCGGGTTGTGATCGAGGAATATCTTGTGGGAGAAGAGGCTTCTTATCTCGCCTTCACGGATGGAAAGGCGATTCTTCCCCTGGCCTCCTCACAGGATCATAAAGCGGTTTTTGACGGAGATGAAGGGCCCAACACCGGAGGGATGGGAGCTTATTCTCCTGCGCCCGTAGTGACAGACGAAGTCAATGATAGAATCGTTGAGAAAATTTTAAGGCCGATCATTCAGGGAATGGCAGAAGAGGGGAGACCTTACAAGGGCGTCATCTATGCCGGCCTGATGATTGACAATGGCCATCCAAAAGTGTTGGAATTTAACGCTCGCTTCGGAGACCCCGAAACCCAGCCGGTATTGATGCGGATGAAAGGAGATATCATTCCCATCCTGCAGGCCTGTATCGAAGGGAATCTCTCCCGGTGTAAAATCGAATGGGAGAATAAGGCTTCGGTCTGCGTGGTCATGGCCTCGAAGGGATATCCCGGAGACTACGAAAAGGGAAAGGTGATCGAGGGCTTTAAAGAGGTGTCTCTCGTGGAGGATGTCTTTGTCTTTCATGCCGGCACGGCATTAGCCAATGGCAAGATGGTCACCAACGGAGGAAGGGTGTTGGGCGTGACAGGCCTGGGAGAGAATATTCCTAAGGCGATCGAAAGAACCTATCAGGCCGTTCAAAAGATTTCCTGGGAGGGAGTCCATTACCGGAAGGATATCGGAAAGAAGGCATTGTGCTGGCTGTAATCCCCTTTTTAGAGACTGTATCGCAATTCTTTTTTGTCACCCTGAATTTATTTCAGGGTCTGAATTATTTGGATGTCTAAACAAACCTGTACCAAAGAGATTCTGAACCAAGTTCAGAATGACACCTTCATTTAATAATGGAGACTTGAGCATGTACAAAATCGCAGTGATTCCTGGAGACGGAACCGGTCCTGAAGTGGTGGCCGAGGGGCTGAAGGTTCTGAAAGCCGTCTCCGAAAAGTTCAATTTCGAATATCAGCTGGTCCATTATGATTTAAGCGGTGAGCGTTACCTCAAGACCGGTGAGATTCTTCCTGATTCGATTCTAAAAGAATTGAAAAAGGCGGATGCCATCTATCTCGGAGCTATCGGCCACCCGGACGTAAAACCGGGAATCCTCGAAAAGGGGATTTTGCTGAGGACCCGTTTTGAACTGGACCAATATATCAACCTGAGGCCTGTCAAACTCTACCCTGGGGTCGAAACACCTTTAAAAGACAAAAGACCCGAGGACATTGATTTCATCGTCGTTCGGGAGAATACGGAGGGGGCCTATTTAGGAGCAGGAGGATTTCATAAAAAGGGCACGCCTGACGAGATTGCGATTCAGGAAGCAATTCATACCCGAAAAGGGGTGGAGCGGTGCATCCGTTATGCGTTTGAATACTGCCGGAAGCGGAATAAAAGGAAAAAAGTCACGCTCTGCGGAAAAACGAATGTTCTCACCTATGCCTTCGACCTCTGGGAGAGAACTTTCAAGGAGGTGGCAAAGGAATTTCAAGATATTGAGACCGATTATGCTCATGTGGACGCCATCTGTATGTGGATGGTGAAGAACCCGGAATGGTTCGATGTGATCGTAACTGACAATATGTTCGGAGACATCATCACTGATTTGGCGGCTATGATTCAGGGAGGATTGGGAATTGCGGCCGGAGGGAATATCAATCCTCGGGGTGTTTCGATGTTCGAGCCAATGGGTGGCTCCGCTCCTAAATATACGGGGAAGGGGGTTGTGAGCCCTCTGGCGGCGATCGGGGCCTGTCAGATGATGCTCGAAACCCTCGGAGAAGAAAAAGCCGCAAAGAAAATCGAAGCGGCCGTCATGAAGGTGGTCCAAAATGATGTGAGGAGTCTGACCGCCGGCAAAATGGGATTCAGCACCTCCGAGGTTGGGGATCTGGTGGTGAAGTATATAAAGAAATAATAACCAATGTCCAAGCACCAATAATCAAATAATAACCAATGTTCCAATAACCAATTTTAAAACCTCCTTTATTAAATGTTTATTTGTTGATCTGGTTTGGTTATTTGAAAATTGGGATTTATTTGGAGCTTGGGATTTGGTTATTGGAATTTCAATTGTATCGATTTAATTAGAGTCTGTTTATAAACTAAAGGTAACACTTTAGCGGTTTGAAAATCTTTGTAAAATCCCTCCCGACCTCCCTCCTTCGGCAAACTCAGGACAGGTTTGCCAAAGGGAGGAGATAAGGGTTTCCCCCTTTGGAAAAGGGGGATTAAGGGGGATTTTATGATGAATCTTTTGGTCAATTGACTCGTAAAACTCTTTTTTTCAAAATGCTAAAGTGATACAACTAAAGGTTTTCAAAAAGGTCGTCATTCCGGCGAAGGCCGGAATCCGGTAATTTCAAAACCTTCTGGATGCCGGATCAAGTCCGGCATGACGGGGAAAGGGCATTTATAAACAGACTCTAATTAAAATCGGAGTCCACAAACTTTAGCTAAAAATTGAGATGTAGGAGGCGGTATGGAATGGGGAATGAAGAATCGTTTGGCGCAGTTGGTTCAACCGGATGGGCATTGTCTCTTTTTGCCTATCGATCATGGCTATTTTCAGGGACCTACCCGTAAACTGGAGAAACCCGGTGAGACGATCAAACCCCTGCTTCCCTATTGCGATGCTCTCTTTGTAACCAGGGGTGTGCTTCGGGCCTCAATCGATCCTGAACATACGAAACCCATCATCCTCAGGGCTTCGGGTGGAACCAGCATGGTTGGGAAAGATCTATCCGACGAAGGTCTCACGACCTCTATGGAGGAGGCCATACGGCTCAATGTGGCGGCAGTGGGCATCTCGATCTTTGTCGGGAGCGATCATGAGAAAGAGAATCTTCTCAATCTTGCCAAACTGGTGGACGAGGGAGAGAAATACGGCATCCCTGTGATGGCTGTGACTGCAGTGGGGAAGGAGTTGGAAAAAAGGGATGCCCGCTACCTTGCATTAAGCAGCCGGATTGCCGCGGAATTAGGCGCAAGGATTGTGAAGACCTACTGGTGCGAGAACTTTGATAAGGTGGTCAATGGCTGTCCCGTTCCTGTGGTCATGGCCGGAGGGCCAAAAGTCGACACGGATCTGGAGGTTTTTCAGTTTGTCCATGACGGAATGGAAAAGGGAGCCATTGGCGTCAACCTTGGGAGAAATATCTGGCAAAACGAGCATCCGGTGGCCATGATCAAAGCCCTGCGCGCCATCATCCACGAAAGGGCTTCGGTTAAGGAAGCCAATGCGATCTTCGAAGCAGAGAAGAAGATAAAGAGAAATCAGAGCGATTAGTTCAGAGTTTTTAGTTTAAATCTCCGAACTCCGAACACCGAACTCAAAACTTTTTTGTCCGGATAAACCATGCGAGTGGCGATGTATTATAACAACAGGGATGTGAGGTTGGAGGAGAAGCCGATCCCCCGCATTGGCCCCGGTGAGGTGTTGGTCAAGGTTTTAGCCAGCGGCATCTGTGGCAGCGATGTGATGGAGTGGTACCGGATCAAAAAGGCGCCCCGGGTGCTTGGCCATGAGATTGCAGGAGAAATTATTGAAGTGGGGGAAGGGGTTAAAGATTATAAAATCGGCCATCGCGTTTTCGTCTCCCACCACGTCCCCTGCAATACCTGCCATTACTGCCTGAATGGGAATCATACGGTTTGCGACACCTTGAGGACGACCAATTTTGACCCGGGAGGTTTTTCAGAGTATATTCGTGTTCCAAAGATTAATGTGGACCGGGGCACATTTTTACTGCCCGAAGAGATCTCTTTTGAGGAGGGGGTCTTCATTGAGCCTCTGGCCTGCGTTCTCCGGGGACAGAGATTGGCAAAGCTTAGGCCCGGCCAGAGCGTTTTTATGATCGGCAGCGGAATTTCAGGGGTTCTTCATCTTGCGCTGGCAAAGACATCAGGCGCCGGGAGGGTGATTGCGTCCGATATCAATGAATATCGACTGAAATCAGCGAAACGGTTCGGAGCGGATGAGGCCCTCTCCGGAGAAGAGGTGAATCCTGAAAGGATTCGTGAGATCAATCATGGACGGTTGGTTGACCTGGTGATTGTCTGTGCCGGAAGCCTCTCGGCCTATAGACAGGCACTCGAATGTGTCGACCGGGGAGGAACGGTGTTATGTTTTGGACTGCTTCCACCGGGCGAGGAACTTTCTTTCCCCTTTTTCGATTTCTGGAACGATGGGATTACCCTTCTTCCTACCTATGGAGGAGCCCCAATAGATATTGTCCAGGCTATCGAATTGATACGGGCTCATCGTTTACCCCTCAAAGAGATAATCACCCACCGCCTTTCCTTGGCTGAAACAGGTCTCGGGTTTAAACTTGTTATGGATGCGAAAGAGTCCATCAAAGTCATCATCGAACCACACCGATAAACTTCTATGTCTCAAAATTTTCTTTCAATTCAAAAAGAGTATTTAAAAAAAGCCTGGGCGCGGCCGATTCGAGAACTTGAGGTTGCGCTTCCTGCTCATTATGCGGAGAATTGCTTCCATTTTCAGGCTTTTGGGGAGCCCTGCGAAATCCATCGAGAAGAGATCATTCTCGGTGGTGACCCCCTTCACAGCGCAGAAGGGGTATTAATCGCTATATATGCCAGTTTTGTTACGAACCAACCGATACAACTCCAACCCTTAAAGGCGTTTAGACAGTTTCCAGGAGGAATGAGTTATCAAGCCGCCTTTTCCATGAATGCAGAGAAGGTTCTCATTCCCCATGTTGAATCCATTCAGAAAAGACAAGAAGAACTCATCGCTCGCTTTTCCGGTACCCCTAACAAGGATGTCAAAAGATATGATTTCTCTTTTACTCTCCATCCTCTGCCAAACGTTCCCCTCTATTACTTATTCAATCTTCCCGATGAGGAATTTCCTGCTTCGGTCACCTGCCTCTTCAGCTCCAACGCCGACAGTTTCCTTCCCGTTGAAGGCCTCGCCGACACGGCCGAATACACCTCCAAAAAGATTATTCAATTGGTTACAAAACTCTAAACTCTAAATCTAAATTCACAAGCATCATATTAAATCCATCTGACAGTCCAATCTTTTGTCATGGTTTCTGTCTCACTCTTCAAGAAACAATATCTAAAGTGTGTCAGGGATTGTCATAAATTTCTGTTTCTGGTATAGTGGGGCAAATTCCGGTGGGGGTGGATCTCATGGATGGTCCAATGAAAGCCTATTCTCAAAAAGAATGGGCTTTTTTGTTTTGAAATCACAAATTGTGATTTCAAGATAACTTACTTTCGTGTTTAAGGTCACAGATTGTGACCTTACGGAAAAGAGAAAGTTGTAGTGATCACAATTTGTGATCACTACTTACCCAATACCACATTTACAGAAATCGTTTTGTCCTCAAGGACGTCTTATGACAGAAGAATTGAAAAGGTACGAGACACAGCCGATTGAGCAAATGATTACAACCGTCCGCGGCCAAAGGGTAATCTTGGATGTGGACCTCGCGAGCATCTATGGGGTACCCACCAAAAGGCCCAATGAGCAGGTTCGCCGCAACACCAATCGGTTCCCGACTGACTTTGCGTTTGTTCTTACAGATCAAGAAGTTACAAACTTGAGGTCGCAAATTGCGACCTCAAGTTTGGAGCCGAACCGGTCGCAATTTGCGACTGCATCCCATGGCGGAAGACGCTATCGGCCGTATGTTTTTACTGAGCATGGTGCCATTATGGCTGCTAACGTCCTTCGCAGTAAGCGGGCCGTTCAGATGAGTGTGTTTGTGGTGCGTGCATTTATTCGGATGCGCCAGATGCTTGTTGAACATCGGGGGCTTGCACGCAAACTCGCAGAATTGGAAAATGAATTAACCGCAAGGCTTGATGTTCACGAGACCGCCATTAACGAAATAATTGTACAAATCAGGCGATTGCTGAGTTCACCGCCAGAATCCGAATCTCCCAAGAGACGAATTGGATTCTTGGTGGAGGAACCACGTGTGCCCTATGAAGCTTCAAAAGGGTTTAAAAAGCAAAAAAGGCGATAAGCTTTTATCGTTAATCGTATGGGAGTAGTTTTTGTTTTAAATTTTCCCCTGACGCCTTACGCTTTGCGTTTCACGGAAGTAAATGAACGCTATGCGCCATGCCTGCCTGCCGGTAGGCAGGCGCTTTGCTCTACCTGTCCTCCGAAGTCCAGCAAACCTGGACGAAGGATGGATGCGGGATGTTGTGAGTGATTGAAAGGTGAGAGTGAGTGAGGTCTTGATTATTTCGGTGGGATGGGAGGAAGTTGCATTTGAACCACCCTCATCCTCTTTGGTTATGAAAAACGATAAAACACAGGAAAGAAACAAAAGGGCCGTGGCCAAGTCGAACAAAGAGACTCGCCACACGTTTGGCCGGTCACGGCCTGGAGTGAGCCTTCCGGCTCCGCCACCTTTGGCCGAGATGCCAGAGAATTATGGTCGTCTTTTAGAGGAGTTGAAACAACGAATCACAACGGAGCGATTGCGGGTGACCATGGCAGCCAATGCTGCGATGGTTTTGCTTTACTGGGACATCGGCCAGGCAATCCTCAAGCGGCAGGAAAGCGAAGGATGGGGAGCCAGGGTGATTGACAGGTTGTCAAACGACCTCAGTAAGGCATTTCCTGATATGAGAGGACTTTCTCCAAGAAACCTCAAATACATGCGGGCTTTCGCCGAGGCATGGCCGAACCGAGCAATTGTGCAGCAGCTTGCTGCACAAATTCCCTGGTTTCATAATTGCTTACTTCTTGATAAAACACAGGATGTCTCGACCCGGGAATGGTATATCAGGGCCACTATTGAACATGGATGGAGCCGGAACGTGTTGGCGATACAGATTGCCGTTCAGGCTCATAAACGTCAAGGAAAGGCTGTTACCAACTTTAGAGCAACGCTTCCTCCTGCCGACTCAGATATGGCAGCACAGGTATTCAAGGACCCGTATCTATTCGATTTCCTTGGAACAGCCGATCCCCGGCGTGAACGCGAGGTCGAACAGGCACTGATTGACCATATCCAGCGCTTCCTTCTGGAACTCGGCGCAGGTTTTGCGTTCGTTGGTCGGCAGGTCCATCTCGAATTCTCCAGTGCCGACTATTACCTCGACTTGCTTTTCTATCATCTCAAATTGCGCTGCTTTGTGGTAGTGGAACTAAAGGCCGTTCCCTTTGATCCGGCATTTGTAGGACAGCTCAATATGTATCTTTCCGCAGTCGATGACCTCTTGTGCCATCCTGACGATAAACCCACCATCGGGCTTTTGCTCTGCAAGGGCAAAGACCGGCTTGTCGTTGAGTATGCCCTCAGAGGTTTTAGAAAGCCCATCGGTGTAGCCGATTGGGAGACAAAGATCGTTACCACGCTGCCTAAGGAATTCAAAGGTAGCTTGCCGACTGTTGAGGAGATTGAGGCGGAGCTGGCAAAGATAGATAAACCAAAGAAGACACAGTCACATTAAAATGGTTTGGTTAACAATTCACGGTTAGGTTTTTTACGCTTTACCTGCCTGTCGGCAGGCAGGCGCTCTGAGCTCTACTCGCTGTTGGTAGCAATTGAAAGGTGAGGGGAAGTGAATAGTGTATACCTGACACCGATGCCCATGTTATTAAATGAAATGTCAGTTTCGTTAAATAGCTTGATCCTATATTAAACGATCGCTGAACAAGCACCTGCCTGTAACGTACATGGCTGTCCCTAACCTCAGGAATTTCAGGCAATTCTACGTGATGTTTCAGGATCGAAAGCCTGAGATTCACTACCCGTCGGGTAGCGAATTGCCGGCTGGCCAGAAACAATACCTGACGGGTAGATGTGCTGAAAGCCCCGTATGTGCTGGAATTCCTGGATTTACCCGATGCCGCGAGGTTGCATGAATCTGATTTGGAGCAAGCGATCATAGATAACCTGCAGCAATTCCTTCTTGAGCTCGGCAAAGGGTTCTCGTTCGTGGCCCGCCAGAAGCGGATGCGATTTGGAGACGAGGATTTCTATGTGGATCTCGTTTTCTACAATTTTATACTCAAATGTTTTCTCCTGATAGACCTGAAAATCGGTCCTCTGACCCATCAGGATATCGGCCAGATGGACGGGTATGTGCGTATGTACGAAGAGCACGGTAAGATAAAAGGAGATAATCCGACCATTGGGTTGATACTCTGCTCCGAGAAGAATGAGACCATTGCCCGGTACTCCGTGCTGAACGAGAACAAACGGCTCTTTGCGTCCAAGTATATGCTCTATCTGCCAACAGAGGAAGAGCTTGCCCGCGAGCTGGCGCGGGAGCGAAGACTGATTGAGGAAAGGCGAGCCGCAGAAGAAGGCGGCCGAATCTGAAAGATTTAAGTTGTCCCCCTTTTTTGCGATGGGATTGGATTTTAGAGATTTTCCTCTATGCTCCATGCCTGCCCGCCGAAGCCTCTTGACCTCCGTAGTCTCGGCGTAGGAGGGTGGCATAGGCGGGCGCTACCTGTCCT
Organism: Deltaproteobacteria bacterium; assembly: GCA_016875255.1. The sequence goes on from VGRU01000110.1 coordinate 10,699, forward strand.
CCGAAGTCCAGCAAAGCGGGACGAAGGATGGATGCGCTCCGCGGTTTTTTGGTATGTGAAAGGTGAGGGTGGATAGTATTCCAAGAGGTCTTGCCGTAAAACCTTTGAAACAAAAGTTGACAAATACATATAAAATACATATAATATGATTGTTGTTTGGAATATCAAGAAAGCTGCCGCAAACATACGGAATCATGGCGTCGAGTTTTCCCATGCTGCGACGGTACTTGATGACCCGATGGCGGTAACGATTGAAGACACCCGGCATGCAGAACAACGGTTCGTAACCATCGGGACAGATATTTTGGGGAGAATGCTGGTAGTAGTTTATGCTTATTCGGGCGAGGAGCAGATCAGGTTAATTTCAGCCAGGAAAGCGACTCCAAAGGAGCGGAGGATTTATGAGCAGAAAGAATGAAATGCTGGAGGAATATGACTTCAGTAAAGGCAAGCGGGGACCGGTAATACCCCAAAAGGGCAAGACAAGAATTACGATCTTTATTGATTCGGATATACTGGAATGGTTCAGGGATGAGGCTGAGCGCCAAGGCCAGGGATATCAAACTGCGATGAACCAGGCTTTGCGTAATTACATCAAACAGG
>VGRU01000111.1 GCA_016875255.1 Deltaproteobacteria bacterium
GTATCACTTTAGCATTTTGAAAAAAAGAGTTTTACGAGTCAATTGACCAAAAGATTCATCATAAAATCCCCCTTAATCCCCCTTTTCCAAAGGGGGAAACCCTTATCTCCTCCCTTTGGCAAAGGGAGGTCGGGAGGGATTTTACAAAGATTTTCAAACCGCTAAAGTGTTACCGAATTTCGAATTTCGTGCTTCGGGTTTTTTATTTCAGTCTCTTCTGAAACCTCATCGAACTCAATGTAATCATCAGCCCACCCAGAACCGCCAGGGCCAGCATCTGGGGCCACAGGATTTCCAGTCCCACCCCTTTCAGAAAGGTCCCCCTGATGATGACCAGGAAATATCTCAGAGGATTGATATAGGTAAGATACTGAAGCCACTGCGGCATATTCTCCAGAGGGAAAGCAAAGCCGGAAAGAATAAACGCCGGATTCATGAAGAAGAAGGTGGAGATCTGGGCCTGCTGCTGGGTCGATGAGATGGTCGAAATGAAAAGGCCGATCCCAACCGAACTCATTAGAAAGAGGAGATTTCCCAGGAGGAGGACAAGAGGGTTACCACGGAGGGGAACCTCGAACCAGAACACTCCGATCAGGGCGATCATCACCACATCGATAAAGCCGATCAATGCAAACGGAAGGGTCTTCCCTAAAACCAGCTCCCAGGAGCGGATGGGTGTGACCATGATCTGTTCGAGCGTCCCCATCTCCCGCTCCCTCACAATGGCCTGAGCGGTCAGGATCATCGGAATGAGAAAAGCAATCGTGGCAATGACTCCCGGGACATAAAAATAGCGGGTTTCAAGGCTTGGGTTGAACCATATCCGATGCTCAAGCTCTGCGCCTGCTTCTTCGAAATCCTTCATCCCTTCCCGGTTAAGCCTCTTCACAATCATTTCCGTCGAATATTCGGAAAGAATCCGGCTCACATATCCCAGGGCAATCATGGCCGTATTGGACTCCGTCCCATCGACAATGACCTGGAGCCCCGCAGTGTCACCCTTTTTAATTTTCCGAGAAAACCCGCTCGGGATTTCGAGGCTGATGGTGATCTCTCCCTTTTTAATGAGCGCCTCAATCTCTTTGGGGGTCTCGGGATGAGAAACAATTTTGAAATATTTTGAACTCCTGAACCGGGCGATGAGATCCCTTGAGTCCACACTCTGATCCAGGTCCCTGATGGCGGTGGTGATGTCCCTCACATCAAGATTCGCCGCATATCCAAAAACGATCAGCTGGAAGATGGGCGGAAAGATGAGCGTGATCCTTAACCGCTTATCCCTCAGGACGTGAATTAACTCTTTGACAAATAGAAATCGAACCCGTTTAAACATTGATGAACCTATTGAAAAATGGTCTTCAGGTAAAGGCAAGGAAGCCGGTTTGGGTTAGGTGGATGGGCTGAGGCCAAAGACGTTACCCAAATGACCTAACCTTTTCACCAAACTGGCCTCTTAACCTTAACCTCAACCTTGACCTCTCGGGATTACCTCAGCTCCTTTTTAAAAATCTTCGTCGCCACCAAAAGTCCCAACGCCCCCATGCCGATTAAAACAGCGGTCTCCTGCCACAGAAAAGAAAAGTCCGACCCTTTTAGAAAGATCTCTTTGACGATGGTCACATAATATCGGGGAGCAATCCCGTAGGTGATGACCTGAAGCCAGAAAGGCATATTCGAGATGACAAAGGTGAACCCTGAAAGAAGAAAGGTCGGAAGAAAACCGATGATCATGGCCATCTGGTTGGCAAACAGTTGTGTCCCCGCTATGGCGGAGATGGTCAACCCCATGGCCAACGCTACAATCAGATAGACACAGGAGAGGATGAGGAGCAACAGCACGCTCCCCCTCAGGGGGACCTGAAAGACCAATCTCCCCATCAGAACAGCCAGCGACAGATCCAGAAGGCCAAGGAAGAAGTAAGGGAATAACTTTCCGATGATCAACTCCGCTTTCCGGACAGGAGTGGAGATGAGAAGCTCCATCGTCCCTTTCTCCCATTCCCTCACCACCACCTGGCCGGTGAGAAGCACTCCAATGATCGAAATGATGACTGCCACCAGTCCGGGGATAAAATAATTTTTTGACTCCAGTTCTTCGTTAAACCAAATTCTGGTCCGGCCTTCCAGCGGCGGTTCCGGCCTCTTTCGGCCCATCCGTTCTATCTTTAAAAAGGTTTTTTCCTGCGTATAATCCCGGACAACGGCCTGGACATAGCTGAGGATGATATTGGCTGTATTGGAGTCACTCCCATCCAGCACCACCTGAACTGGAGCTTTCTTCCCTGCCTTCACGGTTCTGGAGAAGTCGTGCCTCAGGACCAGTCCCATCTTGATCGCTCCCTCATCGATCAGCCTTCTCATCTCTCTTTCATTTTGAACAAAACCAAAAAGGTCGAAATAAGGAGAGCCGGTAAACCGATGGATGAAGGAAAGACTCTCTTGGGCGCCATCGTAATTGAGAACAGCCATCTTCACCTTTTTCACATCGAGGGTCACCGCATATCCGAAAAGAAGCATCAGGAGAGCGGGCATGAGGATGACCAGCCCCAGGCTCCTCGGATCGCGATAGATATGGATGAACTCCTTCCTGGCAATAGCCCAGGTCCGAGAAAGGTTCAACGCTCATTCTCCTTTTCGATTAATGATACAAAGACATCTTCGAGAGAAGGCCGTATCCATTCCATCCGCTTCAGAAGAATATGGTGGGTTTGAAATAAGGCTTTGATCTCCTGTTCTGAATCGACCCCTTCTTTCCCAATGATATGGAGCCCATCTCCAAAGACAGCGGCCTCTGAGGCCCAGGCCGCCCTTTTCAGAAGATCGAGAGCCGGAATCAGGGGATCACACCCCACTTCAAGAATTCCCCGGGAAAGGGTTTTCATCTTCAATTCAGTTGGGGTCCCGAGGGCGACGATCTTGCCCTGATAGATTAATGCCAGCCGATCGCAATATTCGGCCTCATCCATATAGTGAGTGGTGACAAAAACGGTAACTCCCTTCTCGGCCATTTGCTGGATCAAACTCCAGAAATTTCGGCGTGAAATGGGATCCACGCCAGAGGTGGGTTCGTCCAGAAAGAGGATTTCAGGTTGATGGAGTAAGGCACAGGCTAACGCCAGTCTCTGTTTCCAGCCTGCGGCCAGTGTCCTGGTCAGTCGATCCCGTAGATCCTGAAGGCCTGCCCTATCGAGAGCCTGTTTCTCTCTCTCTTTCTGCAGAGGACCTGAAAGGCCGTAAATCCCTCCGAAAAAATGGAGGTTCTCCAATACCGTCAGGTCCTCATAGAGAGAGAACTTTTGAGACATATATCCAATCACCTGTTTGATCTTCTCGGGCTCTTTCACGATATCAAACTCTGCGACTTTCCCTTTTCCTGAAGTGGGCATCAACAAGCCGCAGAGCATCCGGATGGTCGTCGATTTCCCAGCCCCATTGGGTCCAAGGAAACCGAAGATCTCTCCCTTCCTGACCTGAAAATGGATGTGATCGACGGCGACGAAATCACCAAAGGTCTTGGAGAGGTCTTCCACCTCCACTGCATAAGAAGACATCGAAACCTCAATGTTAAATAGAAAATTAGCAATTCAAAGTTAGCATTTATTTGATCTCAATTTTGATGAATTCGTAAAAAGTCGTCACTCCGGTGAAAACCGGAGTCCAGGGAATTTATAACTATTTGAAAATACTGGATTCCGGCTTTCGCCGGAATGACAGAAAGACGTATTTCCAGACTTTTTACGAGACCATCAATTTTGCATTTTTCAATTTACATTGATTATTTTTCCCTTTCTCTCACCATCGAAACAAAGGCATCTTCAAGAGAGGGTCTCACGACATTTAAATCCACGATTTCCATTCTCACCGCCTTTAAGACATCCCGGATCGCTCTTTCTCCTTCTTCCGGTTCGTCAACCAGGATGTGGATCTTATCCCCGGACAGGACAAGGCTGCGAAAGGCCCCCCTCCCTTCCAGGATTTTCATCCCCTTCTGATGATTTTCAAGGCGCAGTTCCAGAATTGTCCCTCCGATTCCAGCTTTGACGGCGGAGGGAGTATCCGCCACCAGCAGCTCTCCCTGATGGATCAAACCGATGCGACTGCACCGCTCCGCCTCATCCATATAGGAGGTCGAAAAGAGGATGGTGACGCCCTCCTTTAAAAGGTCATAAAGGATGACCCAGAAATCCCTCCTCGAAAGGGGATCGACGCCGGTCGTTGGTTCATCTAACAAAAGGATCTCGGGAGTATGGATCAGGGCGCAGATTAATCCTAATTTCTGTTTCATCCCTCCGGAGAGGTCTTGCGCCTTTCTTTTTCCGAAGGGCTCAAGGTTGGCAAATTGAAGAAGCCTTCCGATCCGATCCTTCCTTCCTTTCCTCGGGACACGATAGAGGTCCGCATAGAAATGGATATTTTCAAGGACGGTCAGATCTCCATAGAGTCCGAATCGCTGTGGGAGATATCCCACTTTCTCCTTTAATCGCTCAGCTTCTTTTCGAATATCACAGCCCGCCACCGTTGCTTCCCCTCCGTCAGGAGGAAGAATTCCACAGAGCATACGGAGAGTGGTCGTCTTTCCTGAAGCATCCGGACCGACAAAACCGAATATCTCCCCTGTTTTCACCTCGAGGTTAAGCCGGTTGACTGCCGTCAATGATCCAAAGGTCTTCGTCAGGTTGGCTGTCTGAATGGATAGCATATCTTGAAGGGGCATCAGGATCTCAGGTCACCAGGAGATCAGGGTGTTACGAAAAGACAAATGCAAATTGTAAAGTTAACAATGCAAAATTAGCAGTGTTGTATCACTTTAGCATTTTGAAAAGAGGAGTTTTACGAGTCAATTAACCAAAAGATTCATCATAAAATCCCCCTTAATCCCCCTTTGCCAAAGGGGGAAACCCTTATCTCCTCCCTTTGGCAAAGGGAGGTCGGGAGGGATTTTACAAAGATTTTCAAACCGCTAAAGTGTTACACAGTGTTTTAAATTGCTAATTGATCATTGCTAATTGACCACTTTGCAATGATTCTTTCAAATATTCTGATAACTGCTCCCTGATCACCTGGTACCCTGATGATCTTCTATTTTTTTTCAAGGGAAGTTGTTGTCAAAAGGATCCGCCCATCAGCAGGCATGCCCGGCTTCAATTCACGGTCGGGATTGGGGATGTCCACTTTGATGCGGTAGACCAATGTCACTCTTTCTTTCTCCGTCTGGATCTGTTTGGGCGTGAATTCGGACTGAGAAGAGATGAAGGATATTTTCCCTTTATACTCTTTTTGGGGACGGAGATCGGTTGTCACAATGACTTCCTGACCCCATCTCACACGGCTGAGTTCGGTCTCCGGGATATAGGCTTTCAGCCAGACATTGACGATATCGGCAAGGGTGAGAACAGAGGTCCCTGGATTGACCACCTCGCCTTTCTCACCCGATTTGACGAGAACATTTCCTGAAATGGGAGATTGCAGAACCGTATAACCGAGTTGTGTCTCTGCCAGTTTTAACGAGGCGCGAGCCTGCTCCACCTGAGCCCTTCCGTCTTCGATGTCCTCCTTCCTCGGCCCTTCCTTGACCTTTTTGAAAACCTCCGTTGTCCCTTCCAAAGCCGCTTTGGCAATCTTCAACTTGGTCTCGGCATTATCCAGCGTCTCTCTGGGAATCACGCGCCCATCAAAAAGGGTTTTCATCCGTTCATATTGAGTCTTCTTATTTTCAAAATCGAACTGCGCCTGCTGGAGGTTTGCCTCTGCTTCTCTGATCTCTTCAGGCCTCGAACCTGCAAGCAACTTTTCCAATCGCGCCTGGGACGCTCGCAAGGTGGCCCGCGCTAATTCGACCCGCTGCCGAAGATCCTCATCATCCAGCATGGCAATCACTTTGCCTTTCTCAACCCAATCCCCCTCTTGGACATAGAGTTGGACAATTCTTCCGGACAGTTTAAAACCGACATCCACCTCTGTCGCTTCGATGTTTCCGGAAACTTTGATGGAAGAGTCTCCATCGCCTTTATCTTTGACAAAAAGATAAAAAACGAGGCCCCCCGCAAAAATCACTATAAAAAAGAAGAAAAACACCCAACGTTTCATTCGAATATTCCCTAATGGCAAGTCAACCTGGTTGTTGAATAAAAATAATATGAAAAGGGGGGTGGGTATGCTGGAAAGCCTTTACAGCGGCACCTTTAAGTGGTTTGTTAATAAGGTATCAAGCATATCCCAGAGATCACCTCAGGTGACATCAAATGTTTCCCATAACATATAGAAACGATCCGCAATTGTAAAGGATTGGAAGGATGCCCACCCCCCTTTTTTGCAACAATGAGAGCAAACCCATTATAAATTTCATTTTTCTTCCTGTCAAAAGTTTTACCTTCCAAAAGAAGGAACCCACTTGAATTTTTCATCCTTTATAGTAAGATGTTTGTAAGATGTTAAGATTCAATGATATTTTGGATCGTTTGGTCTCCTACAATCCCAATGCCGACACAGACCTCTTAAGAAAGGCCTATGTCTTTTCCGCCAAAGTCCATCTTGGACAGGTCCGCCTCTCCGGTGAGCCTTACCTCACCCATCCCCTTGAAGTGACTGGAATCCTCACCCAGATGCAGCTCGATGCCGCCACCCTTGCCACAGGCCTTCTTCATGATGCCGTCGAGGATACGCTGGCCACTCTCGAAGAGATCCGTGAAAACTTCGGAAATGAAATTTCCCAGTTGGTTGACGGGGTGACCAAGATCAGCCGCATCTCCCTCCGGTCATCTGAGGAGAGTCAGGCGGAAAATTTCCGGAAAATGATCCTGGCTATGGTGAAAGACATCCGGGTCGTCCTGGTAAAACTCGCTGACCGCCTTCACAATATGCGAACACTTCGATATCATTCTCCGGAAAAACAGGAAGAGATCGCCCAGGAAACCCTCGACATCTACGCTCCCCTGGCCAACCGCCTTGGAATTGACTGGATCAAAACAGAGTTGCAAGAACTCGCCTTCAAGCACCGCTACCCCGATATCTACGGGGAGATTCAGCGAAAGATCGCTAAAAAGGAGAGGGAGCGGCTTCGTTATGTCGATGAAATGAAACGAACCCTGCTGAAGAAGCTTTATGAAAACAAGATCGAGGGAGAGGTAACCGGCCGGCTCAAACAGATTTACAGCATCTATCTAAAGATGAAAGACCAGAATATCGATTTTGATCAGGTCTATGATATTACCGCCTTCCGGATCGTTGTCCACAGCATCAAAGATTGTTACGATGTCCTGGGCATCATCCACTCCCTCTGGAAACCCATCCCCGGCAAATTTAAAGACTACATCGGTCTTCCCAAGGAGAATCTGTATCAATCCCTTCACACGGCTGCCATCGGACCTTATGGGGAACGGATTGAAATACAGATTCGCACCCGCGAGATGCACCGGATCGCGGAGGAAGGCATCGCCGCTCACTGGAAATATAAGGAAGGGAAACCCCTGGACGAGGCGGATGACAAACGATTTACCTGGCTGAGACAACTCCTCGAATGGCAGCGCGATTTGAAGGATGATCAAGAATTTATTGAAAGCGTCAAAGTGGACCTCTTCCCCCATGAGGTCTATATCTTTACTCCGAAAGGCGAGGTGAAAGAATTCCCTGCGGGGGCGACCCCGGTTGATTTCGCCTATAGCATCCACTCCGATGTCGGGAATCATTGCATCGGAGCAAAGGTCAACGGGAAAATTGTCCCCCTGAAATATGAGTTCAAAAGCGGAGATACGGTTGAGATTCTGACCTCCCCGAACCAAAAACCAAGTAAAGACTGGCTCAAGTTTGTCAAAACCCCCCGGGCCAAAACCAAGATCCGGCAGTGGTTCAAATCAGAGGAGAGGGAGAAATCGATCATCCTTGGGAAAGAGATTCTGGATAAGGAACTTCGAAAATTCGATCTTCATCAGGCCAAGTTGATGAAGTCTGGAGAACTGGAAAAAGTGGCCGGCGAATTCAGTTTTCAGGGAGCGGAGGATCTGATTGCCGCCGTCGGTTATGGAAAGGTGACCGCCAACCAGATCATTGGAAAGCTCCTTCCTCCGGAAAAGTTTGAAAAGAAGGAAGAGGAAGAGGGTCGCCTCCAAAGCCTCCTTCATAAGATCACACGCACCGGTCCGAAAGATGCCCTCCTCATTAAAGGAATCGATAATGTGATGGTTCGTTATGCAGGATGTTGCAACCCCGTGCCTGGAGACAGGGTCGTGGGGTTCATCACAAGAGGGCGTGGGGTGACGATCCATACGGTCGATTGTCAGAGCATGATGGATGAAGATCCCAATCGAAAGGTCGAGGTGGAGTGGGATTCGACAAAGGGATACAGCTATCCGGTTCGGATTCGCATCTATTCGGATGACAAGAAGGGATTGCTGGCGGAAATCAGCAGCTCCCTCACTTCCAATGAAGCCAACATCACGAATGCGAGAGTGGAAACGACCGATGATAAAAGGGCGATTGGAACCTTCGAACTTCAGATTCGGGATTTAAATCATCTAAAGAAAGTGATGAAGGGCCTCGAAAAAATAAAGGGGATCCACAAGGTGGAAAGGATGAGGATCGAAGGTCAGGCTGAATCCTGAGGTAGTCGCATGGTCAAATAGTCTCATAGTCTTTTAGTCTAAAAAACAATAAGATCATGAGACGATACGACTATGTGACTTTTTTTAAGATCAGGCTGCTTTCGTAACCGAACCGGAGCGGAGGCATCTTGAACAGACTTTTATCTTAATCGTCCTTCCCTCTTTGATCGCCTTCACCTTATGGAGATTCGGATACCAGACCTTGCGGGTCTTATTATTTGCATGACTGACATTATGTCCAAAAACAGGCCCCTTACCGCAGATCTCACACTTTTTTGCCATTTGAAAACCTCAAAATGAATTTTAAAATGAATAACATAGACCTGATAAAAAAGCAAGGAAGGACCCCTTAAACGAGATATGGAAACTCCCTGGATGGCCGAAGACGAAGCCCCATTTTTTCTATCTCCCGATGAAACTCTCGATTCTTTCTTCAATGGGAAACTGAAAATTCTTCAGAAGAAAGAAGGATACCGTTTCTCAATCGATGCGGTTCTGCTTGGCCAATTTGTCAAAATTCGAAGGAGCGAAAAAGCCATTGACCTGGGGACAGGGTGCGGCGTTCTTCCCCTCTTGTTATCACAGACGACAAAAGCCTCCTCCTTTGTCGGCGTGGAGATCCAGAAGTCGCTGGCCGATGTCGCGGTCAAGAGTGTCATCTTAAACTGTCTTGAAGACCGCATCTCCATTCTTCGCCAGGATTTCAGAAAATTAAAAACCTCTTTCCCTCCGGGTTCTTTTGATGTCGTTCTCTCCAACCCTCCCTATCGAAAATATCGGACGGGCAGGATCAACCCCTCTCCCCAGAAAGCCATTGCACGGCATGAAATAAAGGGAACCTTGAATGATCTGGTCTCCATCGCTTCCTATCTATTGCCGCATAAGGGGAGATGCTATTTCATCTTTCCCGCTTCGCGAACCGTTGATCTTTTAGTGGCCTTGAGAAAAGGAAATCTGGAGCCAAAACGTTTTCAGTTTGTCCATCCCCGTGTCGGAGAGAGCGCGAAGTTCCTTCTTGTCGAATCGGTCAAATCGAGTGGCGTGGAGCTGAATATCATGCCGCCCCTGATCCTCCATCGAGTAACTCCCCCATCTCCCCCTTAACCCCCTCTGTCCCCCCTTAACGAGGCTGTGTCGTAATTAGCCATTCGCCCTTCGACACACTCAGGACGAACGGCTAAGTGATTGATTTTTAACATACCGTAGTCCGTTCGTGGTGAGGTTCTCGAACCATGAACGGAATTACGACACAGTCTCTACCTTAAGAGGGGATGAAAAAGGCGGATCCCTCCCATTATAATAAGGGGAAGTTAGGTGGGGTTATGAGTCTTCCTGCCGTCAGAGCTCTCATAAATATTTTTGACAACGGGCGCTGAATAGGATAATAATTTTAACAGATGAATGTTTTGAATGCCTCCATTTCGAGAACCAAAGAGAAGTCTCCCTTAGAAGAAATCCTACTGTGGGTTGGAGACGATCTCAAAAAAGTGGACCTTGAGTTCCGAAGGAATTTAAAGTCCGATGTCCCCATCATTGCCGCCATCGGAGAGCATCTTCTTCTCAGCGGAGGCAAACGGCTTCGCCCGATCCTTCTTCTGCTTTCCGCCAGGGCCTGCGGATATCAGGGAGAGGCGCACATCTCCATGGCCAGTTTAATCGAATTCATCCATACCGCCACGCTTCTCCATGACGATGTCGTGGACCGGGCCGAACTCCGGAGGGGAATGGAGTCGGCCAATGCCAAATGGGGAAATGAGGCCTGTGTCCTGGTCGGGGATTTTCTCTTTACAAAATGCTTCTCCCTGCTCGTGGAAAATGGAAATCGAAAAATCCTTCAAACGGTTGCCAGGGCGACCACCCTGATGGCAGAAGGAGAACTTGAGGAATTGATCAAAACGAATGACCTTTCCCTGACCCAGGAGGATTACTTTTCCATCATAGCGCGAAAAACAGCGGCGCTCTTCTCTGCCGCCACTCAGGTTGGGGCTATCCTTGGAGAAGCTTCGGAGGAGAAAGAAACGGCTTTAACCCATTTTGGGATGGATCTCGGAATTGCCTTTCAACTGATTGACGACAATCTCGACTACACGTCCAGGGAAGAGGAATTCGGAAAGAAGATTGGGATCGACCTCCAGGATGGAAAGATCACGCTTCCTCTCATCTATACCCTGAACCACTGCACTGAGAAAGAGTCGGCCATCATCCGTCAGGCCGTCGAATCCGATCCCATGACCAGTGAATCCTTCTCCCAGGTGATAACGATTATTGATAACTATCGTGGTGTAACCTACACCTGGGAAAAGGCGAGCGAATATGTGGCAAGGGCAAAAGGACACCTCCATCATCTTCCCGGCTCAATGGAGAAGGAAGCCCTCCTAATCCTGGCTGATTATGTGCTGGAGAGAAGGTTATAAATAAGAGTTAAGAGTTAAGTGATAACGTTCAGGACATCGTTAACTCAAAAAATGCTCACGACATCGTTAACTTAGGGCTTTGAGTCTATATATTAATACCGTGACCAGTATCATCAGTCACACAGTTGATGTTGATATTTATATTC
>VGRU01000112.1 GCA_016875255.1 Deltaproteobacteria bacterium
TCAGCGGGGTTTTCTTAATTATTATCGGTATCCTTTTTTTAACTGACACCTTCCGTGAGATCAACATCTTTTTCAACCTCTTAGCCAATTCCTAACCCTCGACTTTGTCGAGGGAAACTCGAAATTCGAATGCCGGGCGAAGCGTCCTCTTAGGACCAATTCGAAACAAATCCGAATGTTCAAACCCCAAATTTTAAACTTTTTGTTTTGAACATTTGGAATTCTAACATTTGAGATTGTTTCGATATTCGGATTTCGTGCTTCGGATTTAAATTATTGTCGGATGCTCGTCAGGGTAAAGATTCCGGCGAGACCAAAGAGGAGGGTTGGAGCCCAGGCGGCGAGAAAAGGAGGAAGAACCCCCGATTTTCCGAAGGAGAGAAAGACATAGAAGATCACCCCATAAGCAAATCCGATCATGACGCTGATTCCGATACTCAATGCCACCCCTCCTGATCGACCGGTTTTCAGGGCAAATGGAATACCGATCAAAACCATAATCAGGTTTAAAAACGGATAGGAAAGTTTCGCGTAGAGGTCCGTTAGATACCGGGTTGTATCATAACCAGAGACCTGGATCCTCTGGATATAGTTACGGAGTTCGGTGTAGCTCATCTCCCCTGCCTTACGTTCGATCCTCTGGAAAGATTCCCAGTCCTCCTGAAAATCAAACTCCTGTTCAGCGAAGGGGATTGTTTTAATTGTTTCCTCCGACTTAAATTCCCGGATCGCCCCCTGAAAGAGTTTCCATTTTCCATCAATCCATCTTGCTTCCCGGGCATCGATTCGACGGGTGCAATGAAACTGGTCATCAAATTGATAGAGGGTGATTCCCTTTAATATTTTTTCCTTTGCATCTAAGAGTTGAATATTGAAGATGCCGCGGTCACCATAATACCAGATCTTGTAATTTTTAAAGAAACTGGTTTGCTGTTCCTTCCGCACTTTAACCGAAAGAAGATGCCGAGTCTGCTGATTGGTCAGGGGGACAAGATATTCGTTTCCCAGGAATGAGAAGAAACTGATGATGAGCGCGATGATAAATAAAGGAATCGTAATTCGATAGAGACTGACCCCTCCAGCCTTCATGGCGGTAATTTCGCTGTGGCGAGAGAGAGTCCCGAGGGTGAGAAGAATTGAGAGCAAAACCGCATAGGGAAGGGTCCATTGGAAGATCACTTCTGGGGTCTTATAGAGGAGATATTCAAAGATGAGGAGAAAAGGGGCCTGGTATTTGATGAAGGTATCCACCTTCTGAAAGAAAAGGACGACAATATAGATGAGGATCAAACCACTCAGACTGAGAAGGAAGACCTTCAGGTATTCCCGGATGACATAACGGTGCAGGACCCAATAGTTTTCAAACATCTTTGAAGAGCCCTTTCCACTTCCGCTGGATGAAATCGAATGCCTCCGTCATCCAGACCAGGGGTTTAAATGGAGATTCCTTTGACGCCTTGATGAGGAGGAAGATTCCAAAGACTCCAAAAAGGATGTTGGGAGCCCATCCCGCCAGAAATGGGGGGATCGCTTTTTTGATGGCGAAAATTTCCGAGGCGGTGAGCGAGACATAATAGGCCAGCAGGATGAGAAGGCTGAGAACAAATCCGTAGGACCTTCCCGAGCGACTGGGCTGAATTCCCAGCGGAATTCCGAGCAGACCGAAGACCAGACAGGAGAAAGGGATGGCAAATCGCTTATGGAGTTCGACCTCCTGGGGAGTGATATCCTCCCCCAATGACCTTCTCTTATCGATCCTTTCTTTGATATCGTCAATCGACATCTCGTGTTCCCTCAGTTTCTTTCCCATCGCAGCGAAAGTCTTTGACAGTTCGAGCTTGATGTCATAGGTGTCAAATTGCATTTTTTGATAGATATTCGTCCGGGGTTCAAAGCGGTGAATGTCTCCGCTGAGGAGCCGGAGGGTGACCTCCTGAGATTTCGGATTGCTGGCAAGAAAACCCTCCTTGGCAAAGATGGTATTGACCTTCTCCTTATCCCGCTCATCATAGATGAGAATGCCCTCCATCTTCTTCCCCTGGATTGGAACTTTATCGACATAGAGGACAAATCCATCAAAGACATCGTTGAAGACCCGTTCTTTGATTTCAATATCCGCCTTGGATTGAGCCATCAGGTAGAGCGTTGCCTTGAATCCGCGGTTTCCCCATGGGAGGCCATAGATGACCAGGAAGGTGGTAAGCAGATAGGTCCCGACAGAAAAAAGGAGAACGGGAAGATAGAGCTGATAAAGACTTATTCCGGAGGCTTTAAAGGCGGTGATTTCGCTGTCGCCTGAAAGCCTTCCGAAGGAGAGGAGAAGGCCCAGAAGGAAAGCCATCGGAATAGTGAAGATGAGGAACGAGGGGGAGATAAAAAGAAGGAGCATAAGAATCTGTGAAAGGCTGACTCCCCGGGTCACAATCAGTTCAATCAGCTTTAAAATTTTATCCATCAGAAGGATCACAGTGAAGGTCATCAGTCCGATGAGAAAGATCGGGAAGATTTCTTTCAGGATATAAAGACAGGTGGTCTTTTTCATTTCAGTTTATTCTAAGAAAGAGGGGAGAGGATGTCAACCCTTCCAGTTCTGAGATTTCTGAGGCGTAGGAGGATGGTTCAACGCTTGACAAATTCTTATGGATGGATTAGTGTTATCACAAATCGCGGGGTGGAGCAGTCCGGTAGCTCGTCGGGCTCATAACCCGAAGGTCGGTAGTTCAAATCTACCCCCCGCTACCAATGACGAGATAGGGGTTGCAGAAAGTGTGGCCCCTATTTTTTTATTGACAGGCAGGCAGGTTTCCCTATAATTTGTTGATAAAAGGGCGTTGATCTCCACCAATCGTCGAGGAGAATCACCATGAGAATTAAGGTATTGGGATGTTCGGGCGGAGAGTTTCCAGGACGTAAACCCTCCGGCTTCCTTTTGGATGATAAGATCCTGTTTGATGCAGGGAGTCTGACCAAATCGCTGGATATCAGAGGACAGAGGAGGATTGAGACCATCTTTATCACCCATGCCCATCTCGATCACGTCATCGGCATCCCCTTCCTTTTAGACAATATCATTGTTAGCAATATCTGGCATAGAGTGAATATCATCGCTATTCCGCAAGTCGTGAGAGCGATTCAGAAGAATATCCTGAATAATTCGATCTGGCCCGATTTTACTGCCATTCCAAATATCGGGAATGGAGTGGTCGGATTCATCGACCTGAAACCCAATCGGTCCATTAAGGTCGATGGTTACACGGTCACCCCCTATCGGGTTCACCACTCTGTTCCTGCGGCAGGGTATCTCATTGAGAGCGAAAAGAGAAAGAAGGTCTTTTATACGGGCGATACAGGTCCAACGGGTTCGACCTGGGAGAAATTAAAAGGCAAAAGGATTGATTGCCTGATCATCGAAGTTTCATTTCCGGAAAGGATGGAGGGGCTGGCTCTTAAAACAGGGCATTTAACTCCTGGGCTTTTGAAGAAGGAGCTTGCCAAGATGGATCCCCTTCCTGGGAAAATTTATGTGACTCACCTGAAACCCCAATATTTTAAGACCATCAAGCAAGAGCTCCTCGGGCTTGGGGTGAAGCGTCTCCGACTATTAAAAGATGGGGAAACGATCAGGATATAACCCTTTTCGCTTCCAAGCCTCTTCATAAAGTCGTTGAGTATGGTTTGCTATTTCGTTTCAGCAGAAGTATCTTCCTTTTTCAGGTCCAGTTTCGATTTGATCTCACTGAAGTAATAGAGGAGAACCCCCAGACCGATCAAGATTAAAAGGATGGGGAACATTCCTTTAAAAACGGCGATGAACATTGGCCACCAGCAGACCAGCAGAAGGACTCCCAGGATGGCGACCACGACCCCTGCAATGATTCCGACCACATTCGACATCACCCTCACCTCCTATTTCAAATAAGCTCAGCAGGAGAATTAGCAAATGATAGGATGGAAGTCAAGGCATATTCCTTCCCGAAGAGGTTCATCTCCCCGACTATTTTCCCATTCCCCATTTTTTTCTTGACAAAACCATTTGGCTCTGTTAAGGGTATTCTCATATTTTGGCAATAGGTTGTTAAAATATAACAATGGCGATCAACCAGTCTCTTGCCCATGGATTGAATATCCTGCTCCTCTACGAGGCTTCTACACCTCTATTTACGGTTTCCGAAATCTCGAAACGCCTCGGATACAGCCAGAGCAAGACCTACCGCCTGGTCAGGACATTGACCCAGTACGATCTTCTCAGAGAGGAGAATGGGACGGCTCAGTACTCTCTTGGTTTGAATGCCCTGCGATTAGGCCTGCTGGCTAAAGGCCAGTTCAATCTCGCCAACCTTGCCAAACCTTTTATGAAGGAGCTGTCTCTCCGGACGAAAGAGACCGTTCTTCTCACTGCCGTAAACGGAACAAGAGGAGTGGTTCTCGAAAGGGTGGAGAGCGAAGAGCCTGTCCGCTTTTCAATCTTCCAGCCGGGGGTGACTCTTCCCCTTCATTGCGGGGCTTCAAGCAAAATCCTGATGGCACATCTCCCGGAGGAGGAATGGGATCACATCATCGCCAAAGAGGGTTTGAGGCGGTACACTCCCCATACCCTCACAGAGGCCGAATCGCTCAAGGCTCATCTGAGACAGATTCGGAAGAGGGGGGTCGCCTTCAGCGATCAGGAGGCGGACCGGGATGTGAGAGCAGTGGCCGCCCCCATTTTGGACCCCATCGGTGAATTGATCGCAGGATTGAGCATAGCAGGCCCTGTTTATCGAATCAGTAAACGGAGAGTGGGCGAACTGATCAAACTGGTCATGGAGTATAGCCAAAAGATCTCGTCACAATTAAGTAAGGCGTCCAACATTGCTGCTCGAGGGGGTAGCAAAAATATTCAAAGGAAAAGGAGGGTATGAAGATGAAGTTTCTTTATCGAAAGATGGTTCTTTTTCTTTTTTTAGCGGTTTCCATCCTTTTGATCACCTCAAGCGGATGGGCACAATCGAAGGTGGTGAAGATCGGTTTCATCGGTCCTCTCACCGGACCCAATGCGGCGCAGGGAGTGGGGGCGAGAAATGCGTTTGATCTCGCCATTCGCGAGGCAAATGCTTCCGGAAAATACCCTTACAAAGTTGAGATGGTGGCTCTGGACGATGCCTCTGATCCCGCAACCGGTGTAGCCGCTGCGCTCAAACTCGTCTCTGACCCAGCCGTAGTGGCGGCAAGTGGCCATTGGAACAGCCCGGTGGCCCTGGCTACGATCCATATCTTTCACACTTACAAGATTCCCTTCATCGTATGGGGGGCAATCCATCCCGACATCACCGGCTTCTATAAATATCCGGGGGTCAATCGTGTGGCTCCTACCCTGATCCAGGAGAACGGCCCCCTCTGTGACTGGGTGATCGGGGAACTGGGATATAAGAATTTTTCCATCATTTCGGATACGAGCAGTTATGGAGAGATGAACCTCAAAGCCTTCAGGCCTATGGCAGAGGGCAAGGGAGCGAAGATTCTTTCCGTGGACAGCGTTACCGTAGGGACAACAGACTTCCGTCCAATCCTGACGAAGGTCAAGGGCCTCAATCCGGACGCCGTCTATTTTGGCGGGGTGGTGATGGAGGGAGCGCTCATCCGGGATCAGATGGAGAAGGTGGGCCTGAAGAAACTGTTCTTTGCCATTTCGGGGATTAAAGACGATAAATTTTTAGAAGTAGCCGGTCCATCGGCAGAAGGGGTAGTGACCATTAAACCTGGAAAACCCATTGATAAGCTCGAAGGGGGAACAAAGTTTCTTAAGGCCTATGAGGGAGCTGGATACCGGGAACCCTTTGGCGCCTATGGTCCTAACGCCTACGACTCAGCAGGGATTATTCTCGAAACCATTTCAAAAACCGGACCGGACGATAAAGGGGCAATGGCCAAATATATTCGGGGAATCAAATATAAAGGTCTCATGGGCGAAACCAGTTTTGATGCGACCGGTCAGACAACCAATCTCATGGTCAGCCGATTCGTCGGGCAGGGCGGCAAGTGGATCACCTGGGAAGAATCAGATTATGCCAAGGGAGCGCGTAAACTCCCTAAATAGTGGATTCAATCTTTTGCCTAACCCCTCGGGCATTTTTCCCTTCACTCCTCCCTCTTTCCGGTCTTGGAAATGAGGAGTGAAGGGACTGAAAATGATTTGTCAGGAAGGAGAATCGGAGTGGCAGAAATCTTTCAGCAACTGATCAATGCATTACTCCTCGGATGCACCTATACGCTCATCGCCATCGGATTTAATCTCTTTTTCGGCGCACTCAATGTAGTCCACTTTTCCCATGGTGATGTCTGTATCCTTGGAGCCTTTATGACCCTCATCCTGTATGGACTGGCGAAACTTCTTGGACTAGTGACCTTTCTCCCGGGTTTTGTCTTCGTTCCCCTTTTGATCCTGACGGCCATGGTTCTCACGGGACTGATCGGGACCTTTTTTGAGAGGGTCGTCATCAGACCCTTTCGTTATGCCCCTCTGCTGATGGTGCTGGTGGCCACGGTGGCATTAGGGATGGTTGTCCGGGAAACGGTGAGGCTCTCCTTTCCCCATGGAAGCAATCCCCAAATCTTTCCGAGGATTCTGCCACAGACCAGTTTCCAGTTGGGGGGCGTTCTCGTCCGGCTCGATAGTTTAATCATTTTTGGAACGACGATCTTCCTCATCTCCATGATGTTTCTCCTCATCAAGAGGACGAGAATAGGAGCCGCAATCCGGGCGGTCTCCCAGGACACAGAGGCTGCCGCCATGATGGGGATCAATATTGATCGCACCGTGGCGGCCACCTTTTTAATCGGCTCTGCCCTGGGCGCCATCGCAGGCATCCTCATCGGGGCCTACAACAATATCATCCGGTTTGATATGGGATTGATGGGAGGCGTAAAGGGATTTTCGGCTGCCGTGGTGGGAGGACTGGGAAATGTCTATGGAGCCATCATCGGCGGTTTGATCCTGGGATTTGTGGAAACCTTTGCCGCGGCCTTCATCCCCGGAGGCACTCCCTATACCGATGTCTTTGCTTTTCTGGTGGTAATCTTTTTCTTAATATTTAAACCCTCCGGGATTTTAGGAGAGAAAGTCTACGAAAAGGTTTAAGGAGGTTTGTAAGTGATGCTACCCCGAACCATCGGACGGGCCGTCATCCTGCTGGCAGTGGAGGCATTCTTTTTTATTCTCTTTGCCGCCTTCATGAAGACCTATGAAACAGGAAAGGTGATCGCTTTTCTCCTCTTTTTTATCGGACTGGGGTTGATGTTTAAAAAATGGGAGAAGGCGCGCCACGCCCTGACCGGACTCTTTAAAGAAATGAAGATCGTGGCAGGAACAGGGTTTGTTGCGATGCTTCTTACTCTTCCTTTTATTTTTCAATCGAGCCCCTACCTGATTCACATCTGCGTCATGGCGGGCCTCTTTGCCATCCTCGCCCTCGGCCTCAATTTTCAGCTTGGAAGCACCAATGTGGTCAACTTTGCCACAGCCGCCTCCTATGGAATCGGGGCCTATGCCTCCGCCCTTTTAGCGGTTCATTTTCATATCTCCTTCTGGTTGGGTCTTCTGGTTGGCGGAAGCCTTGCCTCTCTCTTCGGTCTTTTTCTCGGCATTCCCTGTATGAAGACCAAGGACTACTACTTATCCCTTGTCACAATCGCTTTTGGCCTCATCGTCTATATCCTCCTCAACAATTTTTCATGGACAGGCGGGCCCAATGGCATCCCCAACATTCCTCCTCCCTCCCTGTTCGGTCACTCCTTCAAAGACCCGTTGAGCCTCTTTGGTTACCAGCTTCCCTTCCAGTCAAATTATTACTACCTGATCTTCCTTCTGGTCGGAGTGTCTCTCTTCGTTGCCCATCGTCTTCATCATTCCCGCGTGGGGCTGACCTGGAATGCCATCCGGGAAGATGAGATTGCCGCCCGGTGTCACGGAATCGATGTGACCTGGTATAAAATATTAGCCTTCTGCATCGATGCCTTTTTCGGAGGGGTAGCAGGAACGGTCTACTCCCACTATATTGGTTTCATATCGCCTGAGAATTTCGCCTTCATCGTATCGGTGGTGGTGGTCACCATGGTCATCCTGGGTGGGATGGATAACGTCTTTGGGGTGATCATCGGAGCTATCCTCCTGACAATTCTGCCGGAGAAGTTTCGGGCCTTTGAGGATTTCCGGGTTTTGATTTACGGTGTGATCGTTATCACGATGTTGATGTTTCGGCCTCAGGGCCTGTTTCCTCAGAAAATGAGAGTCTATAAAAAATAATTTGGTGAATCAATGCCAAAGATCAAAGTTCAAATGTCAAAGGAATATCAAATCCCAAATTTTAAGAGATTTCTGGAAAAGTCCAGAAATCTCTGATTACACCGATTAGAAACGCATTGATAAATAAAGATAAATCTGTGGAATCATTTTTTAAAATCTGTGAAATCAGAGGGCGAAAAATAGTTTTTCAGAAATTTCTTTAATTATTTTTGACATTTTAGCTTTGAGTTTGATTGGGCATTTGAACTTTGACATTTGACATTTGACATTTGACATTTGAAAAATCGACTATTGCCAATGAGGTATAAAGTCTTATGTCTCCATTGTTAGAAACCAAGAAATTAACGATACGTTTTGGAGGGTTAGCCGCTGTCAATGAAGTGGATTTCATCATTGACCGGGAAGAGACGGTCGGCCTGATCGGACCGAACGGGTCGGGGAAGACGACCTTTTTCAATCTCCTCACCGGTATCTATAAACCCACGGGAGGTGAAATCCGTTATTGCGGGAAGAATCTGGTGGGCCTTCCCACCTTTAAAATTGCCAAGCAGGGGGTTGCCAGGACATTTCAGAATAACAGGCTTTTTCTCAACCTGAGCGTGCTTGACAATGTTCTGATCGGGATGCATCCTCACCAGGACTCGAACTGGTTCGATGCCATCTTCCGGCGAAGTTATGTGGAGAGAGAAATCGAGCAAGGTGTGGAAAAAGGATTGGAGCTTTTAAGTCAGTTTAGTGAGGATCTGTTAACAAACTGTTACCAGCGGGCAGGAGATCTCCCCCAGGCTGACCGGAGAAAAGTGGAAATCTGCCGGGCGCTGGCCTCCAATCCAAAACTCCTTCTGTTGGATGAGCCCTCTGCCGGGATGTCTCCCGCCGAAACCGAAGAGCTGATGGAGGACATCCGGAAGGTAAGGGAGAAGGTCGGAGAAATTGGCATCATCATCATTGAGCATGACATGGCGGTGATCCGGGAGGTAGCGGATAGGGTGATCGTTCTCAACTATGGCCGCAAGATTGCCGAAGGGACTTTTCAGGATATTTCGAACAACGAGTTAGTGCTCGAAGCCTATCTGGGAAGGGAAGAGAAGGATGCTCAAGCTTGAAGGTATTTCAACACAGTATGGGGGAGTTCCCATGCTCCGAAAGGTGAGCATGGAGATCGAGAAAGGGGAACTGGTCTGCCTTCTTGGAAGTAACGGGGCCGGAAAGTCCACTACGATGAAGTCGATCCTGAGGCTAATTCCCCTGGTTGAAGGAACGATTTTTTTTGA
Source organism: Deltaproteobacteria bacterium (assembly GCA_016875255.1). The sequence continues at coordinate 9,556 of VGRU01000112.1, forward strand.
GGGGCAATCCCTTCTGGGGTGGAAGACCCACCAGGTGGTTGGCGCGGGGATCAGTGTTGTCCCTGAAGGGAGAAGGCTTTTTCCCAAGATGACCGTCCTCGAGAATTTAAAGGTGGGGGCTTTTTCAGAGATCAATGAGCAAGAAATCACCAACAGGCTGGATGCGATCTTCCAACTCTTTCCGCGCCTCAAAGAAAGGCTCCAGCAACTCGCCGGGACATTGAGTGGGGGAGAACAGGGCATGGTGGCGATTGGACGGGGCATGATGGGAAAGCCCAAGATCCTTCTCCTGGATGAGCCATCCCTGGGGCTTTCCCCGATCCTGGTGGAAGAATTTATTAAGACCATCCGAAAAATCAATGAGGAGGGGACGACGATCTTGTTGATCGAGCAGAATGCGAAGAAAGCCCTGTCCATCGCCTCCAAGGGATATGTCCTGCAGAAAGGAGAGATCGTCGTGAAAGGGAATCGAAGCCAACTCTTTCAGAGTGATGTGATCCAAAAAGCCTACCTGAGAGGGTAGATCTCAGTGCGAAATAGGGCGAAAGAATGGAATATCTCCGGCCTCAAAATCTGAAAGCGACCCTCCTTTTGATGAAGCGATGGAAGAAGAAGGCCACGCTGATTGCGGGAGGGACGAATGTCATTCCGGACCTCCGGGCAAGAGCGATCCGTCCCGAGGTCTTGATCGATATCAGCCATTTAAAAGGCCTCTCCTACATTAAAGAAGATAAAAAGAAAATCCACATTGGGGCCCTTACGACCGTTTCGGAATTGGCCTCCTCCAGAATTATTCAGAAATGGGCCCCCCTTCTTTCCCACGCAGCCAATCAACTTGGGAACCCCCTGGTGAGAAATCGGGCAACGATTGCAGGAAATCTGGCAGATGGCTCTCCTGCGGCGGATACGGCGGTTCCGCTGCTGGCTCTGGAGGCCATCGTTGTAATTCAAGGTGGGAAAGAGAGACAGGTTCCTATCCATCAGTTTTTTGTTGGACCAAATCAGACGGTACTGAAACGAAACGAGATGATTAAAGAGGTTATTGTTCCCAAATTCAACCCCAATGCAAAAATAGCCTATTTCAAGCTGGGCCTTCGGAATTCCATGGCCGTGTCAGTGGTCAGTATTGCTGTTTTGATGGAGATGGAGAAAACTTTTTGCAAAAAAGCAAAGATTGGTTATGGAGCTGTTGCGCCCAGACCGATCCGGGCCTATCAAATCGAGAAGATGCTGGAGAACAATGAGGTAACCGGAAAGCTTCTGGAAACATGCTGCAAGGCTATCAGCAAAGAAGTCCATTTT
>VGRU01000113.1 GCA_016875255.1 Deltaproteobacteria bacterium
AGTGGTCGCTCCGGAAGGATGCATTGATCCGGAAAAATTCCTTACCGCCTTAATCCAGAGAGGCGCCAAAATCCATCAAACGGAAACGATCAGTTCCATAATGGCAATTTAACTTTGGATTTGATATATGAACAGTCACAAAATGGTAAAGAAATCTATTTGTAAAATCCCTCCTAACCTCCCTTTTCCAATCCGCCAGAGGCGGATCCGCCTTTGGCGGAAGGGAGGAATTACCCCTCTTATAACCCCCCTCTATTCCCCCCTTAAATTAAGGGGGGAGGAAGGGGGGTTACGGGAGATTTTCCAATGGTTATGTCAATTCAATTCTGAGGAGAATCGCTATGAAAGAAGCTAAGAAACTGAATATCACGAAAAGTCTGGAACTTTTCGAACAGGGAAAGAAATTGGTTCCCGGGGGAGTCCTGGGCGCTCGAAAACCGAGCGATTTTATCGAAGGCGAATACCCCATCTATCTCGAATATGGCAAGGGCTGCCGATTAACCGACGTGGATGGAAATGAATACATTGACTTCCTCTGTGGCTATGGACCGATCATCCTGGGCTATCGGGAAGAAGAGGTGGATGAAGCAGTGGTGAGGCAAATTAGAGACAAAGGCTTCTGCTTCACACTCACACAGAGGTATCAGAATGAGCTTGCAAGAAAACTGAAGGAACTCGTCCCCTGCTCCGAGATGTCCATCTTTTTAAAGACCGGCTCCGATGCCACGACCGCGAGCATCCGCATTGCGAGGGCCTATACGAACCGGATCAAAGTGATGCGCTGTGGCTACCACGGCTGGCATGACTGGTGCGTTGAGATGAAAGGGGGCATCCCTGCAAAGTTTTACGAGGATGTGTATGAATTTCGTTACAACAACCTCAATCAGCTCGAGGAGTTGATGGCACAATATGGCGATCAAACCGCTGCCATCATTATGACCCCCTTCGGCCACCCCCTCCATCAAAAGATGGAAGAACCCAAACCCGGGTTTCTCAAGGGTGTCAGAGAACTCGCTACCCAATACGGCGCCGTTTTGGTCTTCGATGAAATCCGCACCGGGTTCAGGTTCCGGATGGGCGGGGCGCAGGAACTCTACGGAGTGACTCCTGACCTGGCCGTCCTTGGAAAAGGCATGGCCAACGGATATGCCATCAGTGTTGTGACCGGAAAGGCTGAAGTGATGATGGCTGCGGCACAGAAGCTTTTTATCTCTTCGACCTTCTTCCCGAACAGTGACGGTTTTATTGCCGCGCTGAAAACGATCGAAATCCTGGAGCGTGACAACGTCGTTGCCAAGATATGGGAAAGGGGAGGACGTTTTCTGAAAAAAGTCCAGGACATCATTAATAAGTATAATGTCGGAGCGGAGTTAAGCGGTGTTGCCCCCATGTTTTTCATAACCTTCAAGAAGGATGAAGCGAATACCCATAAAGCCAGACGGGACGATTTTTACACTCAGCTCATCCGTCGGGGCATCTTTTTCACCCCGCACCATCATGGATATATCTGCTACAGGCACACGGATCAGGATCTGGATCTCACGGCCAATGCGATCGATGAAGCCATGGCCTATTTAAACGAAAAATATAAAGTGAGTTTTTAGTAGTCTCAAACAGTATACACATAACCCCACCTACCCTCCCCTTAACTTAAGGGGAGGAATTCCCCCCTCTTAATTTAAGAGGGGGGAGGGGGAGTTACGCGAGGTTCCTGATGAAGGTAAATAAAATTGACCACATCTGTATTGCGGTGAAGGATCTTGAGGCCGCGCGAAAAGTCTGGGAGCCCATTCTTGGAAAGCCCGAACCCGATGATCCCTATGTGGATGAGTCTGAAAAGATCAGGGTGGCTAGATACTGGCTGGGCGAAGTCGGATTCGAATTGATGGAGTCCACCACTCCGGATGGCGATGTGGCCAAATTCATCGAAAAGAGGGGCGAAGGGGTGATGGTCGTCAGCCTCAATGTGGACAACACCGAAGAGGCCATGAAGGAACTGAAGGCAAAAGGATATAAATTCATCGGCGGACCGAGATCCTTCCGGGATTGCAAATTTGCCTTCATCCATCCCAAAGAAGTCAATGGGGTGTTGCTCGAGCTGATCGACTATCCCTGGAATGAATTCAAGGAAAAATAGTAAAAGGCTATCGGTTTATGGAGGCGCCCCGATTCAAACAGGACGCCCTTTTTATCTTTTAACTGTCTAACAACTCCTAAAACCAAAAGAAATAACAAAAGAAATAACTCTTGACAACTTTTCTAATTATTGATATTTGAAGTCCTGTTTTTAAGGGTGGGGAAATAAATAAAACAGCAGTCAAGGGCCATGGAAAAGGAGGTGATGAAGAACAAATCCACACCTTAAAAGAACTCTTTTAACAAGAGAAGGAGGAAAATTATGAAGGAATTTAAAGTTTTTCTCAGGGAAGATGAAATTCCAAAGCAATGGTATAATATTCAAGCCGATTTGCCAACTCCTCTTCAACCCCCTCTCCACCCTGGGACAGGACAGCCCATTGGCCCCCAGGACCTCGCTCCGGTCTTTCCAATGAACCTCATCGAACAGGAGGTAAGCACACAACGGTGGATCGACATTCCTCAAGAAGTGATGGAAAAACTTCTCATCTGGAGACCCACGCCTCTCCATCGCGCCTATGCCCTTGAAAAAGCGCTTGGAACACCTGCAAGGATCTACTATAAGAATGAAGGGGTGAGCCCTCCGGGAAGCCACAAACCCAATACCGCTATCGCCCAGGCTTATTACAACAAAGTCTTCGGGATCAAACGGATCAGCACCGAGACGGGCGCCGGCCAGTGGGGAAGCGCTCTCAGCTTTGCCTGCTGTCTCTTTGGCCTGGAGTGCAAGGTCTATATGGTCAGAATCAGTTATGATCAGAAGCCCTATCGCCGTTTGATGATGAACACCTGGGGAGCCAACTGTGTTCCCAGTCCGAGCAAAGACACGAATGCCGGAAGAAAAATCCTTGAAGAAACCCCGGATTCTCCGGGAAGCCTTGGCATCGCCATCAGTGAAGCCATTGAAGACGCTGTGACCACCAAGGACACTCGATACTCCCTGGGAAGCGTCTTGAACCATGTGATGATGCATCAAACGATCATCGGCCTTGAAGCCAAAAAACAGCTTGAAAAATTTGGGGAGAAGAAAGTCGATGTGGTGACAGGTTGCGTAGGCGGGGGAAGCAATTTTGCCGGCCTTGCCTTTCCATTCGTTCTCGATAAGATCAATGGCGCCAATATCACGATCATTCCGGCAGAACCGACTTCCTGCCCCACGATGACCAGAGCGCCCTTTGTCTATGATTTTGGCGATACAGCCGCCACAACCCCGCTCCTTGCCATGCATAGCCTTGGACATTCCTTCATTCCAGCTCCTATCCATGCGGGTGGGCTAAGGTATCATGGCCTTGCCCCTCTTGTGAGTCAATTGATCATTGAGGGATTGTTGGAGCCCCGGGCTTATAATCAATTAGAGTGCTATGCCAACGCTGTCCTCTGGGCAAGAACCGAAGGAGCCATCCCCGCTCCTGAAACCAGCCACGCCATCTCCGTTGTCATTGAGGAGGCGAAGAAGGCTAAGGAAGAGGGGAAGGAGAAGGTCATCCTTCTAAATTGGAGCGGCCACGGTATCATGGATCTGGGAGGATATGAATCCTACTTCAGCGGGAAACTCGTTGACTACGCATTACCGGAAGAAGAGATGAAAAAATCTCTTAAATCTATGGAAGGGTTGCCGATACCCCCCAAGATGAAGAAGGGGAAACCGGTTTAATCGAAATGAAATCCTACGGGCCTGCGAGGCCCGTAGGATTTTTTATTTTCTGAGCTTGTGCTAAATTACTCAAAGCATATCGAAGAACCATGATTGAAAAATATGATGCCTTGATCAACTACTGTCCTCAATTGGGCGGTGAAATCCCATTCCGATACTGCCGTACGATTAATGCGGACCTCCCATGCCGGAAAATTATAGTCTGCTGGGAATTTGGAATAGAGATATCAAAATTTTTGGCCGAACATTATTCAATGGAACAAATTCAACAAGCCTCGACGCCTCCTACCAAGACAAGGATGGACACGATTCTCGAGCTCATAGAGAAAGCCAAAAAAGTCAAAGCGAAAACAGAGGAATAGGATGCTCATCTCTGATCGATTAAGTAATATCAAACCCTCCGGCGTGAGGCGGATATTTGATCTGGCCCGTCAGATGAAAGATCCCATCAATCTGAGCATTGGAGAGCCTGATTTCGATATTCCGGAACCGCTCAAAGAGGAGGGGATCGAATGGATTCGCAAAGGGTTCAATAAATATACCCCGACTCAGGGCATCCCTGAGTTGAGAGAAAAGATCAGCCTCCATTTAAAAAAGAAGAGAGTCCAGTTTGAGGAGGTGATGGTGACGGCAGGAGTAACCGGTGGTTTATTGCTGGCCAGCCTTGCCCTCATCAATCCGGACGATGAGGTCATCATCCCTGACCCCTATTTTGTAATGTATGAATATCAGGTTCTCCTGATGGGAGGCGTTCCTGTCTTCGTGGATACCTATCCTGACTTTCGTTTGAGGGAAGAAGAGTTCATCAAGAAGATTTCAAAAAAAACCAAATTCATCATCATCAACAGTCCGAATAATCCTACCGGAGCTATTTATCCGGAAGAAGATCTCAGGATGGTCGTCAGGATTGCCCGTGAGAGGAATCTCCTCATCCTCTCGGACGACATCTATGACAGCTTTGTCTTCGATGAACCCTCCTGCCCTACGATCGGACAGCTCTATGAAAAGACGTTGACCTTTGGGGGATTTTCAAAAGGTTGGGCCATGACCGGATGGAGATTGGGTTATGTGGCTGGTCCGAAGGAAATTCTTCAGCAGATGATCACGCTTCAACAATATACCTTTTCCAGTATCAATTCCTTTGCTCAGAAGGCCGCCCTCAAGGCATTGGACTTCAATATGGAGGATTACATCAAACAATATAAGAGAAAGAGGGACCTGATCTATGAAGGGCTGAGGGAGAAGTTTCGTGTTCAGACCCCCCAGGGGGCCTTCTATATCTTCCCCGAAGTCCCCGGAGGAGACGGAGAGGCTTTTGTGGAGAAAGCCATTCATAATAATCTCTTTATCGTCCCTGGCGGTGTCTTTTCCAAGAGGAATACGAATGTCCGGATCTCTTTTGCAGCCTCGGAGGAAACTCTCCTGAGGGGAATTGAGGTCCTCAACCGAATCGGTTAAAATTTTTATATAAATTGAGCGATTCTTTTTGAAATTTATTGTAGGCGAAGGCTTTAGCCTGCGGTTTCCTCTCACCCGTTGGGTGAGAATTCGTTTCGGATAAAATCACGCAACCTAAAGGGTGCGGCTACGTTTAAGATAATAAATCGCTCAATTTAGGTTTTATATAAATGGTCTGTAGGTTAAGGTTAGAAAAAAGGGTTCCGGTGACGAGGCTCGTATCGAAGCAAGAAGCTCGAAACATGAAGCTCGAGTTTCCAGCTTCCATATACGAGTTTCGATACGAGCCTCGACAACGACAAACGTCAACTGTAAAAACAAATATTCGCTTCTCATTTATCGAGGCGGGGTCAGAGGGTAACAATGTCGAATAAAGAAGAAAAAGTTGTTCTTGGAAACGAGGCGATTGCCAGGGGGATTGTGGAGAGCGGATGCCATTTTTTTGCCGCCTATCCCGGAACGCCCAGTTCGGAAATCCTCCCTGCCATCGTCCGTTTTAAAAAGGAGAACAACCTCGACATCTATGTGGAATGGTCCATCAACGAAAAGGTGGCATTCGAAAATGCACTGGTAGCCTCTTACACGGGGAAGCGGACTGCCGTGGCCATGAAACAGGTGGGGCTCAATGTGGCCATGGATCCATTGATGAGTTCAGCCTATATCGGAACGGTCGGCGGTTTTGTGATCATCACCTGTGATGATCCCGGACCTTTTTCCTCACAGACCGAGCAGGACACCCGCTTTATGGCCATGTTTGCAAAGGTTCCGGTTTTGGATCCGGCCAATCCAAGAGAAGCCCAGAAGATGTTGCCCATTGCTTTCGATCTTTCGGAAAAATACCAGATCCCGGTCATTCTCCGTCCCGTCTTAAGGGTTTCTCACGCCCAGCAAACGATCGCCTTCAATCCCATCGCTCAAATAGAAAGGAAAGCCAGCTTCGAGCACAATCCCCAGCGATGGAGCGCAACGCCAAGGTTCCGGTTCATCCTCCACAAGCAGCTTAATCAAAAGATCAAAAATATTGCAGAAGCGTTCAATTCAATGACCCTTCTCAATTTTGTTGAGCACGACAGGAACAGGGCGTCATTGGGAATCATTGCCAGTGGAATCGGTTACTCCTTCGCCCGAGATGTCCTGTCTGAACTCGGCCTTCAGAGAGAGATCCCGATTCTCAAGATAGGAACTCCCTACCCTCTTCCCGTTGAGATCGTGGAATCCTTCATCGGGAAATGCGATCATGTCCTGGTCCTCGAAGAGACCGAACCCGTGATCGAGCTTCAGATCATGGATAAATCAAAACTCATTGGCAGGCTGGACGGAACCCTTCCCAATGAAGGAGAGATGCTTCCCGAAACGATCACCCGCATCATATCAGACCTCTGCACGAAGTTTTCCATCCCCGTGCCGGAAGTGAGGTCCACAGCCCCCCTTGAGAAGATGGTGGCTGACCTTGGTCTTTCGGCTCGGCGGCCAACCCTCTGCTCGGGCTGTGCCCATCGGGCCTCATTCTTCGCATTCAAACGCGCCTTCCCAAAGGGCATCTTCCCCAGCGATATCGGATGTTACACTCTGGGAATGAATCTCGAATCCGTGGATACCTGTCACGATATGGGCGCGGCCGTCACGTTTGCCAGCGGGCTCTATCAGGCTTATTATCAGGACGGCAAAGACATTCCCATCGTTGCCACGATTGGAGATTCAACCTTCTATCATTCGGGCGCCCCCGGACTATTAAATGCAGTCTATAATGGGGCAAAATTTATACTCGTCATCCTCGACAACTCCATTACAGCGATGACCGGGATGCAACCCACTCCGGAATCCGGACTGACGGCTGATGGCCATCCCGGCAAACCCCTCTCGATTGAAGAGCTGGTGAAAGGATGCGGCGTCAAATACCTCCGGGTGGTCAATCCCTACGACATCAAGGGATTGATACGAGAGGCCGAAAAAGCCTACAAGTATAATTTGCAAAAAGATGGGGGAATGGCTGTCATCATCACCCGTTATCCCTGCATCATCAATCAAAGAGAGCAGCTCAAAGTGAACCCCGTCAAGGTCGATATCCGCCATACCCCTCCGCTGGAAAAGGGTCTGCCTCAGGTTAAAAGCAAAGAGATGCCTTCATCCCTTCTGCCTGTGATTCAAGAAGACAGATGCTGTCAATGCGACACCTGTGTGATCCAGTGCCCTGTGGGAGCGATTTCCAGAACCGGCGATGACTATGTCATTGATTACAGCAAATGCACGGGGTGCCGCGTCTGTGCCCAGGAATGCCCAACCTCGGCGATTGAAATGCCTGCCGTAGGGGCTTGTATTGCATGCGGTTACTGCCTTAGACGATTTGAATGTCCCTCCCTGATCAGAGGAGAAGACGGCCGTGTCAAGATTGACCGGTTGACCTGCGTGGACTGCGGCCTCTGCATCGAAGTCTGCGGTCAGGGCGGTATTTATAAAGTTTCATCATAAGGTCAGAGATTCACATCAAGGAAATCTTTATGAATTCACAATCCGCAATCCGAAATCCGCAATCCGCATTGGAAAAGATGAACATCCAGATGATTATTTCCGGTGTGGGCGGACAGGGCGTTCTTTTGGTGACACGCATCATCTCCGACTTTGCGCTCCGCGAAGGATACCCATTGATTGGTTCCGAAGATCACGGGATGAGCCAGAGGGGTGGCTCCGTGATCACCTATCTGAAGATTGGAGATTTTAATAGCCCCCTTGTAAAAAGGGGAAGCGCTGACCTCCTCTTATCCCTCGAAAGGAGCGAGGCATTAAAAACCCTTCACTATCTCCGCCCCTCTTCAAATGGCCAAAACGGAGGCCTCGGTTTTATCAATGCCTCCGATCCCAACTATATGAACGAACCGATCCGAAATTACCTGAGAGAGAAGGGAATTGAAATTCACATCTTCCCGGCGGACCGTATCGCCGTGGAAATGGGATCGGTCCAATCGACCAACATCGCCCTGATCGGCTTTGCCTCCGCCCATCCTAAATTTCCCTTCCCGCATGAGAAACTGAGGCAATCCATCGACCGTGTCACCCCTCCAAAATTTCGGGAAGTGAGCTTAAAAATCTTTGATAAAGGACTCTTAGAGGGTGAAAAATCGATAAAATTGTAACTTTTATCCTCCAACATTCCCTCTCGACGGCTGAAGTCTTTCCCAATCTTCAAATCAACACCATGCACTTTTTGCAATGCTTTTAGTTTCATAATCCCCGCCTTCCGGCGGCGCCTTTGGATGCGCTAACTTTTTGATGGATAACCCTTCTTTTTGGTTAATCGAATATTGAAGGGTTAATGCCGAACTTCTAATGTAGAATCAACATTCATCTTTAGTTGGTGCATCCTTGAGTGCAGAACCAGATAACTCCCCGTAGGTAGTGCCTGTTGCATGTGCGTGAAGATAATCCGTCTTATTTTTGAGGAGGTAGTAAACAAACTCTGGATGGAATTCATCATTTAACACGAGGCTATGGAACCCTTGATTGGTTGTCAAAGGATTGCTAGCGATGGCAACATAGCCAACTGGAGCGCGGGTCGTCAATAATACAGAACCTTTAGGAACAAACTGAGCATTGCTGGAATCGTATCCCTTCTGGCTTATGTTTCTTTCCCCCCGAGAGATATAGCGAAACGGGTATCCAGAAAGGTCTTTGGGCGTTAACCAGGGGATCTCTCCGTTGAAATTCTCCGGATCATTTGTAGAAGGAGTGCCACCTCCTACTACGGTCGCTACTTCTGAAATGGTTTTCTCGCGCCACTCACCCGCCATACTTCAACTCCTTCGGTCTTGCCTCGATAGCATTTTTGATCTCGTCCGTTCTGCCATGGTCACACATTACCGACCTCTTTGACCTTTTCTTCGAGGAAACGTTGGATCTCTTCTTTCTTGGGAAGTTCGAGCTGGTACTTGGAGACGAACAGTTTGTTGTCCATCCCTGCAAGGGCGTACTCAACAAGGACATGGTCTTTCTGGGTGCAGAGCAAAAGGCCAACAGGCGGGTTATCGCCATCGCTCATCATGTTTTTGCGGTACCACGTCACGTAGGTGTTAAGCTGGCCGAGGTATTCATGTTTGAATTCATCCACCTTTAATTCAACTAAAACATGACACTTAATAATCCGATGGAAGAAAACCAAATCGACAAAGCCATGGGTTTTACCGATGAGAATACGCTTCTGCCGGGCTTCGAAACAGAATCCGTGGCCCAGCTCCAGGAGAAAGTCTTGAATTTTATCGAGCAGAGCATCTTCAAGATCGGATTCACCCATGACTTCCTTTGATCTGAGCCCCAAAAATTCAAAAATATAAGGATCTCGGATCATAAGCTTGTGCTCGGACCTTTCCGCGGTTGATTTGATTAATTCGGCGAGCTTCTCCTTGTTGTGCGAAAGGCCAGACCGCTCATAGTAAAGAGTGGCGATTTGTCTTTTGAGCTCCCGCACAGACCAGTTGCCCCTGATGCATTCAATTTCATAGAAGGTGCGTTTGAGAGGATCTTCGATGGCGGAAAGCTCGTTCAGATGGGTAAAAGATAAATGGTTAATCAAAGTATTTCCATCTACGGCGAATTCGGGAGTCAGTGACTCCCGAATCTCCTGGATAGGCAGACGGCTGGCAGGAAGAAGGCTCTGCAATTCGGGAGTCAGCGACCGCCAAATTCTCGAATAAACCAGGTAAAACTGGCGATATCGCCTTAGTTCCCGAGAGTCCATACGAATCATGCCTTCTTGCCGCAGTCGGTCAGCGAGGCGATCAAGCAAGCCTTCACCATATTCTGCACGGTCAGCACCATGTTGTTCGTACTCGCGGATATAGCACCCGATGGCCAAGTTTCGTAACGTCAGGGTGACATTGACCGCCCTTCCTGCCTGGGCTGAACACTGCTCGTCGACCTGCCGGATAGCGTAAACGAGCGACGCAAAGTCCATTTTCTTCTGCCTACCCGCCATATCCTAACTCCTTCAGATTACGTTCAATGGCTTCATCAAGTTTTTGTCCATTGGTAATTTGCTCCCGAAGTTGAGAAGTAAGTCGTCTCATCTTTTCCTCGAATGGCTCGCCGTCCTCCTCCTGCACCTCTGCACCCACGTACCGGCCGGGCGTGAGCACGTGGCCGTGCTTATGGATCTCATCGAGCATGGCGCTCTTGCAAAAACCCGGGATGTCTTCGTATTCACCCGCGTCCTTCTCCCCGCGCCAGGCATGGTAGGTCTTAGCGATACGGGCGATCTCCTCGGGAGTGAATTCGAGGTGTGTGCGATCGGCCATCACACCAAGCTTGCGGGCGTCAACAAAGAGCACCTGACCGCGGCGGTCCCGGAAGCGGGTGTTTTTCTTGTCTCGCGCCAGGAACCAGAGGCAGGCCGGAATCTGAGTCGAGTAAAATAGCTGGCCAGGCAGGGCCACCATGCAGTCCACGAGATCAGCCTCAATAATACCCTTGCGGATATCCCCCTCGCCCGATTGATTTGAGGACATAGAACCGTTGGCAAGCACGAATCCCCC
>VGRU01000114.1 GCA_016875255.1 Deltaproteobacteria bacterium
ATTAAATCATTTGGATGAAGAGGAGCAGGGTGAAGCCGATCAACAGGACCGTGGTCACCCAGGCGATGATATTGAAGACGGGGCCATTCGTGTACTGCATCATCAACCTCTTGTCATTGATGAGCAATAGAATGAAAATGAGGATAAAGGGAAGCACGATCCCATTGATCACCTGCGAGACATACATGATGGCAATCAGAGGAAGGTCCGGGTAGAGGATGATCCCCGCCCCTAAAAAGATGATCAGGGAATAGATCCCATAGAACTGTGGGGCTTCCACAAACTTCTTGTCAATTCCCACCTCCCAGCCCAGACCTTCGCAGATGAGATAGGTTGTGGAAAGAGGAAGGATCGAGGCCGCAAAAAGGGAGGCATTGACCAGGCCGAAAGCGAAGAGATAGGTGCAGTATTTCCCCGCAAGGGGCGCCAGGGAGAGAGCCGCATCCTTTGCTGTTTCGATTTTCACCCCTGTTTTGAAGAGGGTCTCCGCACAGACCAGAATGATGAAGAAGGCGACAATGTGGACAACGACGGATCCCATGACCACATCGAAGCGTGCGAACTTATATTCCTCTATCTTGATTCCCTTTTCAACGATCGAGGCCTGCAGATAGAACTGCATCCAGGGAGCAATGGTCGTTCCCACGAGACCGATCACCATGGCCATCTCAGAAGGCTGAAGGCTCAATTGGGGATTTAAAAATTGTTCAACCACATGGTCCCAATCCGGTTTTACAATGACGCCGGTGACGATGTAGGAGATGTAAAAGACGCAGGCCACCAGAAAAGCCTTCTCCACCGACTTATAAGTCCCCTTGACGACCATCCACCAGACTAAAAAAGCGCTGATCGGAACGCAGATGAACTTGTCAATGCCAAAGATTTCCATGCCTGCGGCCACGCCTGCGAAGTTGGAGATGGCATTGCCCATATTGGTCAGGAACATTCCGATCATCAAATAAAAGGTGATCTTGGCGCCGAATTTTTCACGGATCAGGTCCGAAAGGCCCTTTCCTGTCACCACTCCCATCCGGGCGCACATCTCCTGGATAACGATCAGAGCGATCATAATGGGGATGAGAGACCAGATGAGTTTGAGCCCGAATTGTGCGCCGGCAAGGGAATAGGTGGTGATGCCGCCGGCATCATTATCCACATTGGAGGTAATGATGCCCGGCCCCATCAGAATGAAGAAGAGACCGACCGTCCTCCAGAGGGACTGTCTCGAACTCGAAACTAATTTTTTGTAGTCAGCCATGTTGAATCGGTCACGAGGTTCAAGATAAATATCCAATAACCAAGCACCAATAACCAAACAATAACCAATATCCAAATTCCAATGATTTTATTGATGATTGGTTATTGAATGATTGGGATTTATTTGGTGTTTGCCTGCCCGCCGCAGGCAGGGAATTTGGTTATTGGTGTTTAAAGTATTATCCTGCATCCGGCGCAAGCACATCGAGGACGCTTCGAAAACTGATCACGCCTTTCAAATGGTTTTCCTCATCCAGGACGGGCAAGGCCCTGAATCCATACTTGGCGAAGGCGTCCACCACCTCATTTTGATCCTCGTCCAGTTTGACGCTCACCACCCTCGGAGTCTGGATTTCGGAGAGGGACTGCTGGGAATGGGCCGTGAGAAGGTCTCGAATGCTAATCACACCCTGAAGCGCTTCCTCCTCATCCACCACATAGATGTAGTCGATGATATCCAGATTCGGAGCTTCCGCCTTTAACCGTGAAATGGCGGCCTCCACCGTGATCTCCGGCGTCAGGCTGAGATAAGCCGTGGTCATCAACCCTCCGGCGGACTCATCGGGATGGACGAGCAGTTCCCTTACGTCTTCGGCCCTCTCCTGTTCCATCCCTTCAAGGATTTCTTCAGCCCTCTCCTCAGTGAGATCGCCCAGAAGATCAGCCGCATCGCTGGGCGACATCTCCTCCACAATATCCGATGCCTTCTCCAGGGGAATGGTTTCGATCAGGGCCTTCTGAATCTTTGGATCAATCTCCTCGAGGGTCTCTGCGGCTGTTTCGGGATCCAGAACATCGAAGATCGCAGATCGTTCCCGGCTGCTCAAGTCCTCGATGATATCCGCCAAATCCGCTGGATGAAGGTGGGACAGCTTCTTCTGAGAGACACTGAGGTGAAGCAGGTCCGAGCCGGAGAGGAGTTGAACATATTTCCAGGAGATGAATTGATTGGGAAGCTTGTAGGAGAAGAGCCACTCGAGCGCTCGATCGGCCGATCTCTCCCATCCCACCCGTCTCATCAATCCCCGGAACCCCACATCAACATGAACCAGCCTCAACCGGGACTCGACCCTCAAGAAGTGGAGGTCATTGACCCTTACCACCTTTGCCCCGAAGGTATCAACAATCTGTTTATCCATCACCTCGTCTCGAAGCAGGACCACGTCCTTTGCGGCAACGAAGTTCGTGAGATCGAGAAGATCTTCTTCGGAAAGAGTGATCCGGGGTTCGACCTGAAGCATCTTCTCCCAGGGGAGAAAAAACTTTTCCCTCCCTTTTGCCTGAATCACCACCCCGAGGATCATCGGATAAGGTTCTACCCTCTCGGCCACCAGATCAGCGATCTTACCTATCTTCTTTCCGGACAGAGAATAGACTTTCCGGTTCAAAAAATCACTGAAGAAATAAAATTGTCTGAGGTTCTGATCCATAAGCTTGAGGGAAATGAAGCTCCCAAATATTATTGATCATGGCCCAAAGGCCACCTTCAAACAATGAAAATTTTTAGGTTAAGGCAAGGGTTAGGAAGCCGGTTTAGGCAAAGTGAATGGGTGAAGTGAAATCTTTTCCACCTGAGGTGGATCCGCTTATGGCGGAAAACCTAATGACCTAACCCATTGACAAAACCGGCATCTTTGCCTTAACCCTCACACCAACGACTTTTATTTTCAACCATTGGTTATTATTTGGTGATTGGTGCTTGATGTTTGGTGATTAAGGTCTTACCAAACCCTTTTATAACGATTTGAGTCGAGGGTGTCAAACGAAAAGTGCGAGATTTCTGCAAAAACCCAGAAATCTCTGATTACACTGATTAGGAACCGATTAAATAGATTTTAAATTCAAGAAGACGTATGGCTGTCTTTTAGATCTTTGAGCGTCTGGACCTCTCCTTCTTTCATCTCATCGAGAGTCTTTTTAATCATATCGAATTGATTGCCTTCGAGCTCCTTTGGAGAATGAATCGTGATGACGAGACATTTGAGTTTTGAGAATTCCTCGCTCTCTAAAATTCGTTGAAAAACTTTCTCCAGCTCCGCCGGATTCACCTCTCTCAAGTGGGTGATCAATCCGTGAAGTTCATCCTGGGCATACCGTTCGATGATATCATGCTCCCGCAATCTGAACCGGGAATAGACCTCATCAATAAGGCTGGGGTTCCCTCTGAGGCAGAAGAGGGTGAGATGCCGGACTTTCTCCTGAAGGACCTTCCGTCTCTCCTCGATCCCCAGATTCGAAGGGTCTTCATAATCCAGCTCATGCAGAATCCGCAGGTTTCTGACGAAGGTGACCTGATTGTCTCTGGAGTGAAACCACTGATAAGGAAAGCCCTTCTGCTCCTCCCTGGAGACCTCCTCCTTTTTGTGTGCCAGCGCCTGTTTTTGAATCAGGATATATTCAAACTTTGAGTAGAGATTTTTGGTGAGGAATCCGAATTCCATGATCGATTTGTCACGCAGAGAATCCCGGCGATAGTACTGCCTGTATTTTCCCTGAAGGAGCTGCTGGATGGCTTTGATCTCTGCCAATCTGTCCCGAATCTCTTTGAAGAGCTCGCGGATATCAACGATGATATCCTGAGGAGTATGTTTTTCAGGAGTGACCACCAGACAGAGCCCCTTAAAATCATCCACCATCTCTTTCAGATGGCCATAGTTGTGCTGGATGGTTTTTTCCAGACTTTCAGCATATCTCTGCATCGGGTCCTTTGACATGGGTTGGTTCCAGAGCTATTCTATAATAAAATTTGTCTTTCTCCAAGCTGGAAGAATAGTCTCTAGGTTAAGGTTAAGATGCCCGTTTCGTAAAGGGGTTATGTCGTTGGTCTAAAATGTTTAGCCTTAACCTTTTGACCTCACACCAAACCGGCTTCCTTGCCTTAACCCAACAACTATGTCCATCATTCGAGTGTGACGTTTCCATCATGAAAGATTGATACGTTCGACGGCGCCAAACCCCGATTTTTAAATCGGGGTAATGGTTCGACAAGCCTCTCGACAGGCTCAAGGCCCTGAGTTTATCGAAGGGACTCACCATCCCGAGCAGAGTCGAGGGAAAAGCGCCGCTCAGTATCAACCCTGAGCATACCCCGGGCTTCAGACCGGGGAGTCGAATGGGTTGATTAAAAAAAACTTCCTTCAAGAGAGGCCAAGCGTTTGCGGATGGGTTCATCTGCAGGGGCCATAGAGAATTCATTCAACTCCTCCAAACCGACCCATCGGAGGTCGTGACATCCGATGGGTTTGGGAACTCCCTTTTTTATTCGGCAGCGATAGGTCAGGAGAAGGATCGGATATTCGGGATAGGTATGAAAGACAGCCTCCAGGATTTTTTCCACCTCCACATCGACATCGAGCTCCTCTTTCAGCTCCCTTTGCAGGGCCTTTCTCGGGTCTTCACCCTCCTTGACCTTCCCTCCCGGAAATTCCCAGAGCAGGCCGCGGGGAGCCCCCTCCATTCTCTGAGTCACAAGGACCTTCTTTTTTTCGATGATCACTCCAGCGGTGACAAGGATCGTTTTCAACTCATCCCTCAATGCGATTGCGGCCTGCTCTCTTGGCCCGATAGAGAGCGTTGTCCGCCTTGCGGATCAGATCCGTGAGCGTGGAGATGGGAGAAGAAAAGGTGGCCACCCCGACGCTCACCGTCACATCTCCATTGGGTTGCTCTTTTTCGTTGGGAAAGGGAGTTTCCGCAATGATTCTTCTCACCCTCTCTGCAATCTCCATCGCCTTCTCCCTTGTTGCATTGACCAGGATGGCGGCGAACTCCTCACCCCCATAGCGGGCGATGATGTCACTCTGACGGACCCCATGCTGGATGAGAAGGGCAATGGCCTTCAACGCCTCATCTCCCGCCAGGTGTCCGTTGTGATCGTTATAATGTTTAAAATAGTCGATATCGATCATGAGCAGGGAGAGAGGGGTGGAATAACGTTTTTGACGTTCCACCTCCAGGGTCAATTGTTGAATAAAAAATCGGTGGTTATAGATTCCGGTCAGGTCGTCGGTATAAGAAAGCAGGACAGCCTCCTCTTTCATCCTCTCGACCTCTCTGGTTCTCTCCTTAAAGAGGTCCCTCATCGCCTGCAGTTCCCTGGCGTATTGATCCCTCTCCCGGATCTTCTCCATAAACTGTTTCTTTGACCTCTCCCATTCCTCCTCGAGCTGTAACCTTTCCCTCAAATCCCGCAGGGTGATCAAGTAGGTTTCTCCCCGGAGGGCTCCGAAGCAATCCACGGGAATTTCTTCCCTGAGCCGGTTGACCACGCGGAGGTTCAAAGAGATCTCACGCCCCTTATTCATCTCGTCGAAACCCTCTCTTATGGCGCTGAGGTCATTGAGGGCCACCACATCGATGAAAACCATTCGCTGAAGTTCTTCCGGAGGGTAGATCAACAATTCCAATCCCTTCGGGTTCACCTTCAAGAATTCTCCCTTTTGATTGAGAATGAAGAAAGGATCACGGATTGCTTCGAAGATGGGCCTCAGGAGATGGATTTCCCTCTCCAGTGCCTCCAATTTCATTCGGATCTCTTTAAGGGAAGAGGACATAAAGTTCAAATTCCAAATGACAAATCCCAAATAAGTTCCAACGTTCAATCTGCGATTTGTAATTAACGTTCATACCATCTCCTGCACTCTTTTTTCCATTTCCTTCAACACTTTGGGGTCGTAAGGAGGAGTGCTCTTCAATGAGGGATCCAATGGGTTCTCCGGATTGAAATTCTGGAGGGTCATTCTCCGGCCAGCCTTCAGCTGCTGGCCCAGGGTCCGGATCTCTTTTTCACTATGGAGTGGAGGAACAACCGTCATCCGAAATTGATACTCCACTTTCCCTTGCTTCAACATTTCAATTGATTTCGATATGAGAGCGAGGTCTATGGAACAACCGGCTGACCGCCGGTAGCTGAAAGGGTCCAGGGGCGCCTTCACATCCATGGCAATGAAGTCAACCTCTCTTTTATCGATTAGTTTTTCAAGCATCTCCGGGTTGGACCCATTGGTATCGAGTTTGACCGGGAATCCTCTCTCTTTGATTTGGCGGATCAGGAGAGGAAGATCCGCATGCAGGGTCGGCTCTCCTCCCGTCAGGCAGACTCCATCGATCCAACCCTTGAGAGAGTCAAGACGCCGGAGAATCTCTTTGAGGGAGATCGAAGCGAACTGTTCGGGTTCAAAGACCAGGGGATGGTTGTGGCAGTATGGACATCGGAAGTTGCAGCCGGGCAGGAAAAAGACAGAACAGATCTTTCCCGGCCAGTCCAGAAAGGAAGTTTCTAAGAATCCCTTGATCTCGATCATGGCTTCTATTCATAAAAGGGAGAGTGAGGGCGAATCCTGATCGTGAAATCGGATCATTGGTAACACCGGTCACGTTCACTTATAAAATCTCCCCCTGCCTGTCCAGCAGGCAGGCTATCCCCTTTGATAAAGAGGGGGATGAAGGGGGATTTTGTAAATTTAATTATTGATGTTGCATCAGTTACTTCTGAACAGGCGCTGCCTCACCTCCTGAAGGGTTGGGACCACGCCTCTCCAGCTGGCCACTTCCTTCTCCTCTTCATCCTCGATGATGAAGGAAGGGGTGGAGAGAATGCTGTAGAAAGAGGCTTCCGCAAGGCCATCGATCGTGTCCAGATCGTAATGAAAAACCGGCACGCCCTCCCTCTTTAATTCCATCCCAATCTCTTTGGCGGCAGGACATTTCGGGCATTTTGCTTTAACAAAGATTTTGATCAGTTCCATGTTTTCTCCTTTATTATGTAGAAAATAAAAGTCTAACGGTAAGGGTAACGAGGCCCGTATCGTTAATAAAAGGCTACGTTTATCGTCTTTTAATTTTTTTTACGTAACCGTAACCGAATTACGTAACGGGCTTCGTAACCTTAACCGTAACCTTTCATTCAAATATCACCCGGCTTTTAGAACGGTCCCTCCCTCTTTGGCTTCGATGTAGGCCTGATTCCGGTAACGATTGTGGAGTTCGCCGATCTTCCCCTTGTTCCAGCTGGAGAGCTTGGTGAAGTAGCCGGTGATCCGGGTGATGCCATCCACCTCCGCCGACCCGCAGTATGAGCAGGAGGACTGGAGTCCCCGGCTCGTTCGATTGCAGGCATTACAGGTGGTGAACTCCGGTGAGAAGGCGATCTGGTCATTTTGAGTCTGCCTGAACGTCTTGATCACAAAATTGGCCAGCGACTCTTTTGAAGGTTTTGCCTCGCCCAGCCAGATATGGGTCAATGCGCCCGCCTCGATCAGGGGATGAAAGAGCCCCTCCTGCCTGACCCGTTCAATCGGATTGAGCACGGCGGAGTTGTTCAGATAGGTCGAATTCGTATAATAGACTTCCCCTTTCGAGAGGTCGCCTTTGACGATGTGGCCTGATCGGGGCGAATGAAATTTAAGGTCCAGTTTGGCAAAACGGTAGGCGGTCGATTCAGCAGGCGTCTGTTCGAGGACAAAGTGCATTCCATAGCGTTCACATAGCTTATCGACCAGCAGTTTCATGTGGGCGATCACCTTCAGTCCGAATTTAAAGGCCTGCCTCGACTGATGCATCTCCTGACCGGTATGAACCTGGACGAGTTCGTTGAGCCCGACCATCCCGATGAGGAAGCTGGCCCGATGCATCCTCAGGTAAGGAGAGCCATCCCGGTTCATCGCTAAGAGGGCAAGAGGCCCCCGCTCACCGATGGAGAGGAGCTTTTCAATGAAGACTTTCTTCTCCAGATGGGCCTTGACCGCGATCTCTATGAATTCCGTCAGCCTGGAGAAGAGCCGGGTGTCATCCCCTTTCGCTAAATAAGCGATCCTCGGAAGGTTGAGCGTCACATTCTGGAGGGCGCAATATCGCATCTTCCAGGGTTCTTTCGCATCCTCGAGGTCGGTCTGATCGAGTTTGAAGCTGAGGCGACAGCATTCGGAGATTTTAGCTGTTTCCCCGCGATCGAAAATAAAATAAGTGTTGCCCTTTTCAGAGGCGACCTCACAGATGTGATGGAGAAAGTCCATGTGACCGGGGGTCTGAAAGAACTTCTCTGTGATATGGACGAGTGGCTTCGGAAAGAAGAAAGGCCTTCCGGACCCATCCCCTTCCATGAAGACATTGAAGAGGGCCCATGCAAAGCGCTGCGATTCTTTCATATAGTCGCTGTAATTCTTTCCCGTCTTCTCTCCGCCCGGTCCGATGGCAGGGACATTTTCGAAGTGTTTTGGAATCTCCCAGTAGAGATTGAGATCGGTGAAGATCGCCTGCCCTCCGCGGGCGACCGCCTGCTGGGAGAATTCAAAAATCATCATCTGCGCTAACTGTTCGAGGTCCCGATCCGACATGCCCGTCAGATAGGGAGCAAAGAAGAGATTGACAGCGTCCCAGCCAATGGCTCCGGCAAAATTGCTTTGAAGGCCGGCGGCAAACTTCACCATATGGGCCAGGAGCACTTCCGGATGCTTGGCAGGTTTGGCCATGGCGATCGAGTTGGGAAGGCTCAGGCCGAACCGCTTAATATATTCGAGAGATTGTCCGCTGCAGTAAGGCCGGTCCACAAAACCCAGGTCATGGAGATGAATATCCCCTCGCATATGGGCATCCGCAGTCTCCTGTGAGAAAACGGAGAGAAGGGCATACTCCTTCTTGATCCTCTCCGCAAGGGTGAGGTTGGTTGCCTCCGGGCCGTGAGGGACATTGGCATTCTCCTTGTTGGGATGGAGGATGAGCTGGTCCACATCGTAAAGGGGCATACCCAATCGGGTGTGCATCTTGCGGGCCTGTTCCAGCCCCCTTTCAACCAATTTCGTGTCAACCAATTCACGGACAAGAGGTGCGGTGATCATTTTGATCTTGGAGGTGACAATTAAATCTTCCACCTCCCGGGCGATCTCTTTTGCCGTATCGACATCGATATAAGTCTCTCTGATGAGGGCATCGACGATCCTCTGGCGGTTCCAATCATTCATCGACTCTTCAGAGGTGCGAACGAAAAGGGCCATATCTGTTGTTTCAAACTCTTCTTTTAAATCTTTACGTTCCTCTTTCATCTCAATGACACTTGCCATTTTCTGATCACCTGTGTTGTGGAATTTGACGAAGTTAGGATTGATGATAGGCTATATTTAGTGTGACCCCTATTCACTACAACAACATCTTGTTATTTGTCAAGGGAAAACTGGGCTTGTGAAAAAAAACATTTGTTTTGGTAAAATTTTATATTCTTATCTCCGAACTCCCTCCGGGCCGTAGGCCCTTATGGGCCGGAGGCCAAGCTCTGAACTCCGAACTTTTCTTACTTTTTATCAGAATTGCTTTTCTGGAAAGGTCTCAGGGGAGTTTCGAGGAGGCGCCTGAAAATGCCCAACAAACCTTCTCCGGCGGTTTTAAATGGAACCGCTTCGATCTTGGGGTCGTCAAGATCTCCTTTCACTTCGTAGACATAAGAGAGGAAAGCCTTTTCTTTTCCCGTGAGGATATATCCCGCGATCGGAATGTTGCTCAGCACCATATCAACCGTGACCAATGGGTGGACTCCTATCTTCGTATCGATCAGGTTCTTGCCCAGATCGACTTTCCCAACGATGGTGATCCTCATGGCATCGCTATCGACCAGAAAATCCTCTGTGGAAGCAACTCCCCCCTGGACCTGAACGTTTGCCGAAATCCGCTGATAGGGAAGTCCTTTGGTCTTGAGATCAGGGAGCCTTCCTTTAAATAATTGTGAGACATTGAGGATCGAAAATATCTTGGCCAGGATGCTCCCTCTTTCGATCACTCCATTCTCTAATTCGAGCCTTAACCCTCCCTGAAGAGACTCCTTTACTTTCTGGAAGTTTTCTCCTTCTCCTCTGAGTTGCACCTGGTCGATATAAACTCTCCCTGTCACCAGCATCTTCTCCTCATCCTCTTTCTTGAGAAGAGCCCTGAGAAGGGGTGCGGCCTCCATATGGGAGAAACGGGGCTTTATCTCAAACCGAATGGTTTTTTCTGAAGGCTGTAGCCAGGCTTCGCCCCAGAGATCCCCTCCATTGGCTTTCAATTGAAAGGGATGGATGATTAACTTACCATCCGCCATTTTCATCTCGAATTTTAAGTCCTCAAAATCGAGATTTCGATATTTCCCTTTTTCGACATCGACCTTACCTTCGATCGCCCAGAGGGAAAGCCACTGCCTGATCTTCTCAAAAGAGGCAGGTGTTGTTTTTTCTCGCTTGGGGAAGAAGGCGTCAAGGTCAAGGTACGCAGAAGAGAGATGAAGCGAGAGTCGCCTGACGGTCCCTGCTTTTGTTTCCCTGGATCCTGTTTGAGAACGGGGGTAGATCCCGGAGAGGATCAGCAAAGAATCTCCAAGCTTTGCCTTCAATCCATCCCATCGCATCTGTTGGGGAGAAAAAAGAATCCTGCCTTCGATCTGGGAGAGAGGAACAGGTATCTTTCCGTGCCGTAGAGAGACCCCCTTCAACAGGATCTCCCCA
>VGRU01000115.1 GCA_016875255.1 Deltaproteobacteria bacterium
GAAACCAGTGATCGGGAGTGCTGTTGGTGGGATTCCCGCCCAAATCATTCCTAAATTCACAGGGGCCCTCGTCTACTCTATTGAAGGGGCAGCCTATCAAATTCGATATCTTCTGAGCCATCCCGAAATCGCAAAGAAATTAGGTGAATATGGCCATGAATTTGTGAAAGAAGAATTCCTGATCACTCGAAATTTAAGGCGATATCTCCTTCTGTTCCATGTCCTCTCCCATCCAGGAGAGAGAATCATCTTTCTTTAACTCCCCTCTTTCCTCTTCCCCAAAACCACCCAAGACAGAGGGAGCCACCTCAAACCCGTCGGAACCAGAGGGCTTCTCACCGGTGCATTAACGCCCATGGAGTTGTGAAAATTTTCTCCTTGACAAACATTTTAAATAATGATATTTTTTTTTCACAAATTTTAAAAAATGTAAAAATTATTTCATTCATGTTATCACTCAACAATTTACTCAAAGAGAAAAACGTTTTTCTGACTCCTTCGCAACGGAAATTGATGCAATACATTCTTTCCCATGACGATGAATCTATCTTCCTTAATGTTGAAGACCTCGCGAAAAAGGTCGATGTCAGTGAAGCAACCGTGGTAAGACTTTCTAAGGCGCTGGGATTTAAAGGGTTCCCCGAATTTCAAAGGGAGTTGAGGCTCCTCTTCAAAAATAAGTTGACCACCACCTCCCGCCTGCAAAAGACGGTTAAAAAGGTGACTAACGAAGGAGATGTCCTGAGCAAGGTTCTTCAGACAGACATCCACAATATTGAAGAGACATTGAAACAGATCCCTTCAATGGAATTTAAGCAATTTGTGAAGGCGATTGATTCGGCCGAAAGGATCATCATCGTGGGATTGAGAAGCGCCTATTCCTTGGCCATTTTTCTGGGCATCGCCCTGGAGTTTCTGCAAAAAAATGTCTGGGTGATCCAACCCGGCATAGGAGACATGTGGGACCGATTGTTAGGACTGGGGAAAGGGGATCTCGTCATCGGGATCAGTTTCCCCAGGTATACCCGACAGACGGTTGAGGTGCTCCGGTTTGCAAAGGAGAGAGGAGTCAACACTTTGGCCATCACCGATAGCCTTATTTCTCCTTTGGCCCAATATGCCGACCATGTTTTAACGGCCCATTATCAAATGGATTCCTTCGTCGAATCTTTCACGGCCCCTCTCAGTCTCATCAATGCTATTGTTACAGCCCTCGGGGTTTGCAGTAAAAAGAGCACGATGAAATCTTTAAAGGGACTGGAAGAAATCTGGGAACGCCAGCAGATTTATTACAGCACATCCAAATAGATCGTTGAGGGGGGGAAGGAGGTGAAGCGGGTTAGAGAGGTCATTCAATCCAGAGCATTTCTAATATGAAGGAGGTGTTTTATGAAGAGATATCTTTATATCGTATGGATTCTTGTTTTTGCAGTGACTCTGCTATGGGCAGGGCCTTCCCTGGCGCAGAAAAAGTTCCTCACCCTGGCCTCGGGCAGCCCAGGAGGGGTCTATTATCCTCTGGGTGGAGGGATGGCGGTTGCCATTCAAAAAACAACAGATCTCCGATGCGCTGCAGAATCAACAGGGGCATCTGTTGAAAATTGCCGATTGGTCGGAGCGAGAGAGAGTGATATGGGAATGGTCATGGGATCGATCGCTTACAAAGCGACACAGGGATTGGAGCCCTTTGAAAAGAAGTTTCCCTTGGTGGCTCTCTTTCAGATGTACCCTGCCCCTGAGCATATTGTGACCGTCCAGGGCAAGGGGATTAAGTCAATCAAGGATTTAAAAGGGAAGAAAGTCTCCATTGATGTGCCTGGTAGTGGATGCGCGGTCATGGCCAAAGCGATTTTAGAAGAATATGGGTTTAACCTTGAGAAAGATCTGACGATTGCTCATCTCTCCCAGTCTGAATCGGTGCAGGCATTGAAAGACGGGGTGATCGATGCAGTCTTCTTTAATTTCGCTTACCCTGGCTCAGCCGTATTGGACCTGGCAGCCACGCGGGATATCATGCTCATTCCAATGGAAGCGGCGATGGCTGATAAGATCGTTAAAAAATTTCCCTACTATGTCAAAATAACCATACCCGCCAAAACTTATCCCAAGGTGGATAATGATGTGCTCTGCCTCGGAGATTCCAATGTGCTCATCGCTAATAAACAGATGGAAGAGGATGTGGCCTACAAAATTGTAAAGGCCATCTTTGAAAATGTGGATAAAGGAAAATGGGCTCTGAAAGATATTCATCCGATCGCCACTCAGTTGACCCCCTCCAATGCGGTCAATAGTCCTGTTGCGTTACATCCGGGAGCGATCAAATATTTTAAAGAGGTAGGAGCGATCAAATAAGGAAAGGAAAGGGAGGGAAAGGCTGGCCTGGAGTATTCTTGGGCCATCTTTTTCCTCCTCATTTCGAATGCAAATGAAGATTAGAAGGACCTTCCATCTTTTTGGGGTGATCTTCTTCATCCTTGGAATAGCATGCCTTAGCTACGGGGAGAGGGATTTTAGATTTTCCCTTCGATTGGAAAGTTTTGAGAATAACGAGGTACTGCTTGATTTTCCTGTGAATCCTGGAGAGGAATTTTATCTGCACTATATCCATTCCTCCGATAAAACTCCAGTCTGGGACACCTTCAGAATTAATGATAAAGGTCAGCTCATTCTCATAGAGGAAGCCTTTCTTTGGTATGGGGCAGGCCTTGAATTTCTGAATCACAGAGAGATTCAATTAGCCTATGACGGAAAATGGACCAAGGTCCGGTTAAACAGGGTTTTTCCCGAACTGGTCATTCGAGTCGGAAGAATTGCCAAACAGAGGCTCATCTTCAAAGATAAATCAATATATTTAGATAGCCTGGTGAGACCAGGAGAGGGCATCATCCTCTCCGTCACTCAATAGGAAGAAAAATGTTAGATCAAGGATTTGATCAAGAAATCCAGAAAGCTGAGGAGAAAGGTAAGGAGCTTTTAGAAAAATTTGAGGGGAAGGCACGGGATCTGAAAGGTTGGTTAAGCCATCTCATCACTTTGATCGCCATTGGAGCTTCTTTTTATCACCTCTTTTATGCCTATTTCCATCCCTTCTTTGCTTTAGATCATCGAGCCATTCACTGGGGATTCATGTCTTCCCTGATCTTCTTGCTCTATCCCTTTTCCAAATCCTTATCTCCGAAAGAGAGACCGAGCTTTTTGGATCTTCTTTTCTGGCTGATCTCTGCCGGAATCTGCCTCTGGATCTTCATTAACTCCTATGACATCATGAACCGGGCCGGGAAGTTTCTTGATGTGGATGTCATCATGGGGACCCTCCTTATCCTTCTCGTCTTGGAGGGGGCCAGGAGATCCACGGGTTGGCCCGTTCCCATGGTGGCTATTTTCTTTTTACTTTATGCCCTTCTCGGTCCCTTTCTGCCAGAATTCCTGATTCATAAAGGATATAGCATCAAAAGAATATCCACCTATCTTGCACTGTCCACAGATGGGGTGTTCGGCGTTCCTCTGGGTGTTTCAGCCAATTTTATATTTTTGTTTATTCTATACGGCGCCATCCTTCAGAAGTCAGGGGCCGGAAAATTTTTCACAGACCTGGCTTTCAGCCTGACAGGCTGGACAAGGGGAGGCCCGGCAAAGGCAGCAGTCGTGTCAAGTTGTTTTTTTGGGATGATCTCAGGGAGTTCCGTGGCCAACACAGTGACCACAGGTTCCTTCACTATCCCCTTGATGAAGAAGACAGGATACCCTCCCCATTTTGCCGGAGCGGTGGAGGCCTCGGCATCAACCATGGGGCAGATCATGCCGCCCATCATGGGCGCAGCCGCTTTTCTCATGGCAGAATTTCTTGCGATCCCATATATCAAGGTTTGTATCGCCGCGGCGATCCCTGCCATGCTTTCCTTTTTCGCCATCTTCATGCAGGTCCATTTCAAGGCAGTCCTGATGGGGATTGAGGGAATCCCCCGTGCGGACCTTCCAAGCCTTAAAGCGACATTATGGGGTGGGTGGCACCATCTTATCTCTATCACCCTCTTAGTCTACTTTCTCATCCTGAATTTTTCGCCTGAGAGGGCTGTCTTTTGGGCGATTCTGGCCACCATCCTCTGTAGTTATCTGAGGCAACATACTCGAATGGCTCCCAAAGATATCCTCGGAGCCTTTAAACAAGGGGCTATTGGTTCTGTGGAAGTGGCGGCTGCTTGCGCCTCCGCCGGCATCATCATCGGATGTATTACCATGACCGGACTGGGCCTGAAGTTCTCCTCACTCATTGTGGACCTCTCAGCCGGGACTCTTTTGCTGGCGCTGCCATTCACGATGATCGCCTGTCTGGCATTGGGGATGGGGGTTCCCACCACGGCGCAATATATTATCATCTCTGCCCTTGTGGCTCCTGCCCTTATCCAGCTGGGCGTGGTAGCCATCGCAGCCCATCTCTTTATCTTCTATTTTGGGACGAGGGCGGATATCACACCTCCTGTAGCGTTGGCTGCTTATGCGGGGGCCGGGATCGCTGGTTCAAACCCGATGAAGACAGGGGTCACTGCCTTCCAACTGGGGATTGCCGGTTATATTGTTCCCTTTATGTTTATTTATGGCCCGGAGCTCCTCATCATCGGACCTGCTCACAAGGTGATCCTTGCAACGTTGACGGCAACCTTTGGTGTATACTGCCTGGCCGCCGGAGTCCAAAACTGTCTTTTTATGAAAACCACTTTTTATGAAAGGATTCTTCTTTTAATCACCTCTTTTCTTCTCATCAAACCAGGCCTGATCACTGATCTCGCGGGCATCACCCTTTTCGGGATCGTTTATTTGTCTCAAAGGTTGAGACAGAGAAAGAGGAGGATGGAGGAAGCAACAAATACTTTTTAATGGAGGGAAGCATGAAGAAGGAACCAAATCCGGACCATGTCTTTTACAGAAATTCAAGAAAATTTTATCCCACCTCAGACCGGGGGGAGGGAGTGTATATCTATGATACAGAGGGAAAACAGTATATTGATGGCTCCGGCGGGGCTGCGGTTGTTGGGATTGGTCATGGGGTGAAAGAGATTACAGAGGCGATGGTCCATCAGGCTAATAGGATTTCGTTTTCCCACGGATCACATTTTACGAGTCAATCAGCCGTCGATCTGGCCTCAAAACTGGTCCAGCTTTCACCCAAGGGTTTGACCAGGGTTTACTTTCTATCGGGAGGCTCCGAGGCGGTTGAAACAGCAGTAAAATTGGCGAGACAATATCAGGTGGAAAGAGGGAAGCCCGGGAAATATAAGGTCATCTCCAGGTGGACGAGCTATCATGGTAATACCCTGGGGGCTTTGGCCCTTTCCGGACATACGGGGAGGAGAAGGCACTACCTCCCCCTCATTCAGCATACCCCTCATATTGCACCCGCCTACTGTTACCGGTGTCCGTTTGGATTGATTCCTGAGAGATGCGGCTTGGAGTGTGCCCTCGATTTAGAAAAGACCATCCTTTACGAAGGGCCGGACTCTGTCTCTGCGTTCATCGCTGAGCCGATTGTGGGTGCCACAGCAGGAGCCTTGGTTCCAAAGGATGGTTACTTTCAAAAAATCAGAGAGATCTGTGACCATTACGACATACTGCTCGTCGCCGATGAGGTAATGACCGGCATAGGACGAACGGGTAAGAATTTTGGGGTCGACCACTGGGAGGTTGTCCCGGACATGATCGTTGCGGCCAAAGGGCTCAGCAGCGGATACACCCCCCTCTTTGCTGTCATTGTAAAAGAGGAAATCCATAAAATCATCAAGGAAGGTTCAGGGGCCTTTGTCCATGGACATACATACAACCAGAATCCCCTTTCCTGTGCCATTGGCTGTGCGGTGATCGATTACCTTATCAAACATGATCTGGTCTCGAGATCGGCAAAGATGGGAGAGTATTTCCTGCGTTCCCTTCAGTCTTTAAACCGGCATGAGATCGTGGGAGACGTGAGGGGGAAAGGCCTTTTCGCAGGGATTGAATTTGTGAGGGATCGAAAGACCAAGGAGCCCTTCGATCCCAAGTTGAAACTCAATGGTCTCATCGCCAACCGTGCTTTTGAGAAGGGACTAATCACCTATCCCGGTGGCGGAGGGGCAGATGGAATCAAAGGAGACCACCTGCTTCTGGCTCCGCCCTTCATCGTCACGGAAGAACAGATTGATAAGATGGTCTCCATTCTCGATGAGACATTTGTTGAGATTTCTAAAGAGGTCACCCGGCTGTCGTGAAGGAAGTAAAAATGAAAAAGAAACCGATCAAAATCATGGATACCATTTTCCGGGATGCCAGCCAGAGCAAAATCGCCACCCGCATGAAATTGGAGGATATGCTTCCCATCGCCGAGAAGCTGGACAGGGTGGGATATCATTCCGTGGAAATGTGGGGAGGAGCCACGTTCGATTCCTGTATCCGCTATTTAAATGAGGATCCATGGGAGAGAATTCGTGAGATCAAAAAGAGGATGCCCAATACAAAGATGCAGATGGTGATTCGGGGCCAGAGCCTTGTAGGGTATCGCCATTACCCTGATGATGTGGTGGTCCGTTTTGTGGAGAAGGCGGCGGAGAACGGGATTGACATTTTCCGTCCCTTTGATGCGTTAGATGATGTCAGAAATTTAAAGACGGTGATTGAGACCGTAAAGAGGATTGGCAAAATTGCCGAAGGAACGGTGTGTTACACCATCAGCCCTGTTCATACCGTTGACCTCATCCTGAAAAAGGCCCGGCAGCTTGAGGATTTGGGGATAGATCTTTTCTGTTTAAAAGATATGGCAGGACTTCTCGACCCCTATACCGCTTACAAGATTATTAAACGATTAAAAAAATCTCTTGGCGTCCCTGTCCATCTGCATACCCACGACACCTGTGGAATGGGCGCGATGACCTGCCTGAAAGCGGTCGAGGCCGGGGTGGATATTATTGACACGGTTCTCTCCCCGTTTTCCGAGGGAACAGGACAGCCACCGACGGAGAGCCTTGTCGTCGCATTAAAAGGGACTCCCTATGACACGGGCTTAGACCTGAATCTCTTAGCCGAAATTGCAGACGACGTAAGGGAGATGAAAAAGAAGTACAAGGAATTTGAGACGGATTTGGGAGGAGTGGATTCGAAGATCCTGGCAACCCAGATCCCGGGCGGGGTGATGTCCAATATGGTAGCCCAGCTCCGTCAGATCAAAGCCCTTCATCGTCTGAATGAGATTCTTGAGGAGATCCCGAAGGTGAGGAAAGATCTGGGTTATATCTCGCTTGTGACCCCAACCTCTCAGCTCATCGTTGTTCAGGCCACGCTCAATGTTCTTACAGGCGAAAGGTATAGAGTGATTACGAGTGAGACCCGGGAGCTTCTCAGAGGAGGATATGGGGAGACGCCAGGTCCTGTCGATCCGGAACTTCAGAAGAAGGCCTTGAAGGATGAAAAACCGATTAACGGGAGACCCGCCGATCTCATTCCACATGCCATGGACCGTCTCCGAAAAGAACTGAAGGGTGTCACGGAATCCGAGGAAGATATTCTCACCTATGCCCTCTTTCCCCATATCGCTTTAGAATTTTTTAAAAGACGTAATATTTCTTCTTACAAGTATCAATCTGCTTAATGGCTCATCCATCTGCCCTGTTTTGCCCCAGACTGTTTCTTTTTGCCTCACTTTTCCCCCTTTTGCATTTTTATTGAGTTTTCAATGATTGAAATCTAAAGGGAATTTGGTTTTTCTATTTTGGTATTCTTTTTGCTTTTAAAAGAGATGAAGGAGGCCGGGTCAGTTTATCATCACCTCCTCGAGTCGGATGTGAATTTCACAGGAACCCTCTCTGATCAGGCCTCCTTCAATATTGACAGGCAATCTTTAATGACGGTAGCGTCACCCTCAAACCATAAAAATGCTCCGGGTGTTTGGGTTACGGTTACGAAGCACGTTTGGATTGATAGTCAAACGGTTATGGGTGACGATGCTCGTATCGAAGCAAGAGGCTCGAAAAACGACGCTCGAGCCTCCAGATTCTATTCACGAGTTTCGATACGAGCTTCGACAACGACAAACGTCATTTTCAATTTAACGATACGGGCATCTTTACCGTTGCTGTTAAACGGAACCCTTAATTATACTGATTTCTGATAGCGAATCTATACGAAAGGAGAAATGATGGCCTGGAAAGATGATGAATTTATTAGAGGGAGTGAAGGACAAGGCTACAGCGGTCCTTCATTAGAGGAGGTGCTGGGAAATGTTCAGGAGAAGATCAGACGATGGGGTGGGAAGAAGTTTTTCTTCATTCTGTTAATCATCCCCATCGTCATCTGGCTTGCGTCTGGAACCTATATGGTCGGCCCAGGGGAGATGGGAGTGATTCGCCAATTTGGAAAGATTGTGGATCAAACTTCTCCAGGCTTGAGATATCGATTCCCCTGGCCCATTCAAACCCATGATGTGGTTCATTTGGCCAGAGTGAGAAGAGCCGAGGTTGGGCTAAGGACAGATCCCTACACCGGCAAGGTGAGACCCGAACCTAAAGAAGCTCTGATGCTCACCGGCGACGAGAACATCGTGGACGCTCAGCTTTTTGTCCAATATGTCGTTAAGGATCCCTCCCAGTTCTTATTCCGTGTCAGGAATGCAGAGGCGGTCTTAAAGTCATCTGCGGAGGTGGCCCTTCGAAGCGTGGTGGGAAGAAATACGATTGACTTCACGATGACCGAGGGCCGCGTGATTGTTCAGGACGAGATAAAGAAATATCTTCAAAGCCTTCTTGACGAATACCAGACAGGATTGATGGTGACCGAGGCCAGACTGCTTGTGGTGGACCCGCCCGAGGAGGTTAAGGATGCTTTTCACGATGTGGTGAGAGCCTGGGAGGATCGGGAGCGCGTGATGCGCGAGGCAGAGGGATACCGAGAAGACCTCATCCCCAAAGCAAAAGGGGAGGCGGTTCAGATGCTCCGGAGTGCGGAGGCTTATAAAGAACAGAGGGTCATCCGGGCGCAGGGAGATGCCGGGAAATTTTTAGATGTGCTCAGGGCCTATCGAAAGGGGAAAGAAGTGACTAGGGAGAGGCTCTATCTCGAGACCATGGAGAAGATTTTGCCGGGCAAGGAGAAGTATATTCTCCCTCCGGAGGGGGGAAATTCGGTCCTGAAATGGCTTCCATTGAAGGAAGGCGTCACCATTAAAGAAAAAGAACGCAAAAAGGAGTAAAGCATGATGAGCGGAAAAAAGCGGATGGCGATTGTTGTTTTGATTTTTTTCGGTCTTCTTCTCGTCTCGGGCGCAGCCTTTACCATTGATGAGAAAGAACAGGCGATTATCACCCAGTTCGGAAAGTATGTCAGAACGATTAAAGAACCCGGATTGCACTTTAAGATACCCTTCATTCAAACCTTAAACCTCTTTGAGAAGAGGGTTCTCACAACGGACGCCGTCGCCGTGGAGTATATCACCCTCGACAAGAAAAGGGTGGTCGTGGATCATGTCTCCAGGTGGAAGATCGAAGACCCTCTGGAATTTTACCGGAGCGTGAGGACCGAAACAGGGGCCCTGGCCCGCCTGGAAGATATTCTGGTAGCCCGGCTGAGGCAGGAGATTGCTAAACACGCGTTTATCGGGTTCATCAGAGAGGAGAGGGAGAAGATCGTCGAGACCGTGGCAAAAGACGCCCATGAGCAGGCAAAACGATTCGGCATCAAGATCATTGATGTTCGAATCAAGCGGGCAGACCTTCCTAAAGAAGTCCAGGCCAGTGTCTATGCCCGTATGCAGGCAGAACGCCACCGAATTGCAAAACGGTACAGGGCCGAGGGAGAACAGCGCTCGCGAGAGATCAAAGCCGAAACGGACAAAGAGAAGGAGATCATTCTTGCCAAAGCCTATAGCCAGCAGATGAAGCTGTTCGGCGAAGGAGATGGACGCGCCACGGAGATTTACATCTCTTCCTTTGAACAGGATACGGAGTTTTACTCTTTTCTCAGGAGACTCCAAACGTATGAACAACTTTTTGAGGGAAAGACAACGATCCTTCTCGAATCGGATTCCGAGCTATTGAAATACTTCAGGAGTCCCCGGATTTCCGGCAAGTAAACCCCGTTAGAAATCCCATCGGGGCATTATTTCTAACGGGGTAAATGAAAAGAACCCACAAAAAGAGCAGGTGTCGGAAACCATCAACCTGATCATTCCCTTCCATTTTTTTCATGAAGGGTCAAAGAACCTGTTAACGAAAACCGGCAAAAATGTGAAAGGAGGCGCCGGATCTAAAAACCTGATGTTTCTACCAACCCCTAACCAAAAAAGGAGAACAGTGTATGCATTTCATAAAGATTTTTATTTTATTAACGTTAAGTCTGGCCATAGGATTTTTGGGTTGTGCTAAGGAGCGAAAGGTGGAGGCTCCAACAGAAGAGCATGTCACAAAGAATCTGGTTCCACCGAAGTCTGAGATTAAGGGACAGGCTTTTCTTGTGGAACTTAGCGACCTCAAGGTTGTCATGACCGTAAACATAGCCTCCAAAGAAGTCGTCGGGACGCCGAGTCTCAAGGGCAGCATCAAGATCACCAATAAATCCAAAGATATCCAGGATATCCAGGCCGTTACCGTCGAATGCCTGGATGAAGCAGGGAAGCCCATCCCTTATAAGCCCGATGAAAAAATAGAAAAAGTTTATCCATTTTGGAAGATTCTTCAGCCCGAAG
>VGRU01000116.1 GCA_016875255.1 Deltaproteobacteria bacterium
GATCATGGGTTCTCCCCTTTGGCAAAGGGGAGTTAGAGGGGATTTTATAAAACTTTTGACTCAATTGGGGTAATAGTAAACGATGTCCTGAACGTAAAATCAGTAAACGATGTCTTGAACGTTGTCAGTTAAGAGTTAAGAGGTTAGAGTTAAGGGAACCTCTAATAATTCCCAATTTGTCACTCCCGCGAAGGCGGGAGTCCAGTAATGTCAAAAACTTATGGATTCCTGCTTTCGCAGAAATGACATTTTTAGAGGTAGCCTTAAGAATCGAGAGTTTAGAAATTTGGATTTAGGTTTTTAGAGGGAGGAGGCATTATCAATATGTTTGGATCCGGATACCAGGCTTACCAGAAATCTTCCATCCTGACCGCAGACCCGAAGAGACTGATCATCCTCTGTTATGAGGAGGCCATCCAGGGTCTGGTTCAGGCGAAAACGAAATATCTGTCCCGGGATTATGAGGCAAAGGGCAGGGCGGTTCAAAAGACGCTGGATCTCCTCAATCATTTGAGAGAGACCCTCGACTTTGAAAGAGGGGGAGAGATCGCAAAACAACTGGATCGCCTTTATGGATTTATGATCGGTCATATTCTGAAAAGCGATCACAGAAGGGATGTGAACGGGTTTAGCGAGGTGGCGGGAATGCTTGAACAGTTGAAATCAGCCTGGGAGGAAGCCTTGTATCGCCAGCCAGGCGGTAAAAACATCTTCCCCCAGAAGGAGGATCTGTCTTTCTCCACTCCGGAGGAAGGAATCCTGTTGCGTTGAGGAGAGCATGGACCCTTTTCGGTTTCATCAGTACCTGACAGAAAAGCTGAGGACCCTGAAAGAGTTTTTATCCATTTCCGAATCGATGAGGGCGAGCCTGGACCTGCCGGACATGGGAGAGGTGACCCGGTGGATGGCGAAGCGCCAGGAGCTGATCGGCCGGATTGACCGGATGGACGATGAAATCAGAAGGATTGCGGGTAAGCCTCCTCTTTCCGGGACCGAATGGCCGGAGCGATTAAGGGAAGAGATTCTCCTGCTCTACAGGGCGATCGAAGAAGTGCTTCAAACCGTGATGACCTTTGACGATGAGTGTCAGAAACGAATTGCGGCTTTGCGGAATGAGGTCAAGGCCGAGTTGCAGAAAGCCTTTCAAGGGATGCTCACGATCCGCGGCTATATGGGGAAAGCGGCCCATCCTTCGAGGTTTTTAGATGTAAGAAGATAATGAAGCTCTCCGCCCACAGGGCGGGGCTTCCCGGTAAGGTAATCTCATTTTATATTGTGCCCCTTGACCCCGCCTATCCCGCATTGGCGGGGCGGGGCACGTTCCGGTCACAATATCCTCGTTTTCTTCAATTCGAACGGGATTTAAAAATGAACCCAGGTCCGGCACAGCCAATTCGTATCTGGATCGCAGAGGATGAAGATGAACTTCGAGAGATTCTGAGAGACTCTCTTTCCGGAGGGAACCGGACCGTTCGAGTGTTTCAGAATGGCAGAGAGGTGCTCGAGGCGCTGAAAAAGGAGGGTTTCGATATCCTCCTCACCGACCTCATCATGCCGGAGGTGGATGGGATTGAACTTCTCAATGAAGTCAAGAGCCGCTATCCCGACAGCATCGTCATCATCATGACCGGTTACGCCTCCCTCGATTCGGCCATTCAGGCCATCCGGGGAGGGGCCTATGATTATATCCGGAAACCTTTCAAATTAGATGAACTGGAGATCCTCATTCAGAATGGTTGTGAAAAGATTTCTCTGATCCGGGAGAACAGAGACCTCCTCCGGATGCTGAAAGAGACGAAGGAAGAACTGGGACGGTTGAAAGAGACCTGGGATGAACATTTGAGCCATGTGTTGAGCATCTGCTGGATGATGTTCGGAGAAAAGAAAAATCCGGAGATGGAACTGATCCTCAAACAGGTCAGTCCTCTTGCTCCGGATTTCGATTTGAAGAAGAGGGAGGCTGAGGAAAAGGCGCTTGAGAGTCTTCAGCGTCTGGCTGACCTTAAAAAGGAAAGATCGATCACGGAACAGGAATTCTCCACCTTCAAGAAGATCCTGCTGAAGAAGCTGAAGTAAAAAAGGGGACAGGCTACTTTTTTAAATCGTTTCCTTATGTCATGAGTAATTGATGAAGGATTAATTAATTCCAAGATAAAAAAGTAGCCTGTCCCCTTTTTTCTTTTTTACTTGACAAAGAAGAAAGCATGAATAAAATAGAGATGATTTTAAGGTCATCAGAGGAAACAGGGGTGTCTGAATTAGATATATTCGATCGGGTTAGCCCACTTTTTAACCTGCTTAAAGACCGCTCTCGGTATGCCAGGGTGGGATCATTGATGGGCGGTATCGTCCATAACCTGAACGGATCCATCCAGATCCTCTCCATGCAGATGGAGATGATTCAAAGGACGATGGCCAGAAAGGACGGAAAGAGCCATTCCTCCATCCAGGAGAAGATGGACCAGTGCATGGCCCAGATCGATAAGTTGAAATCGATGTTGGAGGTGTTGCATCCGAGAGAGAGTCCCGATGGAAAGGAGTATTCCCCAAAGATCAATTTGAATGAGGTGATCGAAAGGGAGATCGGACTGTTTCATCACCACCTTTTTTTCAAACACCATGTCAAGGTGAAGAAAAACTTCTCAGGCCGTCTGCCTTCGCTCCGGGGCCATGAGGTCGATTTCAGCGAGGGTCTGTCGAACCTGATCGAGAATGCGGTGGAGGCCATGGAAGAGACCCCCCGAAAGGAGCTGACGCTGACCACCCGGGCCGGGAACGATCATATTCAGGCGGTGATCACGGATACGGGTTGTGGCATCCCTGATGAGCTTCGGCCCCGGCTCTTTAACCCTTTCTTTACAACGAAAAACGGTAGCCATTACGGATTGGGATTATTTATGGCCCAAAAACTCCTCGCTCCCTACGGAGCTTCCATCGAACCTCATTTCAAGGAAGGCGAAACCCTCTTCTCCGTAAAGTTTCCGCTGACCCCTTCCTCTTCCACCATATCAAAGAAAGCCTAAATCGGGTTCTTCTGCTCCTGGACAGTTTCCTTCTGAGGTTCGGATTCCATCTCCTTGTTGCTCAGGATGACGAAGTCGACCCTCCGGTTTTGGAGCCTTCCCTCGGGGGTGCTGTTCGTATCGACAGGCCGGAATTCAGCATAACCTGTGGCCGAGAGACAGTCCGGATCGAACCGGAAGTGGTCAAGCAGATAACGGACGATCATTGTTGCCCTTGCCGTTGAAAGCTCCCAGTTGGAAGGAAATCTGGGAGTATTGATGGGAACATTATCGGTATGGCCTTCGATCCGGATGTGATTGGGAATCTTTTCGAGGGTCTGGGCCAGGACATTGAGGACCGGCTCCATGTCCGGACGAATAAAAGCCTCTCCGGAGTTAAAGAAGATGTGTTCGGAAACCCGGATGACCAGCCCCCTTTTTTCGAGAATGAACTTGATCTGATGGGCCATGTTTGAACTGGCTTTAGACGTTGTCTTCCCCTTCGAAATATCCTCAATCCCCTTCTTGATGTCCTCGGCCATCTTAATGAGAGCCCTTCCATCCGGAGTGTAAGCCTTTCCTTCTATGGGAGGGCTGATGCTGAAATGGATGGGAACGACCTGATTCGAAAATACCCCCGGCTCCTTATGGGTCATCTGGATTGGCATCACAGAGCCCAGAGCCCTCTGAAGAGACTCGACGGCAGAACCCATCTTCTTTTCATCCACCCTCGACATTGAATACATCGTCACAAAGAAAGCGAAGAGAAGGGTGATGAAATCCGCATAGGAGACCAGCCATCTTTCCATGTTTTCATGTTCTTCTTCGCCGTGCTTTTTCTTCTTTCTGGCCATTGGTTAAATGATTTCCTCCATCAGGTTCCATATCTGCAAGAGACATACCACATTCAAAATCCTCGTAAGCGATTGGGATCATAAAGAAATTTATTACTAATCAAGCGGGGTGGTCTTTCTCAAAACGACTTTTTGTCAAAAGGTTAAAATTTTTGTTACTCGAAAATCCTATTTCTTCGATTCTGTAGCGTTGAGGCTCTTCTGCTTCTCCGTCAGAAAAGCATTCAACTTCTCTTCGATCAATCTCGGGTTTTCACCCGTGGAGACCGCCACCACTCCTTCAAGGGTCAGCTCCTTCAGGATCATCTCACCTCGGTGTCTAAGCTCCAATTTGCTTGCGATGGGCAGAAACAGGAGATTGGCCGATCCCACTCCGTAGACCGTCGCAACAAAAGCGGTTGCGATCCCTGATCCGAGTTTCGAGGGGTCATTCAAATTCTCCATCACATGGATCAGGCCCAGCACCGCCCCGAGGATGCCGATGGTTGGAGCATATCCTCCTGCGGCCTTGAAGACCTTTGAGCTCGTCTTGCCATGTTCATCGAGATACCCCAGTTCCATTTCCATTGCATCACGAATGGCATGAGGCTCGATGCCATCGACCGCCATGGTGAGGGCCTTTTTTAAAAAGGGATCTTCGACATTCTTGATCTCTTTTTCGAGAGAGAGAATACCCTCTTTCCGGGCCTTATTGGCATAACCGGTAATCTGGGCAATCATCTGATGAGGATCATGAGAAGGTTCTTTGAGGGCAATCTTCACTCCCTTAAAGGCGTCCATGACTCCATCAAAGGAGAAGCTGACAAAGACAGCTCCGAAGGTCCCACCCAGAACGATGAGGGCCGCCGTCGCCTGCATGATGGAATGGATGCTACCTCCCTCGAGGACTTGTCCTCCTAGGATTGCTCCTATGCCGAGTATGAGTCCGATTAAAGTGGCTTTATCCATAAGAGAACGCGCAAGAGATTGGAAGAATAGGTTTTTCGGAAAAAAAACGAATTGCTCCTATTCCTGTTTACATCCTTTCCCATCATTCCATCATTCCAATATCCCAGGTCTTTTATTCGATTGGTATCGATGGATTGAAAATACATCTCCTGTAATCGGTCACCCTTTTAATGACCTCGCTCACCGACTCCTGAACCGTTATCTTCTCTCCATTAGAAAGCGTAATGATGGTGTCGGGTGTTTCTTCAATAAAAACGATGAGATCGGGATTAACCACAATAGGAGTGTTATTCAACCGGGTGACGGTAATCATAAAGAGACAGCCTTTGAACAGTTTTAATTATTCATCGGCTCTAAAAGAGGCTAACTTTAATGCCATTTAAGGAAAATTGCGTTTTACCCGATAAATAGAATGAATAACGGAAAAAGACGATGATCAATCTCAATTTACCCAGATGCTACAATTTGTCCTATAGCCTATGGATGAGGAATGGTTTCGGACACGGTTTACCCCGTTAGAAATAATGCCCCGCTGGAATTTCTAACGGGGTTTACAGTCACGTCATTCAATAAAAGGGGTGAAAGATGGTTGAAAATAGGGCGGACCTTTTCGAGCTGATCGAGCAATTAGCGATTCAAAGCGTGATGGTTGAGCCGGACGATCTCCCCGGCCTGGGCGCCATCCTCGAGAAACTGGAGAAAGCGGAAAAGATAGGCATGGCAAGCGGCTTTCATTCCATTCAGCCGCTGGGCCAGGCCATTAGAAAGGTGGTTGAAAAAATCGTCCTGAATGAGTGTCCGGATCTCCATGAGGGCCTCAGCCTGATTAGAACCGGAGTGAAGGTGATCCAGAATCGGATCGCCTTCCCCGATCATCCGGAGTCGTCCGAAGAGGAATCGTTATGGAAAAGATGGAAGTCTCTGACCGGGGAGAAGAGGCCTGCCGGGAGCGAGAGTGAAACCTGCGGCGAAAGAGAGGAGAAGGTTTCATCTTCATTTCCTGTGGATCAGGATATCGAATTTTACAAGGATTTTATTTCAGAGGCTCTGGAACATCTTGGAACGATCGAGCTGAATCTGATCAGTCTGGAGCAATCTCCGGAAAACGGAGAGTATATCAATGCCATCTTCCGCCCCTTTCATACCATCAAGGGAGTTTCGGGGTTTCTTAACCTCCACGATATTCAAAAATTTTCCCATGCCGTGGAATCCCTGCTCGATGAGGCAAGAAACGGGAGGCTTCGAATCACGCAGGGAATGGTTGATTTTATTCTCGAATCGGTAGACCTGCTGAAAAATATGATTCTCGATTTGAGGGGCCATATTGAATCGGGCAGGATGGAATGTTCCACATTTGAACTGGAACCCTATCTGAAGAAGATCGAGATCCTCAAGGGGAGCGGTCCGCCGGCCGAAGGGCTCGAACAGGAGAGGACGGAAGCAGATCCTGAGGATAAGAAAGCCCCGCGTCTCGGAGAGATCCTCAGCTCAAAGGGCGTGGTCTCTTCCGAGGATATTTCCGAAGCCCTGAAGGAACAGGGAGAGGGGGCAAGTTTAAAATTAGGGGAGATTCTGATCAAGGAGAACAAGGCCAGACCGAAGCAGGTCCTCGATGCCCTGAGAGAACAGAAACGAATCTCATCCCAGTTCAATGAGGCTTCAGTAAAGGTTGACACGGATAAGCTGGACAACCTGGTCGATATGATCGGTGAGCTGGTGATTGCCCAGTCCCTGGTGGAACAAAATCCTCTCTTTTCATCCCTCCGGGATCAGAAGCTGGTGCGGGATTTTTCACAGTTTAAAAGGATCACAGCCGATCTCCAGAAGATCTCCATGTCCCTCCGGATGGTCCCGATCCGGCAGACCTTCCAGAAGATGGTTCGTCTGGTCCGGGACCTGGCGAAGAAATCCGGGAAGCAGGTGGAGTTGATCATGTCCGGCGAGGAGACGGAGATTGACCGCAATATGGTGGAGAGCCTCTATGACCCCCTGGTTCATATGATTCGCAATGCCATCGATCACGGGATCGAGCCTCCGGAAGAGAGGCGGAAAACAGGAAAAACGGAGACGGGAAATATCTTTTTGAGGGCCTACCAGAAGGGAGGAAATGTGGTCATCGAGATCGGGGATGATGGCCAGGGTCTGAACCGGGAAAAGATTTTAAGAAAGGCAAGAGAGCGGGGGCTCGTCTCCGATGAGATGTTGACCGATTACCAGATCGATAACCTCATCTTCGAGGCCGGGTTTTCAACGGCGGATCAGGTCACCGATATTTCAGGCCGCGGAGTGGGGATGGATGTGGTGAAGAAGGCGATTGAGAATCTGAGGGGAAAGGTCGAGATCTTCTCGTGTGAGGGAAAGGGCGCCCGTTTTATCATGCGCGTTCCACTCACCCTGGCGATCATGGACGGAATTATCGTCCGGGTCGGCGAGGAGCGATACATCATTCCCACCGTCTTCATCAAAGAGACCCTGAAGCCGCGGCGGGAAGATGTCTTTTCCATCCATCAGAAGGGAGATCTGATCAAGGTGAGAGAGAATTTTCTCCCTTTGATCCGGCTTCATCAACTCCTCGGAGTCGCCACGGAGAGGCAGGCTCCATGGGAGACGCTGGTCATTGTGGTTGAAAACGAAGGGGTGCAGAAGTGCCTCTTGGTGGACGATCTGGTCGGGAAACAAGAGGTCGTGATTAAAAATTTAGGGGAGAGGTTGAGGGATGTGAAAGGAGTGGCAGGCGCTACGATCATGGGGGATGGCCGGGCCGGCCTCATCCTCGACATCCACGGCATTTTCCAAATCGACCAGGCCTCTCTCTCAGCGATGGAGAGACCGGCTTTCGGACAGACCGGAGGAGCGAGAAGAGTAACGTCCAACGGTCACGGTGACGATGCCCGTTGTTTAAGGTCATAGGGACTCCGTCGAAACTCGTTTATCGGTGATGATGCTCGTATCGAAGCCCGAATCTCGGAACAAGAAAATCGAGTTTCGAGAATCTTTGACGAGCATCGATACGAGCTTCGACAACGACAAACGTAGCCTTTTTAACCGATACGGGCTTCGTGACCGTAACCTTTGCCTTTACACTGTATTCGAGGATGAATCAAAGATGAAAGAGATCACACTCTACACCGTGGTTCCGCAGATTCCGGAACGTCTGAAACCCTTGGAGGAGATGGCGCGAAACATCTGGTTCTGCTGGAACATTGAGGCCATCGACCTTTTCAGGTCCATTGATTCGAATCTCTGGGAGGAGACCCGGCATAACCCGATCGCCATGCTCGGCCGCCTGGGAAGAGAACGGCTCGAAGAACTTCTTGATGATGAGGGATTTCTGCTCGAGATGGACCGCATCTATCAGGAGATCCGCCATTATTGCGAGGCGAGAAAGCCTTATGATTTCGGCCTGGAGACTCCTGTCGAATTTACCGTGGCCTATTTCTCAGCGGAGTACGGGCTGACGGATTGCCTTCCCATCTACTCGGGAGGTCTCGGAGTCCTCTCAGGCGACCACCTGAAGTCAGCAAGCGACCTCTGCATCAATATGGTGGGGATGGGCCTGCTCTATCAGAAAGGTTATTTCCGCCAGTATCTGAATGGAGATGGCTGGCAATTGGAGACCTATCCGGACAACGATTTTCACATTCTTCCGGTTGAACTCGAAAGGAATGAAAAGGGCGAGCCTCTGTCGGTCGAAGTGGAGATCGAAGACCGGAAGGTCAAGGCCCGGATCTGGAGAGTCCGGGTGGGAAGAATCCCTTTGTGGATGCTCGATACCAATACGGTTGAAAACGAGGAGAGGGATCGGGATATCACCTCCGCCCTTTACGGAGGAGATGGGGCAATGCGTTTGAAACAGGAGGCTATCCTGGGCATCGGGGGAATCAGAGCCCTTGACCGACTGGGAGTGAGGCCTTCGGTCTTCCACATGAATGAAGGCCACTCCGCATTTGCCATCCTCGAGAGGATCCGCTGTCTCATGGAAAAATCCAATCTCTCTTTTGAAGAGGCGCAAGAGGCTGTCCATACAAACAGCGTTTTTACGACTCATACCCCTGTTCCGGCGGGGATCGATGTCTTTGACCGGAACCTGGTCTCCGTTGTGCTCGGACAATATATCTCTTCTCTTGGCATCTCGCTCGATGATTTTATGGCCCTCGGCATTCAGGGAGAGAGAGGAGTGGACCGTTCCTTTAATATGGCCGTTCTGGCGCTCAAGCATTCAGCAAGGTCTAACGGGGTCAGCCGGCTCCACGGAGTCGTATCCCGGCGGATGTGGAGCCAATTATGGCCCCGGTTGCCTGAAGCGGATGTTCCGATCGACGCCATTACAAATGGAATCCACATCCCTTCGTGGATCTCCGGCGATTTAGCCGGACTTCTGGACCGCTATTTGGGCAGGCGCTGGGC
The DNA here is from genome assembly GCA_016875255.1 of Deltaproteobacteria bacterium. The sequence goes on from VGRU01000116.1 coordinate 9,212, forward strand.
AGAGGATCCCGATAACAGAAAAATCTGGGAGAGGGTGGAACGGATTCCCGATTCGGAACTCTGGCGGACCCATGAACGAAGAAGGGAGCGGTTGATCGGCTTCGCACGGCGAAGACTTATCGATCAGCTCATCCACCAGGGCGCAAAGAAGGGAGCGGTTCAGATGGCCTCCGAGGTGTTGAACCCGGAGGCGCTGACCATCGGCTTCGCAAGAAGGTTCGCCACTTACAAACGGGGGGATATGATCCTGAGCGATCCGGAGCGGCTGGCGAAAATTCTCAATGATCCTCAGATGCCTGTTCAAATCATCTTTGCCGGAAAGGCCCATCCCCAGGATCATCCTGGAAAAGAGGTGATTAAGAATATTGTCCATCTGGCCCGCCGGCCCGAGTTCAAACACCGGATCGTCTTCATCGAAGATTACGATCTCAATGTGGCCCGTTATCTTGTGCAGGGAGTCGATGTCTGGCTCAACAACCCCAGGCGTCCGCTCGAGGCGTGCGGAACGAGCGGAATGAAAGCAGCGGCCAACGGAGCGCTCAACCTGAGCATCCTCGACGGCTGGTGGGTGGAAGGGTATGCTCCCGGCCTGGGATGGGCCATCGGAAGCGGTGAGGAGTATGATGATCAAAGGGATCAGGACGAGATCGAAAGCCACGCCATCTACGGTCTATTGGAGAAGGAGATCGTTCCCCTGTTCTATGAAAGGGGAAGGGATAATCTTCCCAGAGAATGGATACGGATGATGAAACAGTCGATGAAGACCCTGGCCGCCTATTTCAACTCACACCGGATGGTCCAGGACTATCTTCACCGTTTCTATATTCCGTCATCCCTGAGGTGGGACCAGATCCGGGCGGAAAATTTTAAAGGTCTCCGGGACCTGACCGCCTGGACGAACCGATTGAGAAAGAATTGGAGTAGAATCGAGATTAAGGGAAAGAGAACCGATGCGAGAAAGGGGGTTGCTCTCGGAGAAACCCTCCCTGTGGAAGTGGACATCAGCCTGTTAGAACTGACGCCTCAGGACCTCTCCGTAGAGGTCTACTATGGCCCTGTCGATTCGAAAGCGAATTTCTTCAGCCGGTCGTTCCTTTCACTTCAGCCTTCTCAACAGAATGGAGATAAGACCACATTCAAAGGGGAGATCCCCTGTCAGTCTGTTGGCCGTTTCGGCTTTAGAATCCGCGTCCTTCCATCTCATCCGCTGCTTACCCATCCCTATTCGATGGGGTTGATCTTATGGGGTTAGGAAGGGTAGTCAAATAGTCATATCGTTGAATAGTCGGATGGTCAAATGACTATAACCTAAATTGAGCGATTCACCCTATCTCACAAGGGAGGCCGAGATGCCTCACACCCTTTTAGAATGCGATACATTGAAACAAAGGGCCATTGGCCATCATGATTCACCAAACAGGTGATGATT
>VGRU01000117.1 GCA_016875255.1 Deltaproteobacteria bacterium
ATATTTAAATAGACCGGTGATAAAGTTTCCCCAGGTGGGCATCAGTCGATCGATCTCATAGGGGAGCAGTTCGATCTTTCCGTCGTGAATCAATTGATGCAACTCCTCTAACTTGCAGAAATTTAAAGGCCAGGTCTTCTTTCCCAGCTCACAAATCATATGGATATTTTTTGTCTTCCCATCGATGTCAAGAATTCGCAACCGTTTAAACCCATCCCCGGCGAAAAATTGGGTCTTATTTTCCTTCATCTCAATCAATTTCTCCCAGCCGAAGGAACATCCCTCTTGCTTCTGTGAGTCCTTTTTAAATGAAGCATCTTCTTTTCTTCTGGCTTTTTTCATCCTTATTAAACCTGAACCTCAGCCTTCACCTTTTACATGAACTCTTTTTCCACCTGTGGTAAAGACCTGTCTTTCTCTTTTTGATTTCCTTGATCTTTTTCTTTAGTTCACTTAAGTCGATGATCTCTAATTCAGGGCTTTTAGGCCTTCCTTTAATTCTTTTTTTACCTTCGTTTTTCGTTTCATGCTCGCTCACTCCGGACAAACTAATACAAACGCAATTAATTTATTGTCATTCCAAAATTCGAGATTCCGAAACAAGTTCGGAATGACAGACTTTTTCTTGTCATGCTGAACTAGTTTCAGCATCTCATTTAATGCGTTTGTATTTTAATAGGGTCTTAGACTTCGAATGAAGCGTACTAAATACAGAACAGAGTGTCAAGGGGGTTCGAAGACATGAGCCACTTTGAATCATTCATTATTGAAAAAATCGAAAGATTGACTTTGTTAAGTCAAAGATTTATAAGCAGATTAAAATCATTTGAGAGGAGGAAAAACATGAAAGTTCTGGGGATACTTGGGAGCCCAAGGATTGGTGGAAATAGCGATATGCTTCTAAATCAGGCATTGGCAGGGGCAAGGGAGATGGGGGCAAGGGTGGAAAAGATCATCCTGAATCGAAAAAAAATCTCGGGGTGTCTCGATTGCACGAAGTGTAATGAGACAGGTATTTGTGTGATCCGGGATGATATGCTTGAAATTCACAAAAAGATTCTGAAAGCGGACGCCGTTATCCACAGCGTTCCTCTCTACTTTTGGGCAATGACCTCCCAGATGAAAGCCTATCTGGACCGCTGGTGCGCCTTCTTCGATGGGAACTGGAAATGGCACAGGGCGTATGCTCCGATGATGAAAGGGAAGAGGATCGGCCTGATTACTGTCTGCGGGGATCCCAATGCCCATACGGCCGATCCCATCGTCCATAGCTTCAGGGAGACCTGTATGTTCTCCGGACTTAAATTATTCCCTGCGGTTCAAGTCTCTGCCGGGGGAAAGGGCGAGATTGATAAAAATGAGAAGGCTAAAAAAGAGGCCTATGAGTTAGGGAGAAAGATAGCCACTCCATAATGGTCATCAATGGTCATCAGAAGACCAGGACATCAGGTTGTGAGTATCAGGATATCTGGGTATCAGGCGAAACCTGATCTCCGGGTAACCTGGTATCCTGCTTCCTGATTCTCTGATATCCTTATACCCTCATTTACAATCCCTTCAGGGCTTCTTTGAGGCTGAGATTACACTGATTGAGGTTCTCTATCGCCTTCTGAATATGGGCCTCCATTGATTCGAGTCCTAATTGACCTGCCTTCTCCGCCCACTTCCTATACTCGGCCATATGGCTTTCATTATGTTCGATCCAGTGGTCGATCACGACTGAGAGTCTCTTTTTTTCATCCATTTTTTTCTCCGTTCCCTGTCAATCAGATGTATTCGATGGTTGCCGGGGGTTTCGGCGTAAGGTCGTAAAGGCAACGATTCACATCCTTGATGGCGGTGATCCGCTCACAAATCCGTTTCAGCTTTTCCCATGGAAGTTCGACAGGCGTTGCCGTTCTTGCGTCGAGGCTGTGGAGGCATCGAACCACAATGATCTGCCCGAACTCCCGTTTCCCATCGACGATTCCGGTTGCCCTGTCACTCAAAAGGACGGCCATATACTGGAAGGCGCCCGTGTCTCCCAGCTCTTCTTCGACGATGGCCGTGGCCGCCCGAACCGTGGCAAGCCTTTCCTCAGTGACTTCTCCCACGATCCGGGTCGCAAGGGCAGGGCCGGGAAAGGGAATTCTTTTAGCAAGCTCAGGAGGCAGCCCCAATATCTTTGCCACCTCTCTCACTCCATCTTTCCGCAGGGTTTTAAGGGGCTCAAGGACCTGATATCCGTATTCTTTTTCGGGGTCGATTCCGATTTGAGCGAGAATGTTGTGCTGGCGCTTGATGCCGGCCACGGTCTCTTCGATGTCGGTGAGAATGGTCCCGTGAAAGAGATATTTTGCACCGGTTTCCCGTACCAGTTTCCCGAAGACCGTGGAATAGAACATCCGCGTGATGGCATTCCGTTTCTCTTCCGGGTCGGTCAGGCCCTTTAGCGCGCCGAGAAATTCTTTCTTGGCGTCAACCAGCCGGACAGGAATCCCCATATCGGCAAAGATCTTTACCACCCGTTCAGGCTCTCCCTGCCGCATCAGGCCGTTCTCAATGAAAACCGTCTTCAGTTGATCGCCGATGGCCTTATGGCCGAGAGCGGTCACGACCGAGCTGTCGACTCCACCGCTGAGCGCATTGATGGCGAGATGATTTTTGACCGATGCTTTAATTTCTGTGATTTGTCCGTTTATAAAAGATTGGTAGTCCATTTTTCCCTCCCGTAGAGACATGATGGGCCATTATATTGAATGTGCGATTCCTGTCAAGGGATCACACGCTACTCTATTTTTTCAGAACCTCGATCACTTCGATGCGGTTGAACATCCATTTTTTTTCGGTCTTTTTTAAGAGGCAATCGATTTCGTGCGCCTCATTGATGGCCTCGCCGGTGGTGGTTCTTCCAGTCAACCGGGCGGTCAGACGGACCCTGGCCTCGCCTTCCTGCGGAAAGGCGATCATGAAATCATGAAACGTCAATTGGAGTTCTGCCAGATGGAGGCGGCCGCGAGCCGCATAACCGGTGATCTCCTCACGGGTCATTTGGCCCGAAAGGGAATGGGCGGGGATAGCCATGTCACAGGTGTCGTTGAAAAGGGAACCGATCTTCTTGATCTTCTGGTCCATCGTGAAGATGTTTTCGCCAGTCTCTTTAGAGACCCCTTCCGATAGCAAGCGAAACTGTTTCTTCACCCTCTTCTCCTCACTCTGAAAGAACATGAAGAAGATTCCAATCCCGATTGCAATCAAGCCCAGGCCGATCAGGACATATTTAACTTTTCTCCGATCGGGTATCATCGGCGGCGTGCCCGATGGAGGAATCTTTTTCGTCACCCTGCCTGCAGGGTTGAATGACTTGCCGGTATTTCTAACGGGGTTTACCATAGAGGGCCTCCTAAAATGCGCGAAAGAGAGGTCTGTCCGAAAACATGGTTCTGCATCGGGCCACTCCTGTTATCTCCCGCTACGTAAACCGAATCAGGCTCCACCCGGCGAGACGGGAGGGTCCAATTACAAGGGTGGCGGAGATAAGGCTCGTTTTGCTCCTTTCCGTCGATGAGGAGCCTTCCGTTTCGGAATTCGACTTCTTCGTTCTCAAGGGCGATCACTCTCTTCAGGAGCGTTATCCTCTGGCCGGCGAAGCGGATGACAACAACATCGCCTCTTCTCGGTTTAGAAAAGAGATAGCGAAGTTTCCAGCAGAAATTGACCTCACCGTTTTGGTAGGCAGGTTCCATGCTGTTGCCTTTAATCCAGAAGGGAGTCAGAAGATGTCCGAAGATGAGATAAGCGGCCAGGGCGATGCATCCTGCCCGGATCATAAAGGCAGGGGTGAGCGATGGGAAAAAGAATTGGGAAACTCTTCTGTTGAGCAACATTGGGTTTAAAATCGTGATTTATATGAAGACTCGGTTGAAGAGGAAAATGGTGAAAGCGGTTCTGCCACTATGATTTGTGGGTTTCTCCCAAATCTTTCAATAAATTTTTCAACTTCTGAACCATCCCTTTCGGCATGGATTGAAATTCCAGCCCGTACCGGTGCTCTCTCCAGGTTTCCTTCGCAGCGAGGTCAGCCCAGACGATCTTCGCTGTTCCCTGAACGGTATTTAACTCAAGACCCTTTGCAAAAAAGATTTCGACCTTCAACACTTCTCCCAGGTCGATCTTTTCTGGAAGATAGACGAGAATGCCCCCTTCGCCCGCATCTTTAACCATTCCGCCAAAATCCGTTTTCTTGCCTTTTCGCGAGTAATCCAGGGGAAGCTCCACAAAAAATCGCGGGTGCTTCCTCTTTTCGAGGCCCAACACTCCTTTTTGAGAAGCGGACTTTTCCTCTTTTTTCTCCTTCTTCTTAGTTAGAGAGAGTTTAACAGGGCTCATCATCGTCTCCTTATTGGGTCGGAGGTCATTTCGGAGGACTCAAAAAGGCTAAACATTTTGAAGACAAAAGTCAACCATTTTTTATGAGATTTCCGAAAAAAAACGGAAATCTTTGATTACATCCCTGCCTGCCGGTAGGCAGGGATTAAGAGCCGATTACACAGATTAGATTCAAAACCTATTTATCTTTTTTTGATTTTGTGTTTTCTGTATTGATGATAGGCTTCTCGCTTTGCAAGATAAGGATCGATGGCGTTTCTCTTGAAGTCCTCATATTCTCCGATCCTGAAGGAGGTGTCATTGACCTGATCGTAGGTTCGAATGGCGATGCCTACTGGCAAGGACTTGATCAGGTACGTCTTCGGATCAAGGAGAATGTCTCCCGTGAAACCAACGGCATCGCGCAAACTGGAGGCTCCGAGGAATGGCCATTCAACATAAAAGATTGGTCCCATTCCCCAAACACCGAGGGTCTGCCCAAAATCTTCCTCGCGTTTCTCTATCCCCAGCTCCTTTTTTGCAGGGTCGAGGAAGCCGGCCATCCCGAGTGTTGAGTTGAGAAGGAGGCGAATGGTTTCATTCCCGGCGCCCTTGAAATTGGCCTGAAGGAGGCAATTGACGAGACGGACCGGAGCAGTAAGATTGGAGAAGAAATTTTTAACGCCAAGCCTCACATCCTCAGGGACCACTATTTTGTATCCGGAGGCCACGGGTTTGTACGCCCAGAAGTAGAGTTTATCGTTGAAGTTGAAGAAGAAACGGTTGATCGGTTCAAGCGGGTCGGGCATCGTATCGGCCTGTTCCTCGAATTCCCGCTCCTCCTCTTTTAAAGAGGATCGGGAGGACTGTGCCAGTATGAGTGGAGGATCAGGAGGTTGATAACAGACGGCGGGATCCGGGGGAAATCCGCCGAACACTGCAGGTCCGCCAAAGGCAGGTCCGGAAAGAATGAGAATCAATAGACTGCATAATAAACATTCTACGATAGATCGTCTCATCGCTCGTTTCACCATTGTTCGCATAACCATCGTCTCGCCTTATGAGAGGACCGGGTCAGTTCTGGGTTGATTTGGTTTTCAACCTTTTGATCAGTTCTTGGTAAGAGGACTTGAGAATGATCTCATTGAATTGTGTGCGGTAGTTGTTCACGAGACCCACTCCCTCCACAATGAAGTCATAGACCAGCCAGTGGTTTCCTTTTTTCCGTGCTCGATACTCCAGCTGAATGGTCTGGTCCTTTGCCGTAAAAACCTTGACTTTAACGGCCGCATAATCGCCGTCGATAAGCTCCCCCTCATAGGAAATCTTATTCCAGGAATACCCTTCCACCTTGTCCATATAGACCCTCTCCAGCAACTCTTTGAAGAGGTGCGTGAATTCCTGCTTCTCTTCTGGGGTCCTCTGTACCCAGTGTCTTGCAAGAGAGCGGCGGGCCATCTCTTCCCAATCGAATCGTTCATCAACGACTTTCAGGATCAACTCTCTTCTTTCCTTTACCTTGTTCTGGGATTTAAGAACGGGATCGGACAGGATGGCGAGGACCTTATCCGTGGTCTGCCGGAGTTGATCCTGGGGTTCTCCTGCAAAGGCAGGAGATACCATTCCGAAAGTGAACGAGAGGAAGAGAAACGCTTGGATGATAACAATCCGGTTCATGGTGATCACGCTCAGGCTCATTAGATTTTTTCAAAGACAAGTTTGGAGATCAGTTCTTCCAGGTCAACAGAGGGCTGGGTCTCTCTGATTTTGCCGCCCGGAGAAATAAATTTTTCAGCCCCCCCTGGAGTGATCTCAATATATTTTTCCCCCACCAGCCCTTTGGTCTTGATGGAGGCAATGGCGTCCTCCTGAATTTTTACTTCATGGGGGAGGCTCATGGCAACCCGGGCCTGATAGTTCTCCAGAACGATGCTCTTCACGCGACCTACCTCCACGCCTGCGATAACGATATTGGACCCTTCCTTGACCCCTCCGCTATTGGAGAAGATGGCATAGATCTCATAACCCTTTCCTCCAACAATCTCCATCTTTCCTAATTTGACTGAGAGGTAGCCCAGGCAGAGAATCCCTGCGAGAACGAATAATCCGACCGCTAATTCAATGTTAAATTTTTTCATCTCTTCACCTCTAATAATAAGGAACCCAGGAACTCAGGAAAATTCATAAAATCTTTATTGGAATTAATACAGACGCATTAAATATTTTGTAGGGCAACCCTTTAGGGTTGCTTAAAGCAAGGCTTAAGCCTTGCCCTACAAGTTAAATTATTTATTGCGTTTGTATTAGTTCCTGCCCCTGCCGCAGGATGGCTTCCTAATAATAAGAAACCCAGGAACTCAGGAATTTAGGAAAAATCATAAAATCTTTTTTGAATTAGTTCCTGCTTTCCTGGCTTCCTAATTCCTAATAGAGCTTGAGAGATCCGCCGGTCACTCCGCTGATAAATTGTCGGACGACCGGATCTTTTGAGGATAATATTTCTTCAGGGGTCCCCACGGTCCAGATCCTTCCCTCATGTAACATCGCCACGCGATGAGCGATCTGGAATACCCTTGAGAGTTCATGGCTGACGATGATGGCTGTAAAACCAAGATGTTCGTGGAGCGACTTAATCAGATCGAGAATCGTATGGGCGATGATGGGATCCAGTCCGGTGGTAGGCTCGTCAAAAAGCATGACTTCAGGTTTGATGACGAGGGCCCGTGCAAAAGCCGTGCGCTTGATCATTCCTCCGCTGAGCTCAGCCGGATATTTATTCTCTGCTCCTGCCAGGCCGACCTGATCCAGTTCCTTGAGCACCCTTTCCCTGATCTCTTTTTCACTCGATTTCGTTTTCTCACGAAGGGGAAAGGCCACATTGTCATAGACGGTGAAAGAAGTGAATAAAGCGCCATTTTGAAATAGAAATCCTATCCGGCCTCTGATCTCTTCGAGGTCATTTCCTTTAAGGAGACCAATGTCTTTCCCGTCGATAAAGACATGTCCCTGGTCGGGTTTCATCAACCCGACGATATGCTTGAGAATGACGCTCTTCCCATTGCCGCTTCCGCCTATCAGAGCTAAAATCTCTCCCTTTTCCACCTGAAAAGAGATGCCCTTGAGCACCTCAAATCCATTGAATGATTTATAGATGTTTTCAATCCGAATCATCTTTCGCCTCAGAAGAGAAGAGAAGTCATGATATAATCCCAGAAAAGGACCAAGACCGATGAGAGCACCACGGCCTGGGTCGTTGCCTTGCTCACCCCTTCGGCTCCAAACCCGGAAGAATACCCCTTATAGCTACAGACCCAGGTGATGATGACGCCGAAGCTGAGAGATTTATAAATTCCCTCCAGGACATCCTTGATCTTCACGTAGTTGGCCATTTCACCGAAATAGGTTCCTTCACCGACTCCCAACAACTTTCCTCCCACAAAATAGCCGCCAAAGATGCCGACCACATCGAAAATGGCGGTCAAGAGGGGAAGGGCAATGATTCCTGCGATCAGCTTGGGAACGATCAGATACCGAAAGGGATTAAGCCCCATCAACTCCATGGCATCGATCTGCTCGGTGGTTCGCATGATCCCGATCTCAGCGGTCATGGCTGAGCCGGCCCTTCCGGTCACCATCAGAGCGGAAAGGACGGGTCCCAATTCCTTGATGAGTGAGAGGGCGACCATCGGTCCGAGCAGTGCGGTGGAGCCGAACCGGTTAAGGGTGTGGAACCCTTGAAGGCCGAGGACCATCCCTGAAAAGGCTCCGGTCAGGATAATGACCAGGGTGGATTGATAACCGATGAACCAGACCTGCTTAATGATCCAGGAAAACTTTAAAGGAGGAGTGACAGCGCAGAAGAAAGTATGAGCAAGGAAAAGGCCCATCCGCCCCATTCCCCGCAACCCATAAAGCGTGATCCCCCCTAATTTTTTAACCCACGTCATTTGGAAATTATGTCAAATTTTATCCCGGATGTCAAAAACCTTTTGATTATTCAGTTAACTTTTAGTATAGTCCTTTGGGAACGATAGGAAGCGAGGGAAGAAAGAAGACAGAAGATCGGAAGCAGAAAGCAGAACAGAGTGATCAGTGGGCAGAAGAATAAGTCGTTACCAATTAGGGTAGAATGATGGTCTCGTAAAAAGTCTGAAAAAAGAGAATTTTGTCATTCCTGCCCCGTATCAGGTACGGGGTAAACTCCAGCAGGAATCCAGTATTTTCAAATGATTAGAATTCCCTGGATTCCCCTGCCTACCGGCAGGCAGGCGTTTTCACGGGAATGACGACTTTTTACGAGATCATCAAGAATGATTTTATGAAAAAACGATTGGAAGGACAGGTTGTTCAGGAGTTTCCTTATCGGTGTCCTTATTGTGATCAAGAGGTTTCTTATGAGAAAATCAAATTGAGGGTAGGGGAGAATGTAATCGAATGTCCTTCCTGTAAGAAGAAATATATTAAGGTGGTAGCTGATGGATCACCCCCACCCTCGCCCTCCCCCATCAAGGGGGAGGGGAAGATATTAAAGAAAGCAATAGGTAAATGAACCGATCACAACCTCAGCACTTTAAAAATCGCCTTCTCACTCCCATCCAGTACGTCAAGGGGGTGGGGCCGAAGCTGGCCGGGCTCTTTGAGAAGAAGGGCATACGGACGGTTGAGGATGGCCTCTACTTTCTCCCACGCGCTTATGAAGACCGGAGACAATTAAAGAAGATCTCAGAACTCAGAGCAGGAGGAAAAGAGACGGGTTTCGGCGAGATCATGCTTTCGGGAATGGCTTTCTTCCAGAACCAAAAGAAGAAGGTCTTTGAAGTGCTGGTGGGCGATGGAAGCGGGATGATCACGCTGAAGTGGTTCCATGGAAATGAACGTTATCTCAACGAACGATTTAAAAAAGGACGAAGATTGATCTTTTCAGGCGAGGTGAGGTGGTTCAATTACCAGAAGGAGATCCATCATCCGGATGTTGAGATCGTGGAGGGCGACATCGAGGAGGATTATCTCAACTTCAAACGGATCGTTCCCATCTATTCCGAAACAGAAGGCCTCTACCAGAGGACTCTGCGCCGTTTGTTGAAGAGCATTGTGGATGGATATTCGGACGAACTGACGAGTCCCATCCCAGCGGAGATCGTGGAGCGGCAGGACCTGATCGGTTTTTCAGAGGCTTTCAGGAGGGTTCATTTTCCACCGGATGGAGAATCGATCGAAAAGCTCAATTCTCAGCGTTCCGACGGGCACCGGAGGATCATCTTCGACGAGTTCTTTTTCTTAGAGCTTGGGCTCGCCTTGAAGAAGAGAGGGGTGGCCCTTGAAACAGGCATCTCTTTTAGAACCCAAGGTACCCTTTCACAAAGATTACTCAATCAACTTTCTTTTCACTTAACGCGCGCCCAGCAGAGGGCCCTGGCGGAGATTGTGGAGGATATGGAAAAACCTCATCCCATGAACCGTCTGATTCAGGGAGATGTGGGAAGCGGAAAGACGATTGTGGCTCTCTTGGCCAGCCTGAGGGCGGTGGAGTTCGGCTATCAGGCCGCCATCATGGCGCCTACCGAGGTGCTGGCTGAACAGCATTATCTCACGATCCACCGATGGGTGGAACCTCTGGGTGTTCAGGTCGCCTTGCTGACGAGCAACATCAAAGGCTCGGAGAGGGAAAACATCTACAGCCGCATCCGGAAAGGAGAGGTTCAGATTGCGATTGGAACCCATGCGGTGATTCAGGAACAGGTTGAATTCCATAGCCTGGGCCTTGCCATCATCGATGAACAGCATAAGTTCGGCGTGGTTCAGAGGGGATTATTGAAGAAGAAGGGGGAGAATCCCGATGTCCTGGTGATGACTGCCACTCCCATTCCGAGAACCTTGGCGATGACCCTTTATGGAGATCTGGACATCTCGCTGATCGATGAAATGCCGCCCGGAAGAATGCCTGTCGAGACAAAGGTCTTTTCCGAATCTGCGAGGAACAGGGTTTATAGGATTGTTGAAGAGGAGGTGAAGAAGGGCAGGCAGGTTTTCGTGGTCTATCCCCTTGTGGAAGAGTCTGAGAAGCTGGACCTCAGAGATGCGACCCGGATGGCGGAACATTTGCAGAAGGATGTTTTTCCGGCTTTCCGGATCGGACTTCTGCACGGACGGATGAGGAGCGATGAGAAAGAGGCGATCA
>VGRU01000118.1 GCA_016875255.1 Deltaproteobacteria bacterium
GACTCCTACTATCAATGGAATGAATTGCCCCCCATAACAGAGGGGTTACAAACAGCAAACAACTTATTGATACTTCTCGATAAACCTTTCGTCTTGACTTTGGTATCCTCCTTAAGTATAGTAAGTTTCATAGAATCCCAGCCAAACATATTTGAGAGTTGAATCCTATGGAGAGCCGTCAGGGAAGCCTTTCAGGGGAAGGGAAAGAGAATGAAGCCATTCACAGGATTCTTGTGAGGATTCTCGAAAAATGGCGCATGGAAATCGGGGCTGTCGAGGAGGATTTAGAAAAAACGATCATTTTCTCTTCCGAAGGCGTTGAACGGAAAGAGATGTCTCCGCCTTCCAAACCGATTAAGGTCATGGAAGAAGCTCTCCTCGAAACAGTAATCATCCCCCTGAAAGAGAATAGAATCGGAATCTCTATCTCATCACCTGCGGTAAAATCAAAGGGGGCGGATTCCATTCAAAAGCCTGAAGAACCCTCCGGTAAGGATGAGTTTCTGGAGGAAACCGTCATTCTTAAAGCGGGCAAGGTTCGGGAAAAGGTGAATGAATAGTCTTGTTTCCATCGAGCGTTTAACCGATGAGGTCCGAACGATCTATCAATCCGACCCAGTGAGGGCGGAGAGATTGATGGAGGCCTATCTCAGAGAAACCCTTAAAGAGCACTCCCCTGACGAACGATTCACCCTCCTCGAAGAGCTGGCACACCAATTTGAAACCGTCCCCGCTCCGGTGGCGCAGGACGTTTTTTTTGAATCGAAAGAGTTTTCCCGACTCTTCTCTCTCCTCTTAGGAGAAAAGGTCTCCGCTCCGGATATCTCCTCCACTGAACTTCTGGAAAAGTTGGCCCTCTCTTTAAACACTATCTTTGACACTCTGAATGAGATGATCCGGGTCATCGACACCACCCTGTTGGGGAAAAAGCCGGAACTCGAAACGATCCGGCACATCATCGGCTCCCATCTCGAAGGCGAGGCTCGAACGGACTCCCTCCAGAATTACCTCGCCCGAATCCAGAAGGCCTTCTTAATCTCCCATAAGGCGTTTCAAGAGGCGGCCCAGGCCAAATTCGGCGAAATCCTGAAAGAGCTCGGCCCCGAACGGTTTGAATCGGAACCCATGGGAAGATTAAAAATAGGCCCCCTTCGGAAAGCCGAACTTTTCGAAATGTATAAGGAGAGATTTCAAACATTTAAGAAGTGGTTTGAATCTGGTCGTTTTAAGGAAGAAATGTTAAGGGAATTTGAAAAAACCTGTCAAAAGCTCTATGATGCCGACCGGAGGTAAAATGATGAAAAACTATAGAATATTGCCGTGCCTTCTTCTATCCGCCCTCCTCCTCTGCTCCTGTGCGACCGTGGTCGTGCCCCCGAGATGGGAGTATGAACCCAATGCCATTCGCCTCAACCTGAAAAGCGATCCCCAGCTCAACCTCTTTCAGGGAAGGGCTCACACGCTGGTCTTATGCGCTTACCTCTTAACCGATCCCAATGAGCTCAACCAACTCGTGGACGAAAAGGGAGGGCTCGAGAAGCTCTGTGAATGCACCAAGTTCCATCCCAGCGTGACCAATGCGAAGAGACTCATCATCCATCCGAATCGGGAATACAAGGAAACTCTGGACCGGGCCGCAGGCGCAAAATATGTGGCGGTCGTCGCAGGGTATTTTAAGCTTCAGAAGGAGAATGTGGTCAAACTCTATTCGATTCCGGTCGTGGATGAGAAGAAGGGCAACACCCTTTATCAGAAACCCGGGGTTCTTACGATCGACCTCCTTTTAGGATCGCAACAGATCCAGGAGGTCAAGCCTGTTTCCGAAAAGAAGTGAAATCTTGAGAGGCAATCCTCCTTCCCCGCTTCAAAAAGCGGGCTTTCTAACGGGGTAAAAAGAATGGACATCCAAAGACCGCTCTTCTGGCATCAGGGACTCTTCCTTCAACCCCAGCACTTTCAGCTGTTGGATCTCTCTTTCCAATCCCTGCTCACTCCTTTTCATCATTTCATGGAGCCCCACTTCTGGGGAACAGGTGAGCTCGAAATCCAGAAGGCTGGCCTGGGAATGAGGTCTTTCAATCTCCTGAAAGGCGCCTTTCTCTTCCCGGATGGAACCTATGCTGTCTTTCCAGAAAACGGCATCATTGAAGCCAGGCCGTTTGAGGAAGCATGGGTCGAAGGAGGAAAACCCTTCACCGTTCTCATCGGTTTGAAAAAGTGGAACCCCGCGGGCGAAAATGTGACGGTCGTCAATAAATTGGAAGACCTTTCAGACGTCACGACACGATTTGTCACTACACCCGATCCTGAAGAGGTGAAGGACCTCCACTCCGGCGGCCCTCTGGGCCGGGTAAAAAGGCTCCACTACCTTCTCAAAATCTTCTGGGAAACCGAGAGAGAGCAATTAGGAGATTATGTCCTGATTCCAATGGCTCAACTCGAAAGAATGGGCGAAGAGATCAGGCTTTCCCAACGCTTTGTTCCTCCCTGTCTCACGATCTCCAGTTCAGAGCCTCTCTTCCATCTCATCAAGGAGATCAGGGATCAACTCGCCGCGCGGGCTCATCAGCTTGAAGAGTATAAGAGCCAGCGAGGGATTCAGACGGCTGAATTTGGCTCCAGAGATATGGTTTATCTTTTGGCCTTACGGTCCCTTAACCGGTATGTTCCCCCCTTCTTCCATGTGACCGAAGTCCAGCAGGTTCATCCCTGGGCAGTCTATGGCATGTTGAGACAATTGATCGGAGAGCTCTCCTCCTTTTCGGAGCGGATCAATGTGATGGCCGAATTGGAAGATGGAACCCGCACCCTTCCCAATTACAATCACCGGAATTTATGGGAGTGTTTTTCTGCGGCGCAGGAGGCAGTGATCCTGCTTCTCGATGAGATCACCGCAGGGCCTGAATATGTCATCCGTCTGGTCTACGACGGCACCTATTACGCCGCTCCTCTGAAGCCTGGTATTTTCGAAGGTCGCAATCGCTTCTATCTCGTCCTCAAGACAGAAGAGGATCCCAAACTGGTCCTGAAGTCGATCGAAGCCATGGCCAAAATGAGCGCCCGGGAGCACCTGCCCATTCTGATCGCCCGCGCCCTTCCAGGCGTCGGATTGGAGCACCTCCCTGTGCCCCCCCAGGAACTTCCCCGCAGGGCGCACTCATTCTATTTTTCAGTGAACTATCACAGCGACCAGTGGGCCCTCGTGCAGAAGAACAATAACATCGCCCTTTACTGGGACAACGCTCCGGAAGATCTCGAGGTGGAGTTGATGGTGGTGGGAAGATAACGAAAGGAAATCAGGTTATCAGAATATCAGGATGCAGAGCATCAGAACATCAGGTTACCGGGGAGAATCAAAGAAAAAAAGAATGACTAAACCTGATCTCCTGATATCCGGATACCTACAACCTGATATCCTGATCTTCTGATGACCATAAGACCGTGCTTCGAATTTTATCTTTACCGAGGAGTTACCCATGCATCTCACCGACGCTTTTATGGAACTGGTGGCTTATGTGGTCTATTTCGTCAAAACGGTTGGAGCCAAACAGCCTCCCTATGATCAGGCAAAGACCGATATTCTGCGCCTCCTCACCCAGAGCGAAAATGTGGTCAAGAGGGGCCTCTTCTCACAGGAGGATTATGATCTGGGCCGGTTCATGATCTGTGCCTGGGTCGATGAGACTATCCTCAGCTCTGCGTGGAATCAGAAAGCTCAATGGCAGAGGGAACAGCTTCAACGTCTCTATTACCATACCCTCGACGCTGGTGAAGAGGCCTTTGAGCGATTGAATGGACTGGGCCTCCACCAGAGAGAGGTCCGCGAGGTCTACTATCTCTGCCTGGCCCTGGGGTTCAAAGGCCGTTTTCATCATCCCGGAGATGAGCATCTCCTCGAACAGGTGAAAACTTCCAATCTCAAACTCCTCCTTGGCAGTTCGGTCGGCCTTCCCTCCCTTGAGAGGGCAGAGCTCTTTCCGGAGGCTTTTCCCGTCGAAGCCGTGGAGCTCGGTCCGCAGAAACAGAAGTTTCGCCTCTCGCCCTTCACCATCGCCTGTCTGGCCGGACCCGTCATCCTCTTTGGCCTCCTCTTTCTCATTTACCAATTCGCCCTTAGCGGAGTGGGCGAAAATTTTTTAAAGGCGGTGCCCTAAATGAAGACTTTCTTCTTTAAATATCTGAAATATGGGCTCATCGCTGTTGCCCTCTGTCTGGCTATCCTCCTGGTGTTCGCCCTGGTCTTACTGCTCGACTGGCCCTGGTGGATGGGGTTCTTCCTCCTGCTGGTCCTCATCGGACTGGGAATCGGTTTTCTCTTCTTGCGCAAGATCTGGCTCAAGCGCAAAGAGGAAAGATTCGTCCAGCAGGTGATTGAACAGGACGAGTCCAATCTCAAGGCCATTTCTGGAAAAGAGAAGGATGACCTCAAAGAGCTTCAGAATCGCTGGAAAGAGGCAATCGATGCCCTGAGGGGTTCCCACCTGAGAAAATACGGAAATCCTCTCTATGTGCTTCCCTGGTATATGGTCATCGGAGAGAGCGGCTCCGGCAAGACCACGGCCATCACGAGCGCCCGTCTTTCCTCTCCCTTTGCAGAGGTGAGCCGGACGTCGGGCCTTTCTGGAACAAAGAATTGCGATTGGTGGTTCTTCGAGCAGGCCATCATTCTCGACACGGCCGGAAGGTATGCCATTCCCATCGATGAAGGCCGGGACAAGGAGGAATGGCAGAAGTTTCTGGCCCTGCTCATCCGCTACCGGAGGAAAGAGCCCATTCACGGTCTCATCATCTCCATTGCCGCTGACAAACTGCTCGAAGGCCAACCCGAAGCCCTCGAAGAGGATGGAAAACAGATTCGGCGCCGGATCGATGAGTTGATGCGGGTCCTCGGAACCAAATTCCCCGTCTATGTCCTGGTGACCAAGTGCGACCTGGTCCAGGGCATGACCCAGTTCTGCGACCAGCTTCCGGACAAGAGCCTCGATCAACCCATGGGATTCATCAACCAGGATCTGAAGACCGATGTAGCCGCCTTTCAGGAGCAGGCCTTCCAGGCCATTGGCGAGCGGTTGAGAAATCTTCGGATCCTGATGATCCATCAACCCGGAGCAAAAGGCGTGGATCCCGGACTTCTCCTCTTTCCCGAAGAGTTTGAAAATCTGAAGAAAGGCCTCCGGTCCTTTATGAACGGAGCGTTCAAAGAGAACCCCTATCAGGAGACGCCTATCCTGAGAGGGCTCTTCTTCAGCAGCGGCCGTCAGGAGGGGAGTCCTTATTCCCACTTCTTAAGCGCCCTGGGTTTAATCGGAGAGAAGGAGGTTCTGCCCGGAACAAGCAAGGGGCTCTTTCTCCACGATCTCTTTGCTAAGATCTTCCCCAAAGACAGGGGCATCTTCGCTCCCACCAAGCGGGCTCTCCAGTGGCGTCTGCTGACGCGAAATCTCGGCCTGACCGCCTGGATCGTTCTGGTCGTCGCCCTCTGCGGTCTGCTCAGCTTCTCCTTCGTCAAGAATCTGAAGGTGATCAAGGATGCCCGAGATGAATTTGCGAAACCTCCGGTATTAAAGGGCGAGGTCCTTGCGGACCTCGTCACGATGGACCGGTTCTGCCAATCGATCCTCAAGGTGGAGGATCAGAACCGGGGCTGGTGGATTCCGAGATTCGGGTTGACCGAAAGCAAAAATGTGGAGATGGGGCTCAAGGCTAAGTATTGCAAGCAGTTTCAGACCGTCTTTTTAGCCTCTTTCGACAAGCAGATGTCAGGGACGCTCGCCACCCTGACGATTACCACGCCGGATGAGACGATCGCCCAGTATGTGACCCACCTGGTCAGACGGATCAATCTTCTCAAGGCCCGGCTCGAAGGACAACCCTTTCCAATCCTTCGGGCAAAGCCCCAGCCTTCCTATGAACCCATGCCGGTCACAGCGGATCTGAAGACGATCTCCGAGATGAAGATGAAGTTCGGCCAGCTCTACCTCTATTACCTGGTCTGGCGCACGGATACCGGCGAGATCAACAAGGAGATCGCCATTCTTCAGGCCTGGCTAAAAGATCTTCTCTCCACGAAGAGGACGAACCTTCGCTGGCTCACTCTCTGGCTGGACAGACAGGGAACGATTCCATCCATCGGGCTCAGGGATTTCTGGGGAGGGAGTCTCTCCCTCGCCGATGAAAAATCTGTCGCTCCTTCTTTCACCCGGAAGGGAAAAGAGGCGATCGATTCCTTCGTCAAGGAGATCGAGTCAGCTCTTCCTGATCCACTTCTCCTGGCCAATCAGAAGACCGACTTTGAAAAATGGTATCCCAATGTCTGTTTCGATGGCTGGCAGAATTTTGTGGCTTTCTTTCCAAGAGGAGCGGAGCGGTTAAAGGGAATTAAAGAATGGCAGCCCGTGGCTTCAAAAATGGCAACGGACCAGGGCCCCTACTTCGCCTTCTTAAACAGAATCGCCACAGAACTTGAACCCCTTCTCCAGGCGGAAAAGCTTCCCTTCTGGCTCCAGCAGGTCTATCATTTCCAGGTGGTCAAGGTCATCAGCAAGACCCAGAAAGAAGGGGGGCTGCTCGATAAGGCTGCAGAAGAGGCAAGAAGATGGATCGCTCAATTAGAGAAGACCCTTGGAAAGGAAGCGGGACAGGCAGAGATACAATCCCAGGCTGCCAAAGCCTATCTCGAATATATCCCCGGTCTGACCGCCATTGCCCAGACCACATCCTCCAGGCCACAGGCATTTCAGATGGCCACCCAGGTCTATGGCGAGGATCCGGCCACCAGCAAATCGCCTCTGATGGCATGCGCCAATTCGCTCAATCGATTGAAAGGTCTGATGATGAAAGGGAGGCCCACCGAGGAGATCTCCTGGAAATTAGTAAGCGGGCCTCTCGATTTCCTCTGGTACTTTGTCCGTAGAGAGACCGCGGGTTATCTTCAGGCCCAGTGGGAAGAGAAGGTCCTGGGTGAAGTCCAGGGAATGACAAGTCAGCAGGCAACCCAGCTCCTACTGGGGCCGGATGGCCATGTCTGGAAATTTATGAAGGGACCTGCCGCTCCTTTCGTATCGAAGACTCCGAAGGGCTATGCCGCAAAAGAGCTCCTCGGAGGAGCCATTCCCTTTGAGGCCTCTTTTCTCACCTTCCTGACCAAGGGAGCGCCTGCTCCGGCCCTTGCGAGGCAGAATTATAATGTGGTGGTAAGAGGGCTTCCCACAGGGACCAATCCCGAGGCAAAGCTCAAACCTCACAGCACGAAGATCGAACTCCAGTGTGCGGGCCAGACCCAGAGCCTCGTCAATTATAATTATCCGGTCAGCAAGACCTTTCAATGGTCGATGGAGACCTGCGGGGATGTCCTCTTCCAGATTGAGGCGGGAAACCTCGTCCTGACAAAGAAATTTATCGGTAATCAGGCATTCCCCGACTTTCTCCAGGAATTCAAGGAGGGACAGAGGATCTTTTCGCCCGCTGAGTTTCCCAATGAGAAGGCCGTACTCGAAGGCATGGGAATAAAACAGATCAAGGTCAATTACCAGTTCGGCGGAGATTTTCAGGTGCTTGTGGGGCAGATCAAACCCATTCCAGGACAGGCGCCCGGAAATATTGTGAAGGCCTGGGAGGAATGAGCGTGAACTCTTCCTGGCAATGGTCTGCATTCGGAAAGCACCCGGTGGCCGCGGACTTCTTCAGGCTGGGTGAGGACGCCCCTCTGCTCAAAGGTTTTGCCGACTGGGTGGAGAAGGGATATCAGGCGCTGGTCTCTAAAAAAACACCCTCTCGGGGCCTCCATGCCTGGCGATTCTGGGCAAGAGGCTCGCAGAAAGAGAATATTGCCTGTGGAGTGGTGAGGGACAGCTCTGACCGTGTGGGCCGTCCTTATCCCCTTCTGATCATAGGGACGGGCCTGCTCAATGGCTGGGAGGATCACTGGGACCTCATGCCCTTTGCCTGTGAAAGAACCTGGGATCAGATCGAATACCTTTCGGCGTTCGTTGTCAACGATTTTAAAAAATTGGAACAGGAAGTTCATCATATCCGACCTCCCGTTCCCGGATGGCCCGATTTTGAAATCAAGAGGAAGGATCTGAATGAGATGGAAAAACAGGTTTCCCTCGGTTCGGATCAGGCAGAGCTCATCCTCGACCTGGAAATGAACTCCAACCACGATCATTTGACGCAGGTGAATTTCTTTCACACCCTGATCAGGAGCCGGATGAAAGCGGCTCCGAATGTGATCTTTATGGGAGGAACGCTGGACAGGACCTGCCTCGCCCTTTTCAGGCGTCCCCTCCAGACATCCGATTTCGTTCAACTGTGGTCGGTCTCTAAAGCCTGATAGGTAAAAAATAAAAGTCTCACGGTAAGGGTAAAGAGGCCCGTATCGTTAATAAAAGGTTACGTTTATCGTTGTTGAAACTCGATTCGAAGCTCGTCTTTCGAAACTTGAAACTCGAGTCTCCAGCATCGAGCTTCGGGTTTCGATACGAGCATCGTCACCCTTAACCGTTTGACGATTTACAAAACGCCTGCCTGCGCGAAGCTGCTTCGGCGAAGGCAGGGGCTTCGCCACCGTAACCTTCACCCAAACATGACGAAACCCTCGTGAGCAATGATATGAACCTCGAATCCTTAGGCAAGGAACCCATCAGTCAAGATCAACCCACTGGGGCCGACATCCGGTTTGAGCCGCTCTTTGAAGATCTCCAGTCCGAGGTCGGTAAACTCTCCTCCATTTCAGGACCCGCCAGTGTAGATTGGGGAAAAGTCTTAAAACTCTCCTCCGAAATCCTCTCAGAAAAATCAAAAGATCTTTTGGTCGCCAGCTACCTCGCCGTAGCCCTGATCTACAAACAACAGGTCGAAGGGTTTGCCATCGGCCTGAAAATCTATCAGGACCTTCTGGAAACATTCTGGGACCGCCTCTATCCGGCAAAGACGAAGGGCCGCGCAGGCGCCGTCGAATGGTGGATCGAAAAGGCCGAGGGAGCCCTGAAACAGGTCAAACAACGCACCCTTCCGCAGGATCAAATCAACGCTCTAAATGAGAGACTGGAAAAGATTGAAGAGTTTTTGGGTAAGAATCTCGAAGAGCTTCCCTCTTTCAATGCAATTCTGGATCAATTAGAAACTCTGTCTCCGCCTCCGCCTGAGAAGCCAAAGGATACACCGCCCCCTCCCACAGAGAAAACGACCCGCGAAGAGCCGGAAGCTCCGGCAGTCCCGACCACCCCTCAGGATGCTCAGAAAATTCTGAACCATGGGCTTCAGAAAATCCGCGAGGCAGTGTCTTTTTTCCATCAGGAAAACCTCTCCAACCCCCAGCCCTATCGATGGTCCAGAATCATCCTGTGGTCGAATGTGGAAGCGCTTCCGCCCGCAACCAACGGCCAGACCCGCATCCCGCCGCCCCCTGCCCAGGTAAAAAATATCTTCTCCGAATTGAGAAATAAGGGGGATAACGAAAGCCTCATCAGGGCAGCGGAAGGAAGGCTTCCCCAGTTTATCTTCTGGATCGATCTGAATCGTTTTGCCTCAGAAGGCCTCGCCAATCTTGGAGAGAATTACCAGAAAGCAAAAGAGTCGGTCATCCAGGAGACAGCTTTCCTTCTTAACCGACTTCCGGGCCTGGAACATCTCTCCTTCTCTGACGGAACTCCCTTTGCGGATTCTGAAACCAAACAATGGATAAAAGAGATTGCCTTTAAACGGGGAGGCGCCGAAGAACCTTCCTCCCAGATCGCAACCCCACAGGACAAACATTCCATAGAAAAGGAGGTGGAAGAGGCTCAGGCGCTGATCAAGAAAGGCAAGCTCCTTGAAGCCATCGAGGGGCTTCAGCAGAAATTTCAACACAGCTCATCCCAGAGGGAGAAACTGCTCTGGCGTCTCGCAATGTCCCAGCTCCTGGTCAAGAACAAACAGGCCAAGGTCGCCCTTCCCCATCTTGAGCAGATATTAAAAGACATTGACTTTTACAGGTTGGAGGAATATGATCCTGAATTAGCTATAAAAAGCCTTAAGGCGGTCTGGATCGGATTCTCCTCCCAATCGGATCAGCCGTCAAAGGAAAAGGCCTCCGAAGTGTTACAGCGGATTGCAAAACTCGACCTGACAGAAGCGATCCGCATAGGAAAAACCTAAACAATGAAAATGGTCCATCGGTCACGGTTAGGGTTAGGAGGCCCGTATCGTTTAGCGTTAAAGGGTAAGGGTAAGAGTTTAAGACGATACACGTAACCCATTCACGAAACGGGCATCTTAACCTTTACCTTTTGACCCTTGACTTTTATCTTCTAACTAAAAAGAAAGGAGGGAACTATGCCGAAAGAAGCATCCGTTGCTCCAAAGGAAAGAATCAACATTGTCTATCGTCCGGCCACAGGGGATGTCAAAGAGGATGTGGAGCTTCCTCTCAAGATGCTGGTCATGGGCGACTTTACCGGCAAACCGGATGACCGGGCGCTCGAGAAAAGAGACCCCAT
>VGRU01000119.1 GCA_016875255.1 Deltaproteobacteria bacterium
CGATCTCTTTAAACTCTTCATCAGAGGTGGCTGAATTGCAGGTCAAGTGCAGCCGTAGCCGGAAGAGGTCGTTATGGACCAGAAAGGTGAAAAAGACATCCGAACCGATATAAAACGAGTCATGATCCTCCAGCCGTTCTGTGAGGTTCACCCCGTTTTTTTTCTTTTCTGTCAAGAGAATGCGCCGCGCTAACAACATGCCGGCGGCCTTCCCGCCAATGCGCCCGGCCCCGATTAAGCGGTTTCGAATGGCAAACAGATCGTCCAACGCGAAATATCTGTCGGCAAGTTGATTAAAGATCGGATGATGGCCGATGAGCATACGGCCCAATTCTTGTTTTAAGGCCATCTGCTCAGGGTCTGTTTCGTCAAAACCTGACGGGGTTTCACGGTAGTGGACAAGTTTTTGGTAGACGCTTTCCCAGGGAGCCAATGGTTTGGTGGTGTCGATGAGCGGGGTGGGATGGGCTGAGGTCAATACCTCTACGGCTTCACTACTGTGGGAGAGAGGCAACCAGCTTTCGCCGGCGACGAGATGAGGTAAAAACATCTGTGGTGAATAACGGTCCCAAACCTTGATAGGGTGAATATGCATCCGGCCTTTGGCTTGGTAGACGTCAACAAGAATTTGGGTCGTGTCCCGAATGCGGGCTACGGCGGAATGTGCATGTTGACCACGCGTCAGGGCAAAGTAGGCGATCGTGTTCAACTCAAACAAGAAGGGACAGGTGATTTGAAAAAAATTGGCTAATAGCTCATCCGTCGCCCATTCCACCACCAGGGCCGACAGGTTGTCAAAAACATACATGGCTCCGGGGCCATGGCCTTCAATGAGACGGTGGACTTCCCGCGTAAAGCTATCGAAACCCAGGCTGGGGTTTAATTCAATCGTTTCCAGACCAGGGCGAGGCGCCAGCACGCACGGGTGAGATGCGAAGCGTAGATACACAAGGCGCAGGTGGTTAGCGATTGCGGCCTCGGCAAACGGTTCGGCAAAGTAACGGTAATCCTCGAGGCAGTCAACCTGCCAGACGACATTGTCGCCTGACCGGATTCCCTGCAACACTTCATCTAAGGCTTGAATGCCACTATGAATCATAGAGATATCCATTTTCAGCTATTTCCTTTTTGATGGTCTCGTAAAAAGTCGAAAAAACCTAATGATCGTCATTCCGGCCCCGTATCAAGTACGGGGTAAACTCCAGCCGGGCGACCGAAGGGAGGCGGAGTGAGCGAAGCGAGCGAGCACATCCAGTTATCTCAGGCACTTATGAAAACACTGGACACCGGTTTTCACCGGTGAGACGACTTTTTACGAGATCATCTTTTTGTCTCACAAAAAAAAGCGTCGAATTGCTTCGACGCCTTAGTCCGTTTTACCTCTTTGTATTAAACGAAACGAGGGGTCAAATTTCTTCGACCTCTCTGTCTTCAATACATCTTCGTATTGATGAAAATTATGTACTATAAAAAAGAACCTTTGTCAAGAAAAAATCTTACTATCCTCCCATTTTATCGGTGAGGAGAATGGCCTCCCCAATCTCCCGCATGGTCTTTCGGCTGTCCATGCTTGCCTTCCGGATCCGTTTGAAAGCCTCGTCTTCGCTCAACCCCTGCCGCTTCATCAGCACCCCTTTGGCCCTCTCAACCAGTTTCCGGATCTCTAACTCTTCCTGGATCACTTTGGTCTTGACCATCAACTCCGTGCTTTCAATGCAGATAGCAGCCTGACTGGCAACAGCGGTGAGCATGTCCTGCTCCGCCTCGGTAAATTGATGGGGATAAGAGGTATAACAGTTGATCACCCCGACGACTTTGTCCTTTATGGCAAGGGGAACACTGAGCATGGAGACCAGGCTTTCTTTCTTTGCCAGTTCTTTCTCCTTATAGCGGGGTTCCCTCAGGACATCGAGAATGGTCAGGGGCTTTTTCGTCTGGGCCACATAACCCACCACTCCCTCCCCTAATTTTAGAATCCTCTCCTTCAGGTATTCTTCGCTCATGGTCTGGGTGGCCCGGATTTTAAGAACCTTCTCCTTCTCGTCGAGAAGCCAGAGGGAGCAGATCTTCGAACCCATCACGTTGGCCGTCACCGTCACGATCAATTTGAGAATGTCATCCAGATACCGGTCAGAAGAGATGGCCTTGCTGATTTCCGTCAGGGCCTTGATCTGTTGTTTATAGGATGCTTTTTTATAGAGCAACGGGAAGACTCCTTTCTTCTGGTTAGGAATTAATTTATAAAAAAGGCGGACGATTGTCAACACAACAAGGGAACTGTGTCGTAAGTCCCTTCATGGTTCGAGAGCCTCACCATGAACGGACTGGGGTATATAAAAAACAATTGGTTAGCCGTTCGTCCTGGGCGTGTCGAAGGGCGAGCGGCTAATTGTGACACGTCCCTTGGGGAGAGGAGATTAACAGGTGTACACTTTTAAATTTTAGCTAACAGTCAATTTTTTCGAAGCGGGGTTTTCTGGTATTTCCATACAGCGCGCTGATGTTCTTCATAACTTTCAGAGAAATGATGGGATCCATCATTTTTTGATACGAAATAGAGGTGGGGGACCGATGCGGGGTTGAGAGCGGCCATCATGGACTCCTTTCCCGGATTGCAAATGGGGGTCGGTGGGAGCCCCCAATTGAGATAGGTATTAAAAGGTGAGGGCGTTAAGAGATGTTCTTTCGTCAGATTTCCGTCGAAATTGCTAATCCCATAGATGACCGTGGGGTCGCTCTGAAGGGGGAGCCTCCGTTTTAAACGGTTGTGAAAGACGGCTGAAACAAGGGGTTTCTCTTCAGAGAGGGAAGCTTCTTTTTCGATGATGGAGGCAAGGATGACCGCTTCCCGTGGAGAAATCCCCAGCTGAGAGGCTTTTTCTATCAGGTCAGGCCCGAAAATCTTCCGGAACTGATGGGTCATCATCCGGATCATCTCTTCCGGCTCCATCTCCTTGATGAAATGATAGGTATCTGGGAAGAGGTAACCCTCCAGTGTCATCCCCCCCTTTTTTTGAGGGGAATCTTCAGTCTGATTTGAGAAATGCTCCAAAAGGCCAAGAGAAGCAATGAATGCAGGGGAAGCAGTCTTTTGGAGAAAAGTGATTTTTTCGGCGATACTCAGGTCTTCGAGGAGTTGCCCGATTTGGGAGAGCGTATAGCCCTCGGGAATGGTGACGAGATGTCGCTTCACCTGTCCTTTGGCCAGGGTGCTGAGGACTTCGAAGGGAAGCATCCGGGTATGAAATTCATACTCCCCGGCCTTGATCTCCCCTTTTTTCCCAAGGAGAGTGACCATCCCGATAAAAAATTCCCTGTTCCGTATGATTCCCTCCTGTTCGAGCAAACCGGAGATTTTTCTAAGGGGCGTTCCTTTTTTAATCATGATGACCTTGGTCAGGGAAGTGTGGGAGGGCGGAATCAGGAGGAACCAGAAGAGGAGGGACGCAAAAAAGAGAATAGCAAAGAGGCAGACAAACAGGGTTTTATGCCGGCGGGAGAGGTTCATCTTTTCGGCTCCCGATCTGCTGGAGATACCCCTGTAGAATAAGTACAGCGGCCAATTTATCAATCACTCCCTTTCTTTTCTTTCTGGAGAGGTCGGCTTTCAACAGGGTTCTTGAGGCCTCGACCGTGGATAGCCTTTCATCCCATGTTTCTACGGGCAGGTGTATCTTATTTTTGAGGTCGTCAACCCAGGCCAAAACGAATTCTGCCTGTTTGCCCAGGGAACCGTCCATATTTTTGGGAAGGCCGACCACTATCTTCTCTATTTGGAATTGAGAGATGATGTCAACAAGCTCCCTGAGGTCATCTTCCGTGGTCTTCCGTTTGATCGTTTTGAGGCCCTGGGCAGTTATCCCAAGCTCATCACTGATCGCCACCCCAATCGTTTTTGATCCGACATCCAGACCCATAATCCGCATTTACTTTTTATGACTCATTTGACTCTTTGTTGTCAATACTTTTTTTTGAATGGTTCAGGGCTGCCATTTAAAATTAAAAAATGTGCTAACTTATAGTTATCACAAGAAAAACAAAAATTTCTTGACAATAGATGGAGTGTTTGTTATAAATTGCACAATCTAATCCGGAGGGAGGTTATTTTTATGGATTTTTCGTTGACAGAAGAACAAATAGCAATGCGTGATATGGCCAAAAACTTTGCGGAAAAGAAGATTGCTCCCACCATGGAAGAGGATGAGAAAGAGCACCGTTTCCGTAAAGAGATCGTTAAAGAGATGGCAAACCTGGGCTTCTTCGGCTGCATCGCTCCTGAAAAATACGGCGGAAATGAGACAGGATATATTGCGGCTTCGATCATGGCAGAAGAGATCGCACGGATTTCTCCCTCCTGGGGGCTTCCCTTCAATCTTCAGATGAACTCGATTCAGTCTGTCCTTCTCAATTTCGGAACAGAGGAACAGCGTGAGAAATATATCCCCAAATTGATCAATGCTGACCTCTTCGGTTGTTTTGCCATCACCGAGGCGAATTCAGGCTCTGATGTGGCATCGATGAAGAGCCTTGCCGAGGAGAAGGAGGATGGGTTCATCCTCAACGGGAGCAAGATGTGGATTTCAGGAGTTCCGGTTGCGGATCTCGGGATCGTCTACGCCTATACGGACCGGTCCTTGAAACATCGGGGAATCTCGGCTTTTCTTGTCGATATGCATTTGCCGGGGGTGACACAGAAAGCGATTGAGACAAAATTAGGGCTTCACTGCGCGCCGACCGGAGAGATTTACTTCGACAATGTCAAACTCCCCAAGGACAGCCTGGTGGGCCAGAAAGGGGATGGGTTCAAGATCTGTATGTTCATGCTCGACAATACGAGACTCTCCTGCGCTTCAAGGGCGGTTGGTGTGGCAAGGGCCTGCAAGGAGCATTCTGTCCGTTACGCCAACGAGCGGGAGCAGTTCGGACAACCCATCGCCAATTTTCAGATGATCCAGGAGCAGATTGCGGAGATGGTTGTGGAAGAAGAGGCGGCAAGGCTTCTGGTCCACCGGGCCGCCTGGAACAGGGACCGGGGACAGAGGAATTCGGTTGAGATCTCCTGCGCCAAGTTTTATGCAGCAGAGGTGGCGGTCAGGGCGGCAAACGCCGCGGTGAAGATTTTTGGCTCCTACGGTTTTTCGAGCGAATACCCCGTGGAAAGGCTTTACAGGGATGCCAAATCTTACCAGATCGTGGAAGGGACATCCAATATTCAGAAGATGATTATCGCCAGAAATGCATTGGGACTTAAGTAAGTTCATTTAGGTTATGGTTAAAAAAAGGGTTACGGTGACGATGCTCGTATCGAAGCAAGATGCTCGAAGCTTGAAACTCGAGTGTCCAGCATCCATATACGAGCGTCGATACGAGCTTCCCCGCCTGCCAAGGTATCTTTACGGCGGGCAGGGACAACGGCAAACATTATTTTCAATTTAACGATTCGGGCCCTGAACCTAATATGGTACAGGGCAGGCCTCGTTGCCCTTACCGTTAGCCTTTATTTTCTAACAAATCGGTATAGAAGAGGAGGTTATTCATATGGGGACACCTGTAACAGTGCCAATGGTGGGTAAGATTGTTTCTGTTTCTGTAAAAATAGGGGATCAGATAAAAGAGGATGATCAGGTGGCTGTCCTGGAAGCGATGAAGATGGAGATGCCGATTGTGGCTCCGGTTACCGGAACCGTGAAAGAGATCAACGTAACCCCTGGACAGGAGGTCGAGGCAGAGGCAGTGATTGCCATGATCGGATAGGGAACGGAAGGAAAACCTGAACAATGGATATGGAATTTTTGTCTGGAGTGAATATACGGCCGATGACCGTTGATGATGTGGGTGCGATCGTTGAGATCGATCTTAAAGTCATTGGAAAGTCGAGGCCCGATTACTGGAAAAAGATGGTCCCTGAAAACCCGCAGTATCCTTTCCTCTCCCTGGTGGCTGAGTTTGAAGGAAAGGTGATCGGGTTTGTGCTCGGGGAGGTGAGCGGGTGGGAATTCGGGGTTCCCGACACGATCGGATGGCTCAGCATTATCGGGGTGGACCCGGACTACCAGCATAAAGGGGTTGCGAGAAGATTGAGCCAGGAATTCATCAAGAACCTAAAGTCCATCAACGTGAGCGTCATCTATACCTTGGTCAATTGGAATGATTGGGACCTCCTCAAGTTTTATAAAGAGATGGGCTTTACGAGAGGAGGAGATATGATCAATCTGGAGCTGAAGATCGATGAAGGATAGAGGAGCGCCCTGAAGGGGCTTAAGGAGCGGGGCTTTGCCCCTCGAGGAGCGTTCTGCTTTGCTGGACTTGCGGGTTGAGGATAAAGGATTTTGCCTCTAACCTCAAGGTCCGAAGGACCGAACCTCAAGCCATTTATGGCAGTCCTCGATCGGAGCGGTCCTCCTATGAAATGAAAGGAGATGCAAATGGGTCGTCTGGAAGGTAAAGCAGCAGTTGTAACAGGCGGAGGAAGAGGGATCGGAAGAGCGATCTGCCTTGCCTATGCAAAGGAAGGCGCGGATGTGATCGTCAATTATGCGTCGCAAGAGAAACCCGCGCAGGAAGTCGTTGAGATGATCGGGAAGATGGGCCGGAAAGGTGTGGCCATCAAAGGCAATGTGGCCCTCAAGGCCGATGCGGAGAAGATCATTAACACCTGTATTGACCATTTCGGAAAGGTTGACATTCTGGTCAACAATGCAGGGGTATCCAAACCCAATATGCTTTACAAAATGTCAGAGGAACAGTGGGATGAGGTGATTGACATTCAACTTAAAGGTCCATTCCTTTGCACTCAGATGGCCTCCAAATATATGATGGAGAGAAAATACGGAAGGATCATCAATGTGACCTCTTCAGCCGGATTGTGGGGAACAAAGGGGCAGATCAACTACAGTGCGGCAAAGGGAGGGGTCGTTGCACTGACCAAATCGGCTGCGCGGGAATTGGCGGGGCATGGAATTACGGTGAATGTGGTTCAGCCGGGATATGTGGGTACGGAGATGTTCGACAGGGTTAAGGCAGACCCTAAACTGATGGAGATTTACACGGGCAGGATTTTGTTGGGCCGATTTGCGGAACCGGATGAGGTCGCCCACACCTTCGTCTTCCTGGCATCGGATGAGGCGAACTATATCACCGGCCAGCTCATCTGCGTGGATGGCGGGCTGGGAATGACTTAATCAATCGCGGATTGCGGATTCTGGATTGCGGAATTAGATCTTGATGAAAAGGTCCTGATGAAAAAACAAATCCGCATTCCGAAATCCGAAATCAAAAATTAAAAAGGGGGTGAAAGATATGTCGCAATTACCTGATAAGATTGAAACTTGGCAAATGGTTCAACCCACAACCAAAAACAAGGAGACAGGAGAGGTCATCCCAGGGAAGTTGGCAAAAACTTCTATTCCAGTTCCAGCATTAGGGCCTGGGGACGTGTTGGTCAAAGTGGCAGGATGCGGTGTTTGTCATACCGATTTGGGGTACTTTTATGATGGTGTTCCTACTGTATCCAAACCGCCATTAACCCTTGGACATGAGATTAGTGGAACTGTGGTTGCCGGAGATGAGAAATGGATTGGGAAAGAAGTCATTATCCCTTCGGTGATGCCCTGCCGTCAATGTTTGCTCTGTAAAACCGGTCGTGGGAATCGATGCTTAGCCCAGAAGATGCCTGGAAACAGCATCGGGATCTATGGAGGAAATTCAAGCCACATTCCGGTTCCTTCCATTGATCTCTGTGAGGTCAGGAATCGGGGAAGCATCCCTTTGGAACACCTTGCGGTGGTGGCTGATGCCGTGACCACACCATACCAGGCAGCCAAAAGGGCCGATCTCCAGCCAGGGGATAATGTGATCATCGTCGGGGTGACCGGAGGAGTCGGTGTCTACATGGCTCAGACAGCCAAAGCTCTGGGAGCAAAAGCGGTCATCGGTATTGCAAGAAATCCTGAGAAATTGCAAAGGGCATTAAAGTATGGCGTTGACTTCGTCATCAGTTCTCAGGATAAACAGGTTAAAGAAATCCGAACCGAATTTCGGGAAATCTGCAAGAAGAATGGGTTAGAGGCTGGTTTTGGCTGGAAAATATTTGAGGTGAGCGGAACCAAGGCGGGTCAGGATCTCGCCCTGGAATTCCTCTCTTTTACGGGTAAACTGGTTCTGATCGGCTTTGGGATGGCCAAAAATGAATACAGCATGTCAAGACTGATGGCCTTCGATGCGGATATCCTTGGAACCTGGGGATGTTTGCCCGAATATTATCCCATCGTGTTGGATATGGTTCTCACCAAGAAGATTGATATTGCACCTTTTGTCGAGGTGAGACCCATGAGCCAGATTGCATCGGTCTATGATGAGGTTCACAAAGCTGGCTCTCCGGCCAAGAGGATTGTGCTGACACCGGATTTTTAAAACTGGGACAATGGAATACTGGAATGTTGGAAGATTGGGTTTAATTGTAATTTTTGATCATCATTCCATTATTTCACCATTCCAATCTTTTTATCGTCAATGGTAGAGATATTAGGGTTGACTACAACACATTAACAAAATAGAAAGGAGGATGTTATGTCATTAAAGTGGATGCCACGAGAGCATGAGATGAAAAACCACAGCCGGTATGGATCGGAGCATTGGGGGACCGAGGCCCCATGCACGGTGTACGAGAAAAGGCCTTTGAAGGATCCGAAGGGGAATGTCATCCCCGGGCTTTTCAATGTTTGGATCAGGCTCAATAACCCGGCCCAGTATAATTCCTACACCACCGAGATGGTGAAGGGCGTCATCGCAGGGTTTGAAAATGCCTCGACCGACCGCTCGGTCGTGGCCGTCGTATTTACAGGCACAGGACCTTATTCCTTCTGCACCGGCGGCAACACCAGGGAGTATTCGGAATATTACAGCATGCGGCCCGAAGAGTATGGGTCTTACATGGAGCTCTTCAATAACATGGTGGACTCCATCCTCATGTGCAAGAAACCGGTTATCTGCAGGGTGAACGGAATGAGGGTAGCAGGAGGGCAAGAAATAGGCACGGCCTGCGACCTGACCGTCGCCTCTGACCTTGCCGTCTTAGGTCAGGCAGGTCCCCGGCACGGCTCCGCTCCGGTGGGCGGGGCTTCTGACTTTCTTCCCTTCTTCCTCTCGATCGAGGACGCCATGTGGAGCTGCATCAGTTGCGAAACGTGGACTGCGTATAAGATGTGGCGCAAGGGCCTCATTTCCAAGTGCGTTCCCGTTCTCAAGGATGAAAAAGGGCAATGGGTTCGAAATCCCCAGGTCATCACCGACACCTATGTGAAAGATGGCGACCTTGTCTATGGAGAGATGAAGACTGGAGACGAATTCAAGAAGGCGAGGGAATGGGTAGGAAATAAGCTGAAAAACAATGAATATGATTTTGCCCTTCTCGATGCGGAGGTGGAGAAGATTTGCTGGACCTTTGCGAATCTCTTCCCCGGTTGTTTGATCATGTCTATTGACGGCATCCGGAACAAGAAGAAGTTCTTCTGGGATCAGGCAAAGAACCCGAACCGCCACTGGCTGGCCGCCAACATGATGGGTGAGGCTTTCCTCGGATTCGGCGCCTTCAACACGAAGAAGATCACCGGAGCCGACACAATCGATTTCATCAAGTACCGTCAGAATATTGCCGAAGGCAAGCTTGTGGACGAGACTTTCTTTGAGGAAGTTCTGGGCAAGCCCCAGAGCAAGTAAGGTTAAAATGATGTGTAAAACTGCACCCTTTGGGCCTGGAAATCTTCCTTTTTAAAGGGTATCTTTTTATGAATGCGTAAAGATTGTAGAAATTGCCCTCTCCCTTGACGGGAGAGGGCAGGGGTGAGGGTGATTTGACTTTGATTCCCCCTCCCCTCTATTTTTCCTCCCACCAGTGGAAGGGAAATATTCGGAAGGAGGCAGACCAATGGCTTTTAAACATATCCAGACCGAAATGAAGGAAGGCGTGGCAACGCTGACACTGAATCGCGCTCCCCTCAATTGGCTCAACCTTGAAATGATGGAAGAGTTCAATGCTTATATTGAGAGCTTGATGCAGGAAAAGCCCCTTAAGCTTCTTGTCATTCAAGCGGCAGGGAAGGCCTTTTCCGTGGGCGTGGAGGTGGCGGACCATCTTGGCGATCTTGGGCCCAAGATGATCGAGACCTTTCATAAAATGTTTCGATTGATGGACGACCTAAAAGTTCCTTCCATTGCGGTAGTCAATGGCGCCGCGCTCGGAGGGGGGTGTGAATTGGCGATTTATTGCGACATGGTGATCGCCACCGAAAGAGCAAAGTTTGGGCAGCCTGAAATTCAGGTCGGCGTCTTTCCGCCTATCGCCGCTTTGATCTTTCCGAGGATGATCGGACGAAAGAAAGCAATGGAGTTAATCCTCACAGGCGATACGATCGGCGCCCAGGAGGCTCTGGGG
>VGRU01000120.1 GCA_016875255.1 Deltaproteobacteria bacterium
AGTCCGAATGGAAAGGATATGGGATTCCTCCGTGGGAAGGGCGTAGGCCTCATCATAAGAGGTGGTATGGATCGACTGGCTCCCCCCAAGGACGGCAGCGAGAGTCTGAATGGCGGCCCGCACGATATTATTCAATGGCTGCTGGGCGGTGAGGGGCAGGGAGGAGGTCTGAATCGCGGTCCGGAACCAGCAACTCCTCTCATTTTTGACATGAAAGGTATCCTTCATGAGACGGGCCCAGATCCGGCGCATCGCCCGAAGTTTTGCGATCTCTTCTAAAAAGTCGATATGGGCGCTCGTAAAAAAGGCGATCCGGGGTCCCCATTGGTCGATCTCCATCCCTCTTGCCAGAAGATGGCGAATATAC
Organism: Deltaproteobacteria bacterium; assembly: GCA_016875255.1. Next base: position 368 of record VGRU01000120.1, read on the forward strand.
TCGGATACCAGAGAGAAGGAAAAGGCGATCTCCTGGGCTGCATTGATCCCGGTTTCCCTCATATTGTAAGCATTAATATTGAGGATGTTCCATCGAGGGATATGCTTGATGCAATATTCCATCACATCGCAGGCGATCTTGAGGGTGGGGTCCAGGGGAAAAAAATGCGTCCCGGATTGATAGGTCGGGCCAACGAGCTGGCTGATGGCGCAGTTCATCACTGTTCCTATGAGGCCGGAAGGCTCCACGTTCTGTTTCCTGGCAACGATAAGATACATCGCCATAATGATGGCCGAATAAGGAGGATTCACGATCAACGTCGTGCTCACCTTGTCCAGAGGGATTCCATGAAAAAGGGCCTCCATATCCTCCAAGGTGGCTACGGAGGTTCCGACGAGCCCCACATTTCCCTCTGCCATGGGATGATCGGGATCGAGACCCAATTTGGTCACCACATCGAAATCGATGTTCAGCCCTGTCATGCCTTTACTCAGAAGCAGGTGAATTCGCTCGTTGCTCTCTTCCGGAGTCCCAAATCCACTCTGCTGTCTTCTGGTCCAGAGCCGGGACCGGTACATCTCCGGATGAATTCCCCGTGTAAAAGGGAAAACACCGGGATCCGGTGAGTCCTGGAGGGAATCTTCACGCGTATAAAATTCTTTCATCTCGATCCCGGAAAGAGTTCTGAAATGAGGGAGTGTCTCACCCTTCAGATAACGGTCGTACTCAATCTTATCTGAGGTTTTCATAAGTTTCTCCTTCTATATTCAATATTATTGAATTTCGCATAAATGTATCAATTCAGTTGTTTGAAATCGTCTTGTAAAATCCCTCCCAACCTCCCTTTTCCAAAGGGAGGAGAAATTTCTCCCCCTTTTGACAAAGGGGGATTAAGGGGGATTAGATACCCTTTTTCAAAACGCTAAAGTGTTACAATTCACGAAGCGCCTAATGTCCTCCTTCAAATTCCCTCTGGTCAAGCACCCGTTTTGCCTTGCCTTCGTACCGAGGCAGTGATCCGGGGGGATGCAAAACCACCTCAATGCTCATTCCCAGACGTCCATAAACTCCCTGACCAATCATTTCCTCAATGGCTTTTCTCTGGTTCATATCCTCCCAGGTGTCGGGTTGGACTTCGGAATGAACGGTTAGTTTATCCAGGCTGTCTTTCGGGCGGTCGATCACGATCTGCCATCCGTCCCCGACCCCCGGAGTTGAGTTCAAAATCTCCTCGATCTGAGATGGAAAAACCAACGTGCTTCTCACCTTCAAAACATCATCGGTTCGGCCTGTGATCCTCTGAATCCGGGGATGGGCTATTCTTCCACAAGGACACCCGAAGGGATTCTCGGATAGGGCTGATAGATCACGGGTTCGCCAGCGGATCAATGGCGTGGCTTCCCGGGTGAGAGTGGTCACCACCAATTCTCCTTCCTCGCCCGGTTCAAGCCTCTTTCCGGTGGCCGGATCAACCACTTCGACAAAATAGTGATCTGCCAGGATATGAAGCTCGCAGGACGGTCTTGAAAATTGACAGCTGTGGCCAACCGTAGGGCCTCCGAGTTCGGTGATCCCGTATCCCTCATGCCATTCAAACTCTTCGGGCATAAGATCTTCAACCCGTCGCCTCAGGGCCGGGGCAGCGGGTTCACCTCCGATATGGCTGGTTCGAAGTTTCCATTCCTTCTTGGGGTCAATTCCGTTTTTTTGGGCCACATCGACTAAGTAGCTCACAAAAGAAGGGGTCGTGCTGATGGCTTGAAATCCCAGATCCTTCAAATACTGTATTGCAGCCAGTGTCCTTCCAGGACCGGCAGGAAAAATGATAGCCCCAATGGCCTCGGCTCCTGCATCCATCCCCGGCCCACCCATAAAAAGACCATAACCCGCGCATTGATAGATGAGGTCGTTTCGGCGAAATCCCATGCTAATAAAGATCCGGCCCATCTGCTCCCGAAGGGTTTCCAGCCAGTCCTTCCGGGTGAACCCTACTAAAGTCGGAACGCCGGTTGTTCCCGAAGAAGCGGCGAACCGGTGGATCCGATCCAGAGGCACCCCCAGGATGCCGTAGGGATATAAATCTCTCAGGTCTTTTTTCTCCGTAAATGGAACAATGGCCAAATCCTCGGTGGTCTGGATATGTTTTGGTTTGATGCCGTTCTTATCGAAGAGGTCGTGGTAATAGGGAACATCGCTATAGCATCGATCCACCAGGCCACGAAGCCGCTCATTCTGGATTTCACGGAGTCTCTGTGAAGAGATCGTATCGAATTCGTTAAAAAAGTTGGACATACAAATCTCCTTTCTTTAGAGACTGTGTCGCAAGTCCGTTCATGGTTCGAGAGCCTCACCACGAACGGACTACAGCATATTAAAAATCGATTGCTTAGCCGTTCGTCCTGAGCATGTCGAAGGGCGAATAGCATATTACGGCACAGTTTTGCAACATAGGTCATGCACTCATCAGTTCATTCACCTTACGAAGAATCGAATCCCGCATCGTGCCGGGAGTAAAGATTGCGGATACGCCCATCTCCTTCAATGCTTTGACATCGTCAGGAGGAACGACTCCGCCGACGATGAGCTTCTTATCCTCCAGACCATTCTGGCGCAGCAGGTCCAGCAACCTCCGGCAATAAAAGAGGTGCTCCCCGCCTAAAAAACTGCACCCGATCAGGTCTGCGTTCTCCTGGAGGACCGCCTTGACCATCCCTTCAGGGGTATTATAGAGCCCAAGGTAAATCACCTCGAATCCGGCATCCGCCAGCCATTTCGATACGATCCGGACTCCATTGTCATGGCCATCCAGGCCGATCTTTCCGACGAGAATCCGTTTCTTCTTTTTCATATCCCCTCCCCAAATGAAAATTGATACAGTTCTTAGGTTAAGGTTACGGCTACGAAGCCCCTGCCTACCGGCAGGCAGGCGTTTCGGTTACGGGTCAGGGTTACGTGTAAAGAATTAAGAGACGACAAACGTAACCATTTATTAACGATACGGGCCTCGTTACCCTTACCATTAGACTTTATTTTCTATGCAATTACCCTTATACATAGTGAACCTTAAAATCGTAGGCCTCGCGTAAGGTATCGCTGATCTCCCCCAATGTTGCCTGATCATTCACAGCTTCAAGGATGGCAGTAAACAAGTTCTCGTCAGGATGACTCCTCACGTGTTGACACAGTTGATCTAATACTCGTTTGACCTGGTCTCCATTTCGGGATTGTTTGTAGCCTCGGATATATTGAATTCTCTTCTCCTGCATATCTGAGGCTTGACGGAAGATATTGATCTTGACCTCCTCATCCTCTTCCCGTTCCATATTGACCCCGATTTGAATCTGTTCCCCCGCCTCCAATTGGCGGGCATACTCATATCGGGCTTCATTGATCTGATTCTCAATCCATTGTGATTTGAAACACTCCAAAAAACCGCCTTTTTTCTCGATCACCTCCATCAGGGCTAAGACACCCTCCTCAAGGTCATCGGTCAATTTCTCAATCACATAAGACCCTCCGAGAGGGTCCGCCGTACGGCAGACCCCCGTTTCATAGGCGATCACCTGCTGTGTTCGAATGGCGAGCACCTGCGCCTCCTCCGTCGGTAGGGCGTAACCTTCATCATAGGAGGTGGTGTGGACGGACTGGCTTCCCCCTAAGACAGCCGCCAGCGTCTGAATCGCCGCCCGCACAATGTTATTCAAAGGCTGCTGAGCGCTAAGGGGCAGAGAGGAGGTCTGAACCGCAATTCGGCACAGGCAACTCTTCGGAGCTTTAGCGCCGAAGGTGTCCTTCATCAGGCGGGCCCAAATGCGCCGCATGGCTCTCAGCTTGGCGATTTCCTCAAGGAAATCGATATGGACGCTTGCAAAAAAGGCGATGCGGGGAGCAAACAGGTCAATTTCCATCCCCCGTGCTAACAGGGAACGAACGTACTCTAATGCAAGGGAAAGAACAAAGGCCACTTCCTGCACGGCATTGACCCCTGTCTCCCGGATGTTGCGGGAATTAATATTGATGATGTTCCATCGGGGCATGTGCTGAACGCAATACTCCATGACATCGGATGCAATCTTGATCGCAGGATCCAGGGGAAAGAAATGCGTTCCGGACTGGTAGGTGGGGCCGACCAATTGGGTGATCGCACAGTTCATGATCGTCCCGATCAACCGGGAAGGCTCCACCTTCTGTTTTTGAGCGACCAGAAGATACATCGCCATGATGATCGCCGAATAAGGGGGATTGACAATCAGGGTCGTGCTGACTTTATCCAGAGGGATCTGGTGAAAAAGGGTCTCCATGTCTTCGAGGGTGGCCACCGAAGTCCCTACCAGACCCACATCTCCTTCAGCCAAAGGGTGATCAGGGTCCAGGCCCAATTTAGTAGGAATATCAAGGTCAATATTAAGCCCTGTCATCCCTTTCTTCAAAAGGAAATGAATGAGGTGGTTGCTCTCCAAAGGAGACCCGAACCCGCTTTGCTGTCTTCTCGTCCATAACCGGCCCCGATACATGTCCCTGTAAACCCCTCTTGTAAAGGGGAAGTCCCCGGGGTCGGGCGGGTCATGGGGAGAATCCTTTCGGGTATAATACTCCTTCATCTCAATGCCTGAAAGGGTCCTGAAATGAGGAAGCCTTTCGCCTTTCAGATAGCGGTCGTATTGGATCTTATCCGGGTCTTTCATCTTTTTCTCCACTGATATTTTTCATTTTTTCGCCATAGATCCCCTGAAATAAAAAGGTCGTTAACTGCCATGTTAAAGCAGAAGGAGATACAGGACCTTTTGGGTCATACCACTGATAAATCCAGTTCACCAGTGCAAAGAAGGAAAAGGTCAGAACGTTAGGGTGAATCAACCGGCACCCAGCCTCTTTGGATAAACGAGCGATGACCTTCCGACATATTTCAAAATACTGTCGCTCCTGTTTTTTGATGACCGCCAAACGTTTTCCCCTCAAATACTCCCGTTCATGGAGAAGGCACTTGGCCTCATAATAATGCCCAACGTAAAGGTGGATATGGCGTTGAAGAATTAAGGCGATCTGCTCTCTCGGAGAAGACAGGGAAGTCAGTTCCTCATCTAAATTGGATAAAGTGAGGTCCATATAGTTTTTTAGGATCTTAAATAAAAGGTCCTCCTTGTTGTTAAAGTAATGGTAGAGTCCACCCAAACTCATCCCCATGGCTTTCCCAATATCTCTCATCGTCGTGTTTGAGAATCCTTTTCGATGGATGAGCCGGGATGAGATTCTGCAGATGTGGTTGAATTTTTCGTCAAAGCTCATTTCAGTAAATCCAAACGAACGTCCGTTCGATTTATCTTTTACCAATAAAACAACCCTTTGTCAACATAAATATGGAGGCGGTTATTCTTGGCCTGCAGGGAGGCCCCCGATGGAATCGGGGCCTTTTAAAGAGGGCAAGCGTTGAATCAATAAATCTCGAACAGAGACGGAATAAAAGTGATGAGATGTGGAAAGATGAACAGCAGGGCGGCGCAAACGATCATGCCGATCAAAAAGGGATAGACCCCGCTGTAAATCTCGCCGAAGGGCACCTTGGTGATATTTCTGACCACAAAGACATTGACGGCCACAGGAGGAATCACGACCCCGATCATCACAAAAATATGGAGGATGACGCCAAACCATATGGGATCGTAGCCCAACTTGATGACGATGGGGAAAAAGATCGGAGTGGCCAGAACCATAAAGGCGAGGTCATCGATGAAAGAGCCGCCGATCTCATAAATCAGCAGAATGAAAATCATGATCAGGAAAGGCGGATAAGGGAGTTGTCCGACCCAATCGGCAGCCAGGATGGGGATCTTCGTCACCACAAGAAAATGCCCCAGGATGGTGGAGCCTGCAATCAGCATGAGGACCATACATGCGGTTCGTAAAGACTCTGCTACGGACTTAACGAATCCATCGAAATTGATGTCCCTTTTGAGAACCGATAAAAGGAGAACGGCGAATGTCCCTGCGCTCCCTGCTTCCGTGGGTGTAAAGAACCCTTTGGCCATCCCTCCGGTCACAATGATGAAGATCAGGATGACCCATATCACCTCTTTGAGTGACCGCCATCTCTCCTTCCATGTCGATTTTTCACCCTTGGGGCCCAAAGAAGGGTCGATCTTGCACCATCCATAGATGATGAAAATAAACAATGAGGTAATAATCAGCCCTGGAACAATCGCAGCCAGAAATAACTTACCAATGGATGTTTCAGTAATCATTCCAAAGACAATAAGGGTGACGCTCGGCGGAATGAGACTGCCAAGAGTGCCTGAAACAGCGATGATCCCTGTGGAGAGTTTCTTCTTATAATGGTATCGATCCATCTCGGGATAAGCCACACTGCCAAAGGTCGCTGCCGTGGCAATGGCTGATCCTGTCACCGTTCCGAAGGCGGCCGCTCCACCCACCGTTGCCATCGCCTGTCCACCGGGGATATGTCCGATAAATTTGAAGGACGCATCATACAATCTCTTTGCAATCCCGGCATTAAAAGCAATCTGCCCCATGAGGACAAAGAGGGGAATCACGGTAAATCCATAATTGGCAAAGACATCGAAGATATCTTTGGCCAAAAGATTTAGCCCGGCCTTAAAGGAAACAATATAGCTGAACCCAAGAAACCCAATGATGGCCATGGCAAATCCCAGTTCGATCCCGGTGAGGAATAAGGCAAGCACGGCAGCCAGGCCTAAAATCCCAATCGTCGTCTCACTCATGTTTCCCTCCGGAGATCTTCAAGATATCACACAGAAGCACAAGGCACTGAACAAAACTGCAAATCCCCAACGCGTAAGCAACCGGATAGAAAGGCATCATCAGAGTGGGCGAGACTTCCCCTGCTTTCTTCAGATCCAATCCATACTTTATCAATTCTATCCCGAGAATGAAAAAAAGCCCTATCCCCAGGCATCTCGTCAATAGACTAAAAACGTTTCTCGTTTTTTCAGAGAATCTCATCACAAGAAAATCCGTATAGACATGCCCCTTCATCCACGAGGTATAGGGAAGAGAAAATCCGATGACGATCGCTCCTGAAAAGGCGACGATCTCAAAGGTTCCAACGATGGGTTTTCTAAAGGACCTTAAGATAATATCAGCAACCGTCAAAAACATGATGAACGAAAGGCTGACTCCTCCGATAAAATTAATGCCTCGGGTGAGCTTCCAGACCTTATTTAGAAACCATCCCATAATGGGCTCCTTTAAAAAATTTCGGTGACGAGATGGACAGGAATCAACTGGGTGAAAGTAAAAAGGGGGAAGGAAACGAATCCTCCCCCCTCATTCCCATCGTCTATTTCTGATATTTATAGATGGATTCGAGATAGAATCTCAGCACTTCATCTCCAGGAAGCCCCTTGTCTCTCATGCTCTTTACGTATTCATCATAAAGGGGTTTGAGCGTCTTTTCCCATTTCCGGTTCTCATCCACCGAAAGGGTGATGATCTTGTTGCCCCTTTGGACGGTGAAATCCTTTCCTGCCTTATCAATCTCATCCCAGCCTTTTCCATGTTTATCAATCCATTCGGCGTTGATCTGTTCAATGATTTTCTGGTCACCTGGAGGAATGGAATCCCACTTAGCCTTATTCATGGCGATGAAGAAGGCAGAGCTGTAATACATTCCGGGCGCTTCCGTGGTAAATTTTACGACCTCGCCCCATTTCCATGCCTGAAGAGCTTCATAGGGTGCAATCGAACCTTCGACGACGCCTCTGCTCAAAGCCTCATAGGTTTCACCCATAGCCATCGCTACAGGAGCTCCTCCGAGGAGGGTGACAATCTTTGTGACCGCACCAAAGGCGCGAACTTTCATTCCTTTCATATCCTCAAGTTTTTCAACAGCTTTTTTAGTATGGAGAAGTCCGGGCCCATGGGCATGCATATACATCATCTTCACATCATCAAATTCCTTTGGCCTAAATTTGGCGACGTAATCATTGATCGTTTTCGTAATGGCCCACCCACTTTTGTGGCCAAGAGGAAGTTCGACTACCTCGGTCAGAGGAAATCTTCCTCGCGTGTAGCCACAGACGGACATGCCGACATCCGAAAGCCCTTTTACAACTCCGTCATAGACTGCGGGGGCAGGCGTGAGGGTGCCGCCATAGTGCATCGTTACGACCACCCTGCCATTGGTCCTCTTCTCAATCTCCTTTCCCCATTCTGCGGCCAGCACGCTATGCTTATGAGGGGCAGGGAAAAAGATGGAGTAGCTGAGTTTGATCTGTGCAGAAGCAGGAGAAATGAAAAGCATCCATCCAAAAATTGAAACACATAATACTAAAGAAATAATCTTAAAACGTCCCATGAGATCCTCCTTTCATTTTTTGTTCCGTTATCCCGAAATGACTCAATTTAACTTTGTCTCTTTTTTTAGGATCACCTCCTTTTAAACAGAATTTGTCCCTCTGGGGGAGGGATTTTCTTAGAGTCTGTTTATAAACCAATGTTTTCAAAAAAGGTTGTCATTCCGGCGAAAGCCGGAATCCAGTAATTTCAAAACCTTCTGGATGCCGGATCATGTCCGGCATGACGGAAAAAGTGCATTTATAAACAGACACTACTTAATATGACGAAAAGTAAATGTAATTATTCAAGGGAGAGAATGTTTTCCCCTCTTTTTTATCTCCACTTTGAGAATTTTTTAACAAGTATAACGGGTGGATTATTTTTGTCAAGTCATTTTTAAGAGCGCACCCTTTCACTCTCTGATTGCACTGATTAAAAAAAAGATTCCATAGATTTTTCAGAGATTTCTTGGCCTTTCAGAAATCTCACAGAAAACGAAAATTGACAAAGATTTTTTAATCTGATAAGAATCTAACCGGCAGAAGCAGTTCCTCGAAGCCGGCCGGCTCTCCAGGGAGAAAGACTGATGTATTACGATCCGGAAAAAAATGACCACGGCCTTCCCCACAACCCCTTTAAATCCTGCGTGGTGCCTCGCCCCATTGGTTGGATCTCAACGGTCAGCCCCGGAGGGATACACAACCTTGCGCCTTACAGCCAGTTCCAGAACCTGACCTTCGATCCTCCCTACGTGATGTTTGCGGCCAACCAGAACACCCGGGGCAACCGTAAGGATTCGGTGGTCAACGCCGAGCAAGCCGGTGAATTCGTCTATAACATGGCAACCTACGACCTGCGCGAGGCAGTCAACCGTTCAGCCGCAGAAGTGGAGCCGGAGGTGGATGAATTTGAACTTGCCGGCCTGACCAAGGCGCCATCGGTCCGGGTAAAACCCTGTCGGGTTGCGGAGTCCCCGATTCAATTCGAGTGCCGCTACTACGGGACGCTGCGGTTGCCTGGCAATGGACCCATGGGCACCGTGGATGTGATCATTGGCCGGGTGGTTCTGATCCACATTAAAGACGACATCATTGCTTCGGACGGCCGGATTGATCTCCTGCGGATCCGCCCCTTAGCCCGGCTCGGTTACTATGACTATACAAGTGTGGAGTCTATCTTCGAAATGGTGATTCCTGACGCCAATGAAGCTCTGCTCGCAGGTCTTGAGGGTAAAAAGGAGAAGTGAAGAGGCTGTTTGAAAGGGAAGTTGGTGGGATAGGCAGGACCTATGTGATCAGTGAAGAAAGGGCTCTCTCCATTTCCAGTTTTTTTAATGTCCCCCTGTGATTCTCTATGAAGGATTCGATCCCGGCTTTCAATTTTAGTGAGACCATCTTCTCTCTTGGCAATTCTTCTTCCAGATGAGACACGGCGGAACGAAAAGATTCTATGATGCCTCTTGCAAAATCTTCCTTTCCAGCCTCTCCTGAGAACTGGATCGTTCCGTTCCCATATTTAAATTCTCCTGCAAACGGATCCAGAAAACCGAACTCCTCCGATTTTTCAATGAGGGCCTTCTTAAACCCCTTCTTGAAGGTTCCTCCGGAAGAAAGGCTGTCCACTATTCTCTCAGCGCTGAAAAGAAACTCCTGAAAGAGGAGAAGAACCTTCTTAAAGCCTTCCTCTCTTTCTGCCGGCGCTGCTTTT
>VGRU01000121.1 GCA_016875255.1 Deltaproteobacteria bacterium
CCCCCCTCCAGGTCCACTAAAACGACGACAGGATTCGAAGCCTTGGCATCGACCACGATCCCCATCACTTTCACTTCCATCAGTTCCTGTTCCATAAGATTACCCAAAAAATAAGGGGTTCGTCTAACGGCGACGGTAACGAGGCCCGTATCGTTTATAAAAGGTTACGTCTATTGTCTTTGAATTCTTTACGCGTAACCGTTACCGTAACCGAAACGGGCTTCGTAACCGTAACCCAAATCATCGGAGCATCTTCATCTTTCGAAGGCGACGAACCCGTCATTAAAGATTCCTCGGAAAAAGTAAACCGATCAATTTGTTTTTATTGTAACCTGTATGAAAAGGATGTCAACTCTGGGGAGGGAAACTATTTGAGATTTCTGAAAAAATCCAGAAATCTCTGGAATCAATTTTTTGAAATCTGTGTAATCAGAGAGCGAAAAGTAGTTTTGCAGAGCTCTCTATTTTTTCGCTTTCTTGAGGAAGGGGTGGGGGATTCCTTTCCGGTAGGCCAGGGCCTGGCAGGAGGCGATCGGATGATCCCGGTCATCGAAAACTTTAATCTCACAGAGTGATGTTTTGGGGGTTTGATGAACTTCCCTCGCCTCGGCAATCAAACGGCACCCCGGTGAGGGAGAGGAAAGATAGGTGATGTTCATATTGAGGGCCACGGCTAATGTTCCATGGGAATTGGAAGCCGTCTCAAAAGCTTCATCGATCAGGGCAAAGAGCGCTCCCCCATGGGCCATGCCAAAAAGATTTTCCATATCCGGAGTGAATGTCATCTCCACCCTGGAGTATCCGTCATTCATATCAACCAGCTTGAGCCCGAATTTCTTTGCAAAAGGCTCCTTCTTCACCTGTTTTAAAAAAGCCTCTTTGACCTTTCCGTCCATGAGATGTCCCAATCGATGGTAAGCGCTTATTCGTTCATTTATTTAGAGTCTGTTTATAAATGCCCTTTCCCCGTCATGCCGGTCTTGAGGAGCCTGCCCCGTGCTTGATACGGGGGCATCCAGAAGGTTTTGAAATTACTGGATTCCGGCCTTCGCCGGAATGACGACCTTTTTGAAAACCTTTAGTTTATAAACAGACTCTATTTAGAGAAAAAAGAGTTTTGGGCTTCCGGTGAAACCCATTCACGGCGAATAAGTCGCCTGCGGTCTTTCGGAATAGCGAGTGTCACCGTGGTCCCGCTCCGGGGCCGGCTGTCGATCCGGATTTTTCCTCCATGGTCTTCCATCACTCTCTTGACAAAAGTGAGCCCCAGTCCCACCCGCTCAGGTCTTGTAGAAAAGAAAGGCACAAAAATGCGGTCGAGGTTCTTTTTGGAAATTCCTTCTCCTCTATCTGAGACGGAAATCTCGACATTCTCCTGATTACAGGCAAGAAAAACCCTTATTTTCTTTCGGTCTTCCTTCCCCGTCCCCTGTCTAATGGAATCGATGCTATTGCTCAGAATATGAGAAAGAGCCCGGGTCACCAGGCTTCTATCAATGCAGAACCATTCATCCCCTTTTAAAGACCCCTCATCTAAATTGAAAGAAGCTCCTTTCGCTTTCTCCTCCTGTGAAATGCCCTGGAGAGTTTGTTCCACGACCTCAAGAACCTTCTCCATCTGGAAAACCGGTCTGGGCATCCTGACCAGTTCTTCCATCCGCCGGATCATCTCCTCCAGCCGCTTCGTCTCCTGAAGAACCCTATCGATATAGGCTTTTGTCTTAGGGGAAGAAACGGATGCTTTCATAAGGCGCTTAGCATAGCCTCCTATCGTGGCAATCGGGTTCCGGACCTGATGGGCAATCTCCTCCACCATCATCCCAAGGCTTGCCCGGTGCCTCAACTCCAATTTCTCCCTTTCCAGTCTCTTCAATCTCTGAATTTCCTGGAAAGAGAAGGCTAAAAAAGTCTCCCCTCCCTCTTTGAAAGAGGCGGCGAAGAGGTGAACGAAGATTCCCTTTCCATCCCTCTGTTGCAAGAGCCCGTCTCCTTCGAAGCCGGCCTTGTCAATCGCTAAATAAACGATGTTGGGCAGAAAATATTTCAGGTCATCTTCAAAGAAAAGAACTCGGATCCTCTGCCCTTCCATCTCTTCTCTCATATAGCCGAAGAGATGTTCCGCGTAATGGTTGGCATAAAGGATTTTTGAGTGGATGTCCGTAAGGATAAAAGCCACATGGACTAAATCAAGAAAGGGATGTCGGGTTTTCGGAATCTCGGTCATAGTCAGTTTCATTCATTCTATTCAATCATCCCAAAAAGTCAACCCCCCCTGAAGATTTATAAAAAATTCCAGAAATCTCTGATAAATCTATGGAATTGTTTTTTTAAAATCTGTGTAATTTTTCATGACGGGTTCGTCACCTTCGAACAATGAAAATCTTTAACCCCCCATTACCCCCCTTTGGCAAACTTAACATGTCCCATAAGTTGGGGGGCTGGACACAAGTAGGGATCGTACAATTAGTGTGATTGGGGTTTAGGATACCCCACCCCCACCCTAACCCTCCCCCTGAAGAGACTGTGTCGTAATAGGGGAAATTATAAAAATTGTCATGCCGAACTTGTTTCGGCATCTAATAGAATTAAATAGTTACGAGATCCTGAACCAAGTTCAGGATGACAAAATAGTAATCACGACACAGTCTCGAAGGGGAGGGAAATCTTTATGGTCCCCCTTGAAGGGGGAGGTAATCCCCACTTTCCTCCCCCTTCAAGGGGGAGGTGAGGAGGGGGATGGATTGTCGATCGGAGTGCCCCTTGTGTCCAGCGACTAAATTTATGGGTAAAGATGAGTTTGGTAAAGGGGGGCGACGGGGGATTTGAGATTTATTTTCTAAGCAATCAGAGAGCTAAAAATAGTTTTTCAGGGCTCTCTCTTTTTCTTGACAAACAGAGGAAAACCTCGTTATTTAAGGGTTCAATGAAACTTCAGACAGAGATTCTGATCATTGGTGGCGGGGCCACCGGTGCGGGGATACTGAGAGACTTATCGCTGAGGGGAATTCCTTCTCTCCTGATCGAAAAGGGAGATTTTTTATCAGGAGCCTCCGGAAGAAATCATGGCCTCTTTCACAGCGGTGGAAGATATGTGGTCTCCGACCCTGAAGCGGCGCGTGAGTGCATTGCTGAAAACAGGATTCTGAGGAAAATTGCCCCACACTGCATCGAGGAAACAGACGGATTTTTCGTCTCTCTTCCGGAAGATGGCCCCGATTTCAGGGATCGATTCATTCAGGCCTGCAAAGACGCCAACGTTCCTGCCCATCTCCTTTCCCGTGACGAAGCTCTTTCCCTGGAGCCCGGACTCACTCCTACTCTTCTGAGCGCGGTCAAAGTTCCGGATGGCGCCATCGATCCATTCAAACTGGTCCTCTCGAATGCCAAGGATGCAGAAACCTACGGAGGGAAATTTCTTCTACATACCGGGGTCACTTCGCTTCTCATGGAGGAAAATAAGGTAAAAACCGTTCTCGCAAAAGACCTTCTCCATGGAGAGGAGTATCAGATTGAAGCCTCTCATATCATCAATGCCACCGGGGCCTGGGCAGACGAACTCCTGAAATTGGCGGGTCTTCGGGTGGCCATGGCCCTTTCAAAGGGTTCGATGCTCATCACCAACCAGAGGCTCACTCACAGGGTGATCAACCGTTGCCGGCCTCCCTCCGACGGAGATATCATCGTCCCAAACCATACTGTCTCCATTCTGGGGACAACTTCCGTCCGTCTTGAAGACGCCGAGAACTTTGAGGTCACTCCCCAGGAAGTCTCCCTATTGATCAGAGAAACATCAAGAATGATTCCGGCCATCGAAGAGACCCGATTCATCCGCGCCTACGCCGGCATCAGGCCTCTCTTCCAATCCGAAGAAAAAGGCGATGATCGGGCCATCAGCCGGGGATTTGTTCTGATCGATCACGGAAAGAAAGATGGAATAAAAAATCTGATCACCATCACCGGCGGTAAACTGGTCACCTACCGGTTGATGGCGGAAAAAACCTCAGACCTTCTCTGCCAAAAGATGGGGATCCATGCTCCTTGCTCCACCCATTTAAAACCTCTCCCGGGCGCCGGGAAATTTTCAGGCCTCAAAGACCGGCTTAAAACATTAGGCGAATCGGAGACACTATGTGATTGTGAGTTGGTCCGGAAAGAAGAGGTTGAAGAAGTCTTGAAGGAAGGGAAATTGAAGAATCTTCAGGATATCCTCCATCGGACCCGGCTCGCCAAAGGAACCTGCCAGGGAGGCTTCTGCGTCTATCGGCTATTGGGAATATTAAACGAGTCGAGATTGGCTGAGGAAGATTCTAACAATATATTGAAGGGATTTCTCGAAGAGAGGTGGAAGGGAATTCGACCGATCCTCTGGGGATCGGCTGTCAAAGAAGAAGAACTGATGGAAGGAATTTATAAGGGAATATTTAATCTCAACAGTGTGGAATGCGGGATGCGGAATACGGAATAAAAATTCCGGAATCCGCAATCCGAAATCCGCATTCGGTTCAGCCTATGCACTACGATCTCATCATCATCGGTATGGGCCTTTCCGGGCTGATGGCGGCTAAAACAGCGGTAGAGGCCGGCAAGAAGGTCCTGATCATCGGAAAAGGACTGGGCTGCCTTACCCTCTTCTCCAATACGATCGATGTATTGGGAATCCCGCTTTTAGCGGGACCAGAAACGACAAGGCTAAGAGATGGCCTCTCTCAGTGGATTTATGATCATCCTGAACATCCTTACGGAAAAATGGGGGTAGAAAAGATCGAGGAGGCGCTTTCTTCATTTAACTCTCTCTTTCCGCCACCCTACACTTTTCAATCACGAAATGAAACAAATAGCCTGATCCCCACGGGCGTAGGAACATTTCGACCGACCCACCTCATTCCATCCACCATGATGAGGGGGATAGCCCTCAAAGAGAAAAAAACGCTTCTCATAGGATTCAAAGGTTATAAGGATTTTTATTCTCAGCGTTTGGCTGATTCATTCGAATGCCGGGGAGCTACCCTCTCTCTACCCGAAAGCCCTCCAACAGAGATCACCGCAACAGCCCTTGCAAGGTGGATGGAACAGCCTTCTTTCAGGGAATTCATCGGCACAGAGGTTAAAAAACAGATTCGCGATGAGGAATTAATTGGCTTTCCTGCTGTTTTGGGGGTAAATGATCCCATGGGGGTGAGAAAAGATTTGGAAAAGAAGATTGGGGCCTCTGTGTTCGAGATCCCTATTCTTCCACCCTCCATCCCCGGGATGAGAATCTTTAATCGATTTAAAGACCGGCTGATCCGGAGAGGTGTGACTTTTCTCATTGGTCATCCTGTTTCAAAAGTAACGTTGAATGAGAAAAGGTGTGAGGGGATTGAAATAGCTCACCCCCCTGTCACCACCTCCTATTCAGCGGATCATTACATTCTTGCCACAGGACGTTTTATGGGAGGGGGATTGAAGGCCGACCGGGAAAGGATATTGGAACCCATCTTCAATCTACCTGTCTCCCAACCCGGGTCACAGGAGGATTGGTTTGGAAGGTCTTTCTTCGATAAACATCCCATCCACCGGATGGGTATTTTAACCGATTCTTCCCTCCATCCCATTGACGAGAGAGGAAAGCCGATATTGGAAAATGTCCGGGTGGCAGGAACGATCCTCGCTGGACATCACTGTTTGGATGAGAAATCGAGAGAAGGAATTGAGTTGGCAACGGGATATTGGGCAGCAAAAAAAGCAATGGAGGGATAACAATAAATCCAAATTTCAAAACCCAAATTTCAAATGAATGTCAAAGTCCAAAATGGGATTCTGAAACAAGTTCAGAATGACACACTTGTCATGCCGAACCTTGTGCTGAACTTGATTCAGTATTGTTTCGGCATCTCATTTGAGTTTTGGATTTGATTTGACATTTGAACTTTGCAATTTGACATTCCAACGATTTAACGATGCATAACTCATGGCCTAAAACTAACTCTGATGTTTGCATCCGTTGTGCCACCTGCATGGCAGTCTGCCCGGTTTCACGGGTCACTCCGCTTTTTCCGGGCCCGAAACACGCAGGCCCGGGAGCCGAACGATTTCGGAAACCCGGGGACCCATCTGTGGATCAATGGATCGATCTCTGCATTGGGTGTCATCTCTGCGATCTGGTTTGCCCTTCAGGCGTTTCCATCTCTGAAATGAACCTGATTGCCAAAGCCAAGTATCTTGATGAAAAAGGACGGCCCCTTCGAGATTGGCTGCTGACTCATTCTTATCTCTTTGGCCAACTTGGATCATTTTCCTCCTCTGTCCTCAATCGTCTTTTCCAAAACGGTGTCGTCAAATGGTTTGTGGAATCCATTTTAGGGATAGACAGGAGAAGAGAACTTCCCGCTTATCAATCTTCAACGTTTAGGCAATGGTTTAAAAGCCACCCATCAAAAGGGGAAAGAAAGATTGCCTATTTCTATGGCTGTTACATCAACACGAACGAAGTAGAGGTTGGACAAGCGACGGTCCAGGTCCTTGAGGCCAACGGTTTTGAAGTCTTCTTGCCGCCTCAGGAATGCTGTGGTATCCCCATGCTCGGCAACGGCGATTTTAACGGGGCAAGAAAAATGGCTCTGAAGAACGTCCCCTCTCTTCTTCAAGCCATCCAATCAGGGTCAGACATTATCTTCTCTTCAACCAGTTGCGGCCATATGATTAAACATGAGTATAGCCATCTCTTAAATATTCCTGACTCGGAGGAAGTGGCCAAACATACTTTCGATCTCTTTGAGTATCTCCGAAACTTAATAGAATCAGGGAAGCTGAATTCACGTTTTAAGAAACTCCCGATAAAAGCCGCCTACTTTGCCCCCTGCCATCTCCGATCCCTTGGGATCGGCCTTCCTGCCCTTGAAATTCTGAGGCTCATCCCCGGTCTTCAAATCGACAACATCGAAGCAGATTGTTGCGGCCTGGGAGGAACCTTCGGCTTTAAAAAGGAAAAGTATGAGATCTCTCAGGAGATAGGGAAGGATTTAAAGGAAGCGATTGATCGTTTAAAACCCGAGATTGTCCTTACGGATTGCGAAGGCTGTCGCATGCAGATCCGCCACCTCACAGGATTGAAGGTGCTGCACCCCATCCAGATATTAAGAGATGCACTGCTGCAAGGAATTGATAAGGAGGTGGGGAGATAGGGTGGATTAAGTATCCAACTTAGCTCTCTTAAAATCTTTCAGGTAAAATTCTTTGGGGTCCAACCATCAAACATAGGTTCCTTCCATGCTCCCTCAAATAGAAAGAATACTGATGGAAGTGATGGATGGCAAGGAGGCAGATTACCGTTCGGTGGCCGCAGGATCAAACAACTGCTTGACGATGTCCAAGGCGCTGGCTGACCCGAAAGCTTGACTTAATGGAATAGAGGGTATACAATACCAACCATGAAGGCAAAACTCATCTTGCACACCAAAGAAATGAAAGGTGATGAAATCGTTGAAGCAAAGGTATGGCAGGTACCGAAGTCAGGCGATAAGCCTCACGGTGTTAAATTTTCTATTGTCTATATCAAGAACGGGAAAAGGCTGATCGGGTACGATAACGCCGAAGGCAGAGGTTACCATCGGCATTTACCAGATCGGGAAGAAGCTTATCGGTTTGTTGATATTTGGAAGCTTCTCGATGATTTCAAGAAGGATGTTCAAGGCATACGAGGGGAGGAATGGGATGAAGATTAAAAAAGTCTACATTGGGATCAAGAGTCTCGACGAAACACTGCGGGAAGCCGGCGAGGTATTTGAGCAGGTCTCGAAGGGGAAAGCGGTCAAGCAAAAAACGGCCGTATATTTCAGCAACCTCAAGGAAATGAGACGGGTATTGACTGAGCGAAGGCTAGAACTTCTGAAGACCATCAAGGACAAAAAACCGCAGTCTGTTTATGCGCTCGCAAAGTTGCTGCATCGGGACCTAAAGAATGTGCTGCAGGATGTATCCTATCTCCAGGAAATGGGGATCGTAGACGTAACGGAAACAGGAGACAAAAAGATCCCCCAGGTGGGCTTTGACAGGATTTCTTTTGAAATTGCAATTTGATCAACATCGCCCACCGACACGCACCAAGCTACCGGGCTTGCCGTCTATCGTAAAGGCGGAGGAGTTCGCGGGACCGGATATGCGGAAGGCAAGAAAAGGGGACCTTCTTGGAAAAGGGAAAAGTTGCGAATCCCTCAGAAAAGAATTGTGTATCGAGTAATATTCCTTCCAACCGCAGAAGAGTCGTTCAAAAAACTTGACCCATCAATCCGAAGAAGAATCGGTCAGAAAATTGAATTGGCTTTCGGGACAAAACCTACCCGAATGATATTCCTGTTAGGTCTTGCAGGACTACACCTACCTATATTGACTCCAGGATAGTTCTGAGGCGGAATGATTAAGGAGTGAAATACACAAAAAGCCTGGGCCACTGATATGCGGTAACTGGATTGATTTGTAAAATCCCTCCCACTTCCCTTTGCTAAAGGAAGGAATTACCCCTCTTTGACAAAGAGGGGCGAGGGGAGATTTTCCAATGTTTATGTCAATTCAATTCTAAGACCTTTATAAATCACCGAAAGGTTCAATATTTTCATTTGAAAATTTGCATTCATATGGAAAATCCAAAAAACAACACTACAGGAAGTAATTGAGCGAGGGTTTGATACGATCTCCCAGATTAAATGATTTGTGTTTGTGGTATGCGAATAAAAACTAAACGACTAAGGACAATCTTTTCTTTACTGTGCCACTTTCTTCACTTAATTCCATCACCCCCTATCTCCGTGTCTCCGCGTCTCCCTATCTTCCTATCAACAGGTTTTCGACGTCGGCGATGCTTTGAAAGACGAAGTCTGGCTGGTCTGGAGTGTGTTTATACTGTAGGAGGGTCTTTTCATCGGTCACACCGGTGAGGACAATACCTGTAGCAATTCCGGATTCCTTCCCCATTCGGATATCCGTCTCGAGACGATCCCCGATCAGGATGCAATCTTCGGGCTTTAAACTCAGAATATCAAGAACCGTTTGAACCATGATGGGAGAAGGTTTGCCTACGATGACCTCAACCTTTTTTTCGGTCACTGCCTCAATTGCCGCAATCATCCCTGCGCAGTCCGGGATTTCTCCTCCCTCAACAGGGCAGGTGCGGTCGGGGTTGGTGGCAATGAAATGGGCTCCAAAATGTTTAATGGCCTGAAAGGCGATATTCAGTTTTTTATAGTCAAAGGTCCGGTCAAAAGCCGCAATCACATAATCAATTTCACTGGGTTCCTCCGTGATCGTGAAACCAGCCTTTTTCAACTCTTCAATAAAAGGGATCTCCCCCACCACAAAGAGTTTCGCCTCCGGAGCATTCTTTTTCAAATAGTGGACCATCACAAAAGTGGAATTGATGACCTCATCGGGTTGAGTAGGAATCCCAAGGCGGGTTAATTTCAAGGCATAGTCTTCCCGGGTCTGGAGCGGTTTATTCGAAAGGAAGACGACCTTTCTTCCAGTCTCCCGGAGCTTCCGGATCACGCTGTCAGCTCCCGGGATCAGTCTGTCGCTTAGATAAACCGTTCCATCCAGATCAAAAATAAATCCTTTGAACATCCCTCGTCCCTTGTGGCCACAGGCGTGACGCCTGTGCTACGCCATCGTCCATCATCCCTCGGTTTTAATCCGCAGGTTCGGAGGATCTTTTGCGAACAGGTGCATCCTGTTCATGTCAAAAGCGAGCTCGATCTCCTGATGGACCCGGTATAACGTCTGGACATCGACCGCCGCGATAAGATTATGCTTCCCTGCGGTCACATTTAGATGGATCTCAGAACCTAACGGCTCAATCACGTCGATCACCGAACGGATGGCGTTCCCCTTTAAGTGTTCAGGAGCAAAAGCCCGGTCGTAGATATCGTTTGGCCGGATTCCGAAAATCGCCTCTGGCCCGGCCAAGGATTGATAAGATGAAACCTTCTTCTCCGGAATGGGGAGTTGAAAACTTTCCGCATCGATGAGAAGACGGCCCTCCTTCGAAAGGATTCGACAGGGAATAAAATTCATCACCGGGCTTCCGATAAAACCGGCCACAAAGAGGTTGACCGGATCATTATAGACCTCCAGCGGAGGACCGACCTGTTGAATCCATCCGTCCTTCATCACCACGATCTTCGTCCCCATGGTCATCGCCTCGACCTGATCGTGAGTAACATAGATGATCGTCGTCTGAAGACGGTCATGCAGTTTTGAAAGCTCGGCCCGCATCTGGACCCGGAGCTTGGCATCCAGGTTTGAAAGAGGTTCATCGAAAAGAAAGACAGCAGGTTTCCGGACGATGGCCCTTCCCACAGCCACCCGCTGACGCTGTCCTCCGGAAAGCT
>VGRU01000122.1 GCA_016875255.1 Deltaproteobacteria bacterium
GTAAACTGGTGGAGAAGAATCTTGAGTTTACCGATGGCCTTTTCCTCAGGAAGCCTATTGGGCCCATATTTCCCAAGGCGTTTTTTGGCCTCCGCCTCGCTTAACCCTTCTTCCGAGGTTTGAAGCGCTTTGAATACTTCTTTCTCATCAGTCTGATACCATTTCATTCGACCGTTCTCCTCCTTCAAAAACTGGGGCGATAAACAAAGCACTCTCTATAAACCTTAACATTGAAAAGGGGGCGGTTCTATTTAAAAAATAGAGCTGTCCCCTTTTACTTCTCTTTTATATTTGTTTATTTATTTGGGCTCCCGTCAGCTTTGGATTTTATAGATGAGAGATTCGGTCCTGTTCCTTTTCCTTTGTACTTTTACTCTTATAGAGTCCTTCTAAAAAGTCTTTGGCCAGCTCCCTTCCTCCCCATCCGAAGGCAATGGCCAGGGCCAGAACAATACCGCCAAACGTAATGGAGAAGGCAGCCACGATCACCTTCTCTGCGATGCCCAGATGATAAAGGGCCATCGTCAAAGAAAGAATAATGATGAACCATCGGACGGAACGGCTGAGAAGTTTCGCTGATTCCATCTGGGCGTTGACCGCCGCAATGAGTGCGGCCTGGCCTAAAAAGATAGCGATCAAATATCCGATAACCAAAATGATGACCGCAGCAAAAAGATTGGGAAGGTAGCTGAAGAATTGAGCGATAAAGTTTTGAGTTGCCGCCACCTCAAGGGCGTTGATCCCAAGGATCAGGGTGATAAGAACAATGACCCAATAGAAGAAACGGCTCACCAGACTGGCAGGGGAATAGGCCATCCCACCCCTGGAGAGAACATGGTTCAACCCCCATCGTTCGCTCACCCGGTCGAATTGAATCGCTTTCAAAAAACGCAACAGGATTGTTTTGATGACCCACGCGGTGATAAATCCGATGATGAGAATGGTGATCATCGCCAATAGATTGGGCAAAAACGTGGCGACTTTCCCCAAGAATTTATTGAATGAAGCTACGATGGCTGTCCTCCAGATTTCACTCATATCCTTCACCTCCTATATTCTTAGCCCCACCGCTCGATGAGGTAGGGTTTCATCTCTTCAAAAACCTTGCAAAGGGATTCGATCTTTTCTTCAACCTCCTGGGCAGAACTCTCCTGATTTTCCCTGACGAATGAAGCCACTCTTCCCAGATAAAGCGGGATCATTGACTTCAATAAATGCTCGCGATGTATGGACCCTCTGTGATAGGCGACGGAGAAGTCATAGATCATACGCACCCACAGATCCTGTGGAAAAGAGAACCCTTCATTCGATAATTTCGCTATGGACTCCAGCCAGAGGACCGTCTCGGAAACTAACACCTTTCTCCATATCTCCATCAGATCCTTGACCCCTAATCGAAAGCTTCCGATCATCCGTTCCAGATTGACGGGGACGGGTTCGAGGCCTACCTCGTAATGAAAACCAAAAGTAGGAACGGGTTGTGACTCCTCAACCCCTTTCCAGAGAGGTTGATAATGCCCCATCAACCCATAGACCGAAGAGACGACCTGAGTGAACATGGGGCCCAGGTCGCTCCCGGGGTCTTTGGCATCATGGATTTTAGCCCCCAGGTAGGATTGACATACCTTATATCCTTCCGCGATGGCGAGGGTCGTCATCCAGATATCAATGCCAAACCGGGCCACATCGGTTTCCCACACATCCTTGGTTAAGTAGAATTTCGCCAATTTTCCGGAAAAACCGAAATCCCCCCCGATAGGCTGACGAACCCTCTTCCCATATAATGCCCGGGTCAATGGATAAACGATACTGTTGGTGATCGTCCCGTCGAATTTATGCCGTGCATAAAGAGGGGACACATAGTCAAATCCCTCCTCATACACCGGTCTAAGAAGAAGCTCCATCCATTCCGGGGTAATGGACCTCAGATCCGAATCCACCACGGCACAGGCCTTCGCATTCAGGATCTGAGTGGTTTCGAAGATGGTACGGAAGGAACTCCCTTTTCCTGGAATCCCAGAGTAGGGAGTAACAATCTTCTGAATGGGATGAACGGGATGAGAAGTGAGGATGGTCTTATAATCTTCTATCTGGACCCGTCTCACCTCTTCCTGGGTCCCGTCGGTTGAGCCGCCGTCGGAATTGATCAAAATGGCCTTGGCCTTCGGAAAGTATTTGGCGAGACCGGCGATCACCGCCCGCACCACATGGCCGATGGTGCGGACATTATTGTAACTCGGAATTCCAATCAGGATATCTGTCTCTTGAATCTTTTCTAACTGAATCTGAAATGATGGCTCCATCTCTCCCCTCAAAAAACTAAACCCAACAATCTTTTAATATTTCGTTGACCTCCTCTTTCTTGAGCGTGCCCATCATCTTTTCCCAATCTCCCCGGAATTGGAGATACTTGGACCAACCTTCATCTTTCTTCCGAGACAGGAGGCCGATATGATCCAAACACTCCCTCGCTTTTCCCCATTCCCCTTTGCCAAGATAATCAAGGCTCAAAAAAAGGGAGGTGAGGATGGCTTTCGGATAGAGCGTCCACTTCATAAAATATCCCGGATAAGGATCGAGGTCAATCGTTATTCCTGTTTTTAACTTTCTTCTTTCGTAAAGAAAACGCTCAATATCGCCTTTTAATTCCTCGTAAAAATAAACTCCTGTCCTTTCGGGGTGGAGATGTTTTATCCGAAGCTGTTTGTCAAACAGGAGGCAGAACCCCTGTTGGCTGGCATTGATGAGATAGTCCGTATCTTCTCCTCTCGGGATGTAAGGATCGAAGGGAACCCTGGAAAAAAGAGACTGGTGGAGAATGAGGTTTCCCCCCAGAAGCAAGGGAGAAGGAGTGAGTCTATCCTTTGAGGAGAGAATCTTCTCCCAGACTCGATTCATCCATTTGGTCTTATCCCATAAAAACCTCCACCAGAGAGGCTGAGGAGGAAGAAGAATCGTTCCATCCGGATTGACATAAAATCCCCCTTTTCCGGTGACCAGTTTCCCATTCCACCTCTGGTTCAAATATTCACAGGCGATTTTTAAATATTGAGGGTCTTCCACGACCTCGTCGTTGTCCACGAAGATCGCCACGTCCATCGAGAGGGCCTGAGCAAGAAGGAACCCGGTATTACGGATTTTTGAAAATCCTTTAAGATCAATAAGAGGAGAGAGGTTTTTGAAACCTTTTTGATCCAGATATTTTCTCAAGGTTTTCAGGCGATAGGAGGAAAAGAGAAATATTTTTCTTGCCCGGAGATTCTGCAATGCTTGTCTGAGAAACCCATCCATCTCAATCCACGAGCCTTCTTCGTCTCCTCCAACCAGATCAAAACAGACAGGAAGAATGAGGGTAAAATCCTGATCTTCTAATATCTTTAGGCTTTCGATTGCCCTCATGGTCAGAGCGAGCCCCTCTGAATCGGGTAATTCTTCCGGGCGGTTTAATCGGAGATAGACCGGAATGATGATGGCTTTATTCATTTCCCTTCTTATTCATCTTTTGCTTTGACAGAAGTGGCGGTGCCATGTAAGACCGTTTCAAGGTTTTCTATCTGCTTCTTCAATTCTTTCGATCGAATGGAAGATTTAATAGCCTTTGGAATCCAGAAGAAAAAGGTCATGAGAATCCCCACACCCATTGATCCTAAGATGGTGCAGATCAGGGAGGTTTCAAACTTCCAAAAAAGAAATCTCATGGTAACAAGAGGAGCGGATGAATTTTGAACGGCAAAAATGGCAACTCCAATGATGATGACCAACATCAACCAGTAAAAGAATTGCATAGGTTTTCTCCTGATTTAAAATTGCAACTCGCTTAATATATTGAGAATCGCCTCGTTCCAGGCCTGGGGTCCTGTTCCTTCAAAACATATCAGATTTTTAGACGGTATCTCAGGGTAGATACCTCCTTTTTTTTTGAGAAAAATCGGATGATCCACAGCTAATAACATGGGGATGTCATTCAGACTGTCTCCAATGCCCAAGGTCAAGATAGAGAAGAACTCGTTCTCGTATAACTCCTTCAATATCTCCACAGCCTTCCCTTTATCGTTTTTACCCAATATATGGTGAAATTTCCCTCCCCAGACATAGTTCATCCCCTTTCCCTCGATCTTGCTTTTGACCCTCTCAACCTCTTTCTCCCCGCCCTCAATGATGAACGCCTCATCATACTCCCTTCTCTTGGCAAAGAGGGCTTCTTTTAGACTCAATCCGGTCAGGGAACTCAGCTCTTCTTCCGTCAGGTCAGACAACCCCATGATCTTAATCCCGGTCTCTTTTTTAATGGACTCCAAAATCTCAAGGATCACCGGGTAAAAAACCCCTAACTCCAAAACGAAATACTCCTCCGATTCTCTATCATAAGGAAATGGAAAAGAAAAGTATCCCTTGGGGACAAAAACAGCGCCCCCGTTCTCTGAAATGAAGGGGTGGTTGTTTCCAAGCTTCGCTCGATAAAGCTCAATCTCGTCCCGGGTTTTGCTGCTTGAAAGGATGAGAGGAATACTCTTTTCCTGAAGGATCTGAAGCGCTGGCAAGGCGGGTTCAAAGGCATAAGTCTGCCGGTCGAGCAAAGTCCCATCGAGGTCCGTAAAAATGATGGGTTTAGGTGTTGTCGTCGTCGACGGCATTTTTTAACCTCTCCAAAAAATCAGGGATAGCAGAGGTGACCCGGCTCCAGTTTGGGATAAGAGGAATGCTGAGAGGATCCTCCACAAAGGCCCTGGTGGCCAGTTCAATGCCTTTGGTAAAGGTCTCCACGGCAACCCCCTCCTCATGGCGGTCAAAATCGAGACCATTAATGGCCGCATCGTCATGGTATTTCGTAATGGCTTCCTGAGCCGTTCTTATATAGGTCGCCTTTAATGTTTTAAGTAGACTTTCTGAAAGATCAATCCCCTCGCTGGCCAGATTTCGGAAGAGGTTCTTCGCAATATCCGTTGACATTTTCAAAAGCCCTTTGCTCGGGTCATCCGGAGAAAGTTCTTGATGTTTATGCTCATAATTGTCTGTTAGATCAACCTGGCAGATCCGTCTCAGGGAGCAGTTACGGAAAACCTCTGATAGGACACCCACCTCCAGCCCCCAATCCCAGGGAATCCGATTGATCCGTGCCAGATCCGTGATCATCGAGAATTCTCCTGCCAGGGGGTATCGAAAACTGTCCAGATAGACCAAAAAGGGAAGGTACCCCAATAACCTTTCCAGGGATCGAATAAGGGGGGTGACAAACAGCCTGGTCACTCTTCCATGCATTTTGTTCGTTACCCGTGTATAATATCCCTTACAGAATTCATACCCTAAATTGGGGTTAACCACCGGATAGCACAGACGGGCTAAAAACTCCCGATCGTAACTCATGATATCGCAATCATGGAGCGCGATGACATCGCTTTTTCCGCTGGCCAGGACATAGCCAAAAGCCATCCAGGCGGACCGCCCCTTTCCATCCTCCCCCGCTGAAATATCATTCTTGTTCAGGATATCGTAAAGGGATCGCACCCTTTCGCCATCGTTCCAGATGATAATCGTCTCCTGGGGGAGAACCGAAAAAAACTCTCTGGCATGATCAAATTCTTTCTGGTCTGCCCTTCCCAGTGTGATAATGACCTGATTGATGTAGGTAACCCTCTTAATCTCTGAAACGATTGTTTTGAGCGCCTTTTCCTTTAGTTCGGAATAAAGGGAGGGGAGGACCAGAGCGATGGGGTTGTATCTCGAAAAGAATTCCAGCTCCACTTCCATTCGTTCTAAGTTCTCTTTTTTAAACCGATGGAGTGTTGTGATCACTCCAGGTTGAAAGAAATCGCCCACAAATGTTCTCCGATTTTTATTTGTTTGAGTTCTCTCTCCTCATGGCCTGGGAAATCGCCATGTGAATATGGGAGTGAGTTAAGGGGAGAGAGGAATGGAGGATGGATATACCATTTCGGAAACCAAATTCCTCAACGTATTGAAATGGACTGGTTTTTCTAAATAGGCCGTTGCTCCCCTTTCAAGGGCTCTCTGACGGATCTCCTCGCTTCCGAAAGCCGTGATGACAATAATCGGGACTTCGGGTTGAAGTTTTCTGATTCCGGGAAGAATATCCAATCCTGTCAAACCGGGCATCCGAATATCCGTAATGACGAGAACGAAAGATTCCTTGACCAGCTTTCGAAAGGCCTCGGAGCCATTACTAACAGAATCTGTTTCAAACCCTTCCTCCGTAAAGAAATCTTTCAGCAAAGACCTCATTTCTTCATCGTCTTCAACAACCAATATTCGTTTCTTATCATAACCCATCTTTTTTCTTTCAGATTTGTTCGGCTACTCTCCGCCGTTATGCCCCTGCGATATGACAAACAGAATGTGTCTATCGCAGGGGAATGACCGACAGATTGAAACAACTGAAACTCATTCCGCAATGTAGGGATTGCAATAATGCCTCTTCACTTAACCCTGTATGTGAAGACCAGGAACTATTCGATCTTTATCTTTTCAGATAAGATTAATGTCTCTCGCTTAAGAGGAGAGGAGACATAGACCAGGTTAACTTCTAACTTGCCAAGAGGCTTTTCCTTGATAGCGTTCGCTGGGATCGTGATGTCCAGAGAACCCTCAGCAATGCCTTCGGGCTGAAGAATCTTCCAAAATGGATAAACTTTTTCTATTTTTTCATCGGGCTTATAAGGGATGGGCTTCCCTGCTTCATCCAGGCATTCGACGGTAACGGCCTGGATATCCTGGATATCTTTCGATTTATTGGTGATCTTGATGCTACCCTTGAGACTCGGCGTCCCGACGACTTCTTTGGAGGCTATGTTTACGGTCATGACAACCCTGAGGTCGCTAAGCTCCACAAGAAAAGCCTGTCCCTTAATCTTAGACTTCGGTGGAACCAGATTCTTTGTGACTTGTTCTTCTGTTGGGGCCTCCACCTTTCGCTCCTTAGCACAACCCAAAAGCCCTATAGCCAGACTTAACGTTAATAAAATAAAAATCTTTATGAAATGCATACACTGTTCTCTTTTCTTGGTTGGGGGTTGGTAGAAATATCAGGCTTTTAGATCCGGCGCCTCCTTTCACTTTTTCGCCGGTTTTTGGTGACAGGGTCTTTATTGCCTGTTGCACAAAGTCCCTTTCCGTGCTTCAACAAGCCTGTCCTCTCCGAGCCAGAGGCTCTCTGAGCCGGAGGCTGAGTGAACCGTTCACCCTTCGAGAACCTCAGGGCGAACGGTTTTTCCCGAATGTCCTGAGCGAAGTCAAAGGAAGGGCTCAGCACGAACGGAAAAAGCCAATGATTTCAAAATAAACTCCGTTCACCCTGAGCCTGTCGAAGGGTATTTTTTAGCATTTGTGTAACAGGTTCTTTGACCCTTCATAAAAAATTTAAAGGGAATGATGAGGTTGATGGTTTCCGACACCTGCTCTTTTTGTGGGTTCTTTTCATTTACCCCGTTAGAAATAATGCCCCGATGGGATTTCTAACGGGGTTTACTTGCCGGAAATCCTGGGACTCCTGAAGTATTTCAATAGCTCGGAATCCGATTCGAGAAGGATCGTCGTCTTTCCTTCAAAAAGTTGTTCATACGTTTGGAGTCTCCTGAGAAAAGAGTAAAACTCCGTATCCTGCTCATAGGAAGAGATGTAAATCTCCGTGGCGCGGCCATCCCCTTCGCCGAACAGCTTCATCTGCTGGCTATAGGCTTTGGCAAGAATGATCTCCTTCTCTTTGTCTGTTTCGGCTTTGATTTCCTTTGACCGTTGCTCTCCCTCGGCCCTGTACCGTTTTGCAATCCGGTGGCGTTCTGCCTGCATCCGGGCATAGACGCTCGCCTGAACCTCTTTGGGAAGGTCTGCCCGTTTGATTCGCACATCAATGATCTTGATGCCGAATCGTTTCGCCTGCTCATGGGCGTCTTTTGCCACGGTCTCGACGATCTTCTCCCTCTCCTCTCGGATGAACCCGATAAACGCGTGCTTGGCAATCTCCTGCCTCAGCCGGGCTACGAGAATATCTTCCAGGCGGGCCAGGGCCCCTGTCTCTGTTCTGACACTCCGGTAGAATTCCAGAGGGTCTTCGATCTTCCACCGGGAGACATGATCCACGACCACCCTTTTCTTATCGAGGGTGATATACTCCACGGCGACGGCGTCCGTTGTGAGAACCCTCCTATCAAAGAGGTTTAAGGTTTGAATGAAGGGTATCTTAAAGTGCAACCCGGGTTCTTTAATCGTTCTGACATACTTTCCAAACTGGGTGATAATCGCCTGTTCTTTCTCATCAATGGTAAAGGCTGCGCCCGAGACGAGAAGAAGACCGAAAAAAATCAAAACAACAATCGCCATCCGCTTTTTGCCGTTCATCATCCTTTACTCCTTTTTGCCCTCTTTAATTTTACCTTCTTTTTCTTTAATGGTGACGCCATCCTTCAATGGAAGCCATTTCAGGACAGAACTTCCCCCCTCCGGAGGGAGAATATACTTCTCCTTGCCCGGCAATATCTTCTCCAGGGTTTCGAGATAGAGCCGTTCCCTGGTCACTTCTTTCCCTTTTCGATAGGCCCTGAGCACATCTAAAAATTTCCCGGCATCCCCCTGCGCCCGGATGACCCTCTGTTCTTTATAAGCCTCCGCGCTCCGGAGCATCTGAACCGCTTCTCCTTTTGCTTTGGGAATGAGGTCTTCACGGTATCCCTCTGCCTCGCGCATCACGCGCTCCCGATCCTCCCAGGCTCTCACCACATCGTGAAAAGCGTCCTTAACCTCCTCGGGCGGGTCCACCACGAGAAGTCTGGCCTCGGTCACCATCAATCCTGTCTGGTATTCATCAAGAAGGCTTTGAAGATATTTTTTTACATCGTCCTGAACAATCACGCGGCCCTCGGTCATCGTGAAGTCAATCGTATTTCTTCCCACTACGCTTCGAAGGGCTACCTCCGCAGATGACTTTAAGACCGCCTCTGCATTCCTGACACGGAATAAGAACTGGGAGGGGTCCTTAACGACATATTGGACAAAAAGCTGAGCGTCCACGATGTTCTCGTCGCCGGTGAGCATCAGGGATTCTTTAGGTTCGGGTCTCACCTTACCGGTGTAGGGATCTGTCCTTAGCCCAACCTCGGCTCTTCTCACTCTGGCCAAATGAACCACATCATGGGTTTGAATGGGCCAGGGGAATCGATATCTCAAGCCTGGAGAAGTTTGATCCATAATCTTTCCAAATTGGCGAATCACTCCCATCTCCCCTGGGCCAACCATGTAGGTTCCAGACGCAAGCCAGATGACGATGGGGATGATTAACAGAATGAAGAAAAACTTCTTCCCACCCCATCGTCTGATCTTCTCCTGAACATTTCCCAGCACCTCCTCTAATGAAGGACCGCTGTAGCCTTGTCCTTCACTCCCTCTAATAAATTCATCATCTTTCCAGGCCATCATTTCTCCTTTCGTATAGATTCGCTCAAAAAATAACGTGTCTTTGGTAAAGGCCAAGGCAAGGATGCCGGTTTTGTCTTTGGGTAAAGGCAATGGTTTTAAATCATTAGCCCTAACCCATTGACCTTTCACCAAACTGGCTTCATAGCCCTAACCTCTTAACCTTGCCTAAAAGGTCACTTTCATGGTTCGTGCCTATCCCGTATAAATGGGAGGTAACGCACTCGTCATGTAGGATTGCCTGTCAATATTGAAGGAGGCCTTATCAGAGAGGGTTCCTGTGAAATTCACATCCGACTCGAGGAGGTGATGATAAACTGACCCGGCCTCCTTCATCTCTTTTAAAAGCAAAAAGAATACCAAAATAGAAAAACCAAATTCCCTTTAGATTTCAATCATTGAAAACTCAATAAAAATGCAAAAGGGGAAAAAGCGGGGCAAAAAGAAACAGCCTGTGTCAATATGGGGCAATTGCAGGGGAGGGTGATGAGAATTTTAAATGAAACGGAAAAGATTCAAAGAAAGATGATCCTTTCTCCAGGATGAGAGAGAACATGAAAAAGCAAAAGATATCGCCTTAAATTTCGAGTGATCAGGAATTCTTCTTTCACAAATTCATGGCCATATTCACCTAATTTCTTTGCGACTTCGGGATGGCTCAGAAGATATCGAATTTGATAGGCTGCCCCTTCAATAGAGTAGACGAGGGCCCCTGTGAATTTAGGAATGATTTGGGCGGGAATCCCACCAACAGCACTCCCGATCACTGGTTTC
>VGRU01000123.1 GCA_016875255.1 Deltaproteobacteria bacterium
GAAATCCTCTTCAGCCTTGGCCTTGATGAGGAGGTAGTGGGCGTCTCCATCCATTGCAACTACCCTGAAAAGGCGAAGTCCAGGGTGAGGGTCGGAAGTTATATTAGCATTGACTTTGAAAGGGTCATCTCCCTCAAGCCCGACTTGATCATTGCGACCGGGGCTGGAAATCCAAGAGAGATGGTGGAGCGTCTGGAGAGATTGGGGTTTCCATCTTTTGTAATTTTTCCGAAAAGATTTGAAGATGTCCTTCAAAGCATTCGTCACCTCGGTCGGGTGTCGGCAAAGGAGAGAGAGGCTCTCTCGATCATCGAGTCGATGCAGAGAAGGAAAGAGAAGGTGGCCGAACGGACTAAAACCCTTTACCGTCCGAAAGTCTTTCTCCAGATCGGAGAATCGCCCATCGTGACAGTCGGAAAAGGAAGCTTTGGAGACGATCTCATCCGTCTGGCAGGAGGAGAAAATGTTGCGGGAAAGGATAAAGAGATGTATCCTCGATTGGGAATGGAGGAAATTTTAAAGAGATCGCCGGAGGTGATCCTCATCAGCTCCATGAACCCAAAAGGGGATTATGAAAGGATTTTACGTGAATGGGCGCGCTGGAAGATGATCCCTGCTGTAAAACAGGGCAGGATTCACCTCATCGACTCAGACCTGATCGATCGCCCCTCGCCCAGGATCATCGAAGGACTGGAGGAGATGGCAAGGCTGATCCATCCGGGGCGGTATAAAAAACCAGTGCAAAATTAGCAATGCAAAGTTAGCGTTTCAAAATAAAAATTAAAATGCTAATTGTCAATTTTGATGCATTCGTAAAAAGTCAAAAAATACGCCTTGTTGTCATTCCGGCGAAAGCCGGAATCCAGTCTTTTCAAGTAATTATAAGTTCTCTGGACTCCGGTTTTCACCGGAGTGACGACTTTTTACGAGACCATCAATTTTGCAATTTGCAATGGAACTCAAATGAAGATCCTTACCCTTAAAAAGGTCCTTACTGTTACCCTTCTCCTCACCCTACTCCTGATATTTGTGACTCTGTTTTCGGTGATGGTGGGTAGCGTGAGGGTTGATCCCGTCCGTTCCATCTCCATCCTCCTCCAGTCGCTTCTGGGCCTGACGGGGACCGAAACTGAAATGGAACGAACGATCATTCTCTCGCTCCGGTTTCCCAGGGCTTTGCTGGCAGGGCTGGTCGGAGCAGGGCTCTCTGTCTCAGGCGTCATCTTCCAGGCCCTTTTGAGAAATCCTCTGGCCGATCCCTATATCCTCGGCGTCTCCAGCGGCTCAGCCGTGGGAGCGATCATTGCGATCTTCCTGGGGTTGAGCGCCCTCTCCTTCGGCCTTCCTCTTGCCTCATTTGCAGGCGCGCTGATAACCATTGGACTGGTCTTTTATTTCGGAAAACAGGAGGGCAAGATTCATCCCAATATCCTGCTTCTTGCCGGGGTCATCACAGGGTCCTTTCTCTCCGCCATCATCATGTTCTTCCTCTCCATCTCCCAGAAGGAGGAGCTCCATACGATTATCTTCTGGTTGATGGGAGATTTCAGTTTTGCGAATCCACGGGCAATCGGCATCATCCTTCCTTATATTGTGGCAGGCTTTTTGATTCTCTACTGGAAATCGCGCCACTTAAATCTGATCCTTTCGGGCGAGGAGAGCGCCCTGCAATTGGGCGTGGATGTGGAGCGACTGAAGATCGTCTCCTATCTCTGTGCTTCTCTGATCACTGCCGCCTCTGTCTCACTGTGCGGCCTGATCGGTTTCGTGGGCCTGATCATTCCCCATTCCGCCCGACTCCTCTTCGGGCCTGATCACCGGCTCCTTCTTCCTGCCTCCGCCCTGATCGGCGCCTCTTTTCTCATCGCCTCCGACACCTTTGCCAGAACGATTCTGGCGCCGGTGGAGCTTCCTGTCGGCGTGATCACGGCGGCCTTCGGAGGGCCCTTCTTCATCTACCTTCTGAGGAAGAGAAAGGTGGTGAAGACACTATGATCGATCTTCGTTCGGTCTCTTTCCGCTACCGCCAGGACTGGGTTCTTCAGGATATCTCTTTGCGGATCGAAAGAGGCGAATTCATTGGCGTGATCGGTCCCAATGGCTCCGGGAAAAGCACGCTTCTAAAAATCCTCAGCCGCCTCCTCTCCCCTCAAAAGGGAGAAATTCTCCTGGAGATCACTTCCTTAAGTGAGATGAGCCAGAGGGAGATTGCGAGGAAGATCGCTGTTGTGCCCCAGGAAGCCTATTCCCTCTTTCCCTTCCGTGTGATAGAGATTGTTTTGATGGGGAGATCACCTTACCTTGGCCATCTCATGTTCGAAGGGGTGAGGGATTTGGAGATCGCAAAGAAGGCGATGGACTGGACGGAGACCCTTTCGATCAGCGAGAGATTTATCGATGAACTCTCAGGCGGAGAGCGGAAAAGGGTCTTCATTGCGAGGGCCTTGGCGCAGGAGCCTGAAGTTATTTTGCTGGATGAACCCACGGCAAACCTGGACATCCATCACCAGATCGATTTTCTCAATCTCATCCTGAACCTTAACCGTGAGAAGGGACTGACGATCGCCATGGCCTCACACGACCTGAACATTGCCTCCGAATATTGCGGGGCTCATCCTTCTCAAGGGAGGAAGGATTTATAAGATGGGGCCTCCCCGCGAAGTGATCACACGCGAGAACATCGAAGAGGTCTACGGTTGTAAGGTGTGGGTCGATGAGAATCCCATCTCAGGGATGCCGAGAATCACCCTTTTGAAAAAAGAGGAGCGCTCAATTGAAGCTCGAAAGAGAGATTGAGGCAGCGAAGGTGAAAGTAGATCAAGCGATCTTTAGGACTCCCGTGATCGTTTCGGGGGAACGGGGGATCAGGTCTTGCAATATCACATTTAGAAAAAAAGTGGGTCACTCTTTACCTTAACGTTGCAAAGAAAAGGGAGGTGGGCATGCTTCCAATCCTTTACAATTGCGGATCGTTTTTATGTTTTATGGGGAACATTCGATGTCACCTGAGGTGACCTTTGAGGTATGCTTGAAACCTTAGTAGCCAACCATTTAAAGGTGCCGCTGTAAAGGCTTTCCAGCACACCCACCTCCCTTTTCATGAAATTTTTATGCAACTGTAGGGTTTATTCTTTACAATTGGTAAATTTCTTGGAAAAAAATAGCAAAAAACCTCAGTGTCAAGCGCTGAATTACAGGCTTGACATAGTCAAAAATATATGAGATTTTAGTGTCAATCCGAAGGAGAAGAAACTCACCATGAGTTCCCAAAAAGGAAGTCCGACCAAAGAAGATTTGCAGAATTTTAAGGAAGAGATTGTACACCAATTCCATGTTATCTCTGAAGGGGTGATCGATCAGGTGAAGCAGGTCGCTGAGGGTATAGCGAATGTGAATGAAAAACTGGATAGAAGGTTTAATGAATTGAAGGCCGAAATTCAGGAAACAAGACAAGAAGTACTGGCTGCGGTCAAATTTTCTTATGCAGAATTGGATAAGCGTTTGACAACGCTTGAGAAGGAATTTTTTGAACTCAAACACCGTGTCGAAAAAATAGAGACCCGGTCTATCTCCTAACCTTAATGCAACAATAGAACTCCCTTCTTATTTACAAAATAAAGTGTCATCCATAAAAAGTTAGCCCAGATTTCCCCGGCGAAACTTTCCACGTCCTTGAAGAGAAAAAGAGTGCGACCATCCTGAACATCGAACGTTTCGGAAGGAAATGATCTTTACAAATTTATCGTTTGAGTGTAGGATGGTATTAGAAAACGGGTAAGAAAGGATAAGGAATGGCTGAAGCAGAACATACCCTGGCGGTTTTTATCGATTTTGAGAACCTTGCCCTCGGATTCAGGGGGAAGAAGGATAAGCGCTTCGATATTCAGAAAGTCCTCGAACGACTGGTCGAAAAGGGGAAGATCATCGTGAAGAAGGCCTATGCCGATTGGGCCGATTATGCGGAGTACAAGAAACCCCTTCACGAAGCGGCCATCGAATTGATCGAGATTCCGAAGCGGGCGATGACCGGAAAGAATTCAGCGGACATCCGCCTCTGCGTGGATGCCATCGATCTCTGCTATTCGAAGGAACATATCGACACCTTTGTCATCGTCTCCGGCGACAGCGACTTCTCGCCCCTCGTCTCCAAGCTGAAGGAGAATGGAAAGCGGGCGATTGGCCTGGGGATGAAGGAGTCGAGTTCCAATCTTCTGATCGGCAACTGCGATGAATTCATCTACTATGAAGATTTGGAGCGGCCCATCGGGACCCCTCCCAAGATTGAGCAGGATCTGCCAGAGAAGAAGAGAGAGGCCTTTCAGCTTCTGGTCGATTCTGTGGTCGCCCTGGTCCGTGAGAATAAGGAGGTCCTGTGGTCCTCCATGGTGAAAGAGACGATCAAACGAAAGAAACCCTCCTTCAATGAATCCTACCACGGCTACCGGACCTTCAGCGATCTCCTCGAGGATGCTGAAAAGGAAGGGATCATCCGGCTCCGAACCGATGCCCGAAGCGGCACCTATGTCGTCGTCGGTTTTGGAAAAGAGCAGAGAAAGGGGCTACCGGAGGAATTGAAGGAGTTGAAGCCTCTCAAGGAACGGAAGACCACCAAACCACGCTGGCGTCCCAGGCCGAGGAAGCTAAAACCCCAGACAACACAGGCAACGCCAGAAACAGCTCAAGCGAGTGCCGATGCCCCCAGTGCCCAGGAGACAGAACCAGTTTCATAGAATGTAGATCAATGGGTATTAACAGTATAAGGATAGTCTAAACATTACATATGTCTAAACTGCAAACCATAACCCCTCCTCTCCTCCCCTTATTTTAAGGGGAGGAATACCCCCTCTTAATCTAAGAGGGGGTGAAGGGGGAGTTATTTCTAATGAACATTCACCTCTTAAGATATTTCATTACGACCCTCTTTTTTATCTCTCTCAGTTTACAGCCCGATTTTTCTTTTGCCTTTCGCAATCTCGGCGCGCCGGTCAAGGAAGGTGTCTCCTGGGGGAGTTATACCGGTCCGGGAAAAACCGGTAGGACAGACACGATCTATGTCGTCCTTGGCCGGTATAAGGAATCGGTCTCCCTTTTAGCTGTCCATCCTGATACCGGCGAAGTCCGTCAATTCAACAGCCCTCTTCCTGATGAGATGGGTTCCTGGGGATTCACGATCGATCAGGAGAATAGGATCTATCTGGGAAGTTACTATCATGCCCACCTCCTCCGTTTTGATCCAAAGACCGAAAAGTGGGAAGATCTTGGACGGCCCGGAGGGGAGAGCGAATCCTTCATCTGCGCCCTCACCGCAGCGCCCGATGGAAAGATCTGGGGCGGGACGTTTCCCTCTGCCAAACTCTTCTCTTTCGATCCGAAGACGGGCGAGACGAAGAACTTTGGCCGGATGGATGAAAAACAGTTCTACTGTTACCCGACCGCAGGCGGCGATGGCTTGATCTATTGTGCGATCCGGTTTGAAAAGACGGACATCGTTGTCTTCGACCCGGCCAAAGAGAGCAAAACGTCTCTCCTTCCTCTTGAAGAACGAAGATCGGGCTGGCTCAGCCTGACCAGAGGGGAGGATGGAAAAGTCTATGCGAAATTCCCATCCGGCAGATGGTTTCGCATCGAAGATGGAAAGAACCTCTTTGAAGTTCAGGAATCGGAGGTTCCATTTCCTCCGAGGGGCCTTCCGGACGGACGGCAGTTTTACGTCGTGGACACTCATCTTCTTAAGATCCGGAACCCGGCCACGAAAGAGGAGAAGGAGATTCCCCTCAGGCATGAGGCTTCCGGCGCTTTTCTCTTTGTCGTAGGTCCGGGCCCGGATAACCGGATCTACGGGAGCAGCATGCTCCCGCTGAGGCTCTTTGTTTATGATCCGGTAGATCAATCTCTCACCAATCTGGGGAAGGCCGCCCATGCCAGCGGACAGGTCTACTCGATGGGATCTTATGAGGGCAAACTCTATCTCTGCTCTTATCCGTCTGCCCGGCTTTCGGTCTATGATCCGAAGAAGCCACTAAAATTCGGCGACGGAGAGGATGCCAATCCAAGAGACCTTGGAGCCCTGGGAGAAGGTCAGGACCGTCCGAGGGCCATGGTTGCCGGACCCCATGGAAAGATCTATGTCGGAAGTTATCCTGACTACGGTCTTCACGGTGGTGCGATCAGCGTCTATGATCCGAAGAAGAATGAGAGGAGGGTTTATCGCCATATCGTTAAGGATCAGAGCATCGCCTCTTTAGCCTATCTCGAAAAATTAGATCTCATTGCTGGGGGAAGTTCAGTCCGAGGCGGAGGCGGAACACGGGCCGTCGAAAAGGAAGCAAAGCTGATCCTCTTTGAGCCCAAAGAGGAGAAGAAGGTCTTCGAGATCGTCCCTGTCCCTGAAGCGAGAACCATTCTCTCCCTTGCCGCCACTTTGGATGGTCTGGTTTATGGAGTTACAGATAATGAGAAGGTCTTTGTCTTCGATCCTGACAAGAGAGAGGTGAGAAAGGTTTTTGATCTCGGATTGAAAAGACCGGTCGAAGTCTCCCTTCAGATGGGGCCGGATGGATTACTCTATGGGCTTACTCAGGAGATGATTTATTTTATTAAACCGGGGAAAGACGAAGTTTTTCCGATGGCAAAACCTCCTGTGCCGATCACCTCGGGCATGGCCATTTTGGGCAGAAAGATCTATTTTGGGTCACATGCGTTTCTCTATGAGTTTGAGATTCCTTCCAATCCTTAACGAATCCCCCATGGTCCCATTGGCTGCCCTCGAAACATGAAAATGGTCTGTGGGTTAGGTAAAGGTTAAGGTTACGAACCCCTTTTGGTTTGATAATCAAACGGTTATGGGTGACGATGCTCGTATCGAAGCTCGAGGCTCGAAACTCGAATCTCGAGTATCCAGCATCCACATACGAGCCTCGATACGAGTTTCGACAACGATAAACGTCAATTTCAATTCAGGGGATTTCCCAAACCCTGAAGGGGAGTATCCAGCATCCACATACGAGCCTCGATACGAGTTTCGACAACGATAAACGTCAATTTCAATTCAGGGGATTTCCCAAACCCTGAAGGCGGTCTTCCTGTTCTTTTAGGAGCAGGTGGGCTTCTTCGATGGAGATGGGTTTGAACCTGACGCGATCTCCTGGTTTCAGTTGTGCCACCTTTGTTAAATCAGTAGAGATGATGGTGGCGATCTTCGTATAACCACCGGTGACCAGTTCGGTCAGGATGATAATCGGCTTTCCATCACCAGGGACCTGGATGGCCCCGGAGAGAAAACCTTCGGAGATGATCGATTCCTCCACATCGGCTCTTCTCTCAATTCTGGGACCATTGAGCCGAATCCCCATCCGGTCACATTGAGGGGATACCTCATAGGCCGAAGAACAGAAGGTCTGGAAACCTTCCTCAGTGAAGTGGTGATCCTGGGGACCGGGAATCACTCTGAGGTTTATTTCCTTTTCAAAGATCGGAATCCGCTCTTCCGGAAAACGAAGCCCCAACCGGTTGAGCGGGGATGGCGAATCAAGTCTGTAAAGAATATCTCCCTTTCTCAGGGGTCTTCCCTCAAGGCCGCCGAACCTTCCGGAGAGATAAGTCGATCTGCTTCCCATCACTACTGGGACAATGAATCCTCCATTCGTAGAGAGATAGGCCCGGCATCCTGATCGGACTTTTTTGAAGGCAATGACATCGCTCTCAATCAGAAGATGGGTTCTCCACAGCTCAAGAGGTTCGCCATTGAGGGTGGTCAAGAGGTTTCCACCAGTGATGGCGATAACGGATTCATTGAGGGCTTTCAATTTTAATCCTGTGAGGGTGGTTTCCAGGCAGGCTTCATTTCCCTGATTGTTGACCAGAAGGTTGGCAACCCTGAAGGAGAAAGGATCCAGGGCTCCGGAAGGAGGGACTCCGAACCGGCTATAACCAAAACGGCCTCCGTCCTGAATCGTCGTCAGAACTCCGGGCTCCAGAACTTCAAAGGCAGGTTGCTTCATCTCACAGACTCATCAATATATTCCCTCTCCCTTGAGAGGCTGTGTCGTAATTACTATTTTGTCACCCTGAACTTGTTTCAGGGTCTCGTAAGTTCTTGAAATTATTAGATGCTGAACCAAGTTCAGCATGGCATTTTTTGTATTTCCCTCATTACGACACAGTCTCTGATGGGAGAGGGATAGGGTGAGGGTGAATACATATTAACTCCTACAGAACTACTCTTTTTAAACGCTATGCGCCATGCCCTATGCGCTCTGCGAATTCCAGCCATGGAATTCTTCTTCACTGATCGGATAAAACTGCACCATGTCTCCCATCTGGAGGAGAGCCGGAGGATTTCTATGGGGGTCAAATAATTCGACAGGAGTCCTGCCAATGATCTGCCAGCCTCCGGGACTCTCCATCGAATAGATGCCGGTCTGTTTCTGGGCGATCGCCACAGAGCCTTTGGGGACAGAAAGCCTCGGTGTTTTTAACCGCGGCATAATCAAGGCTTCGGGAAGTTCTCCCATGTAGGGATAGCCCGGCATAAAACCGATCATATAGATGAAATAGGGCTTGCTGCAATGGAGGCGGACCACGTCCTCAGTGGAGATACCACAATGTTTGGCGACACCCTCCAGATCCGGTCCATAAGCGCCTCCATAGACCGCGGGAATTCGTGTCAATTTCGCCTCGGGAAACGGAGTCTCCTGCAGTTCTTTCTCTATCTCTTGCAACTTTTTCTTTAATGAGTCGTTCGGCAGGGTCAGGGGATTGTAGATGATGAGCAAAGACCCGTAAGTGGGAACGGTTTCAATGATTCCTTCAATGGCCTCTGCCTCAATGGCAAGGGCCATCCTTCTGACCCGCTCGTTGACTTCGTGGCTGATTTCATCCCCGAATTCAAGAAGAAGTCCCCGGTCGCCCATCAACAAATAAAGTGTTTTTTCGTAGAGACCCATACGCAGTGAAAACCCGAATCCGAATAACTAATACCCAAATTGAGCGATTTTTTCACCCTTCACAAGGGAGGCGGGGAGGCCTAAAAGCCTTTTAGAGCGATCACCTTTGATTGATTGAATCAACCATGAGGCCTGTTCAATGATCACCTGTTGGGTGAAAGCCTGAGGTCAATGTCCCAAACGTTCAACGTATCGCATTCTAAAAGGGTTTGAGGCGTCTCTGCCTCCCTTGTGAGATAGGGTGAATCGCTCAATTTAGGTAATAGTCGCCAACAGGCAATTGAGTTTTAATCATCCCCAGCTTCTCTCCTCTGCCTTATGGCGGATATCCAAACAGATATTTGGAGAGCTCTGAAAAACTACATTTCGCTCTCTGATTACGCACCTGCCTGCCGGTAGGCAGGGATTTTAAAAAATGATTCCAGAGATTTCTGGACTTTTTCAGAAATCCCATTTGGATATCTTGACAGCTCTGTTCCTTTTTGGTAGGGTTTCGTATAGCAAGAAGACAGGGGCTGAATGCTCCTAAAAGCCTGCGCCATAACATTGTTCTTACCATAGAAACCCTTTAAATGTTAATAAGTTAGTCGAAAATAAAACATTGTATAATAGGCGGAATTATCATATCATAATATAATATTTCTGTCTAATATCTGTTAGACCAAGAATATGCCATACACCGATCGATTAATCGAAGCTTGTGAGAGGATCATCCGGCGTGATTGGACAAACGCATTAATCCAGACATGCATCGCGCTCGATGCCATAGCCAAGAAAACGTACGGGGGCAAGCCTGGAAAGCGGATCAAACAATACGTCCGAGATAACCAATATATTCTAACCCGCATCGCCATGTTACATCTTGAAGCTCACGGCGACCTAATGTTTCAGGTGGCTGGTGAAAAAACCATGAAGTTTGAAGAGGTTGTTTACGAGCTGGTTCGATGCGCCTTGCTACATGAGGGCGAGTTGGATTCCAGAGTGAAAATTGTTCAATCGCCAAGTATCGGGCTTGACGATCAAGGAAACTTCTTCTTATCCGTCTACATGATCATGGCGCTGTGTTTGCTGTTGGTAGCCGATCCCAAGACCAATCAGATTAGATGGCCAGAGACGGCATCCTTCACAGTAGAGGACACAACAATTAAGTTTTCAGATATTCAAGGAGATCCCAGGAAGCTTGTTGAGATATTTAGGTCTATATCAGAAAAACAGTCTAACGAGTCGCTCCAGAGATACGATTATGGGGAC
>VGRU01000124.1 GCA_016875255.1 Deltaproteobacteria bacterium
TGAGAACATAGACGGGGTGATGGAAAGGATATGGGGTTGTATATGATTGATAAAATCTCCCCTCACCCCTCTTTGCCAAAGAGGGGGAAAAAGAGACATTTCCTTAACCTGGGGGAGAAAAATGACTGAAATGACCCACTCACTTACGCGAAGAGCCCTATTTATTTTAGTCTCTTCAGGGTGTTGACTTAATTTTTAAGTCAAGTTTTTAGGCAGGAAGACTCAACTCATTCACTTCCGGTTCAATCCTTGTTTGTGAACCACCCCATATCCCCTGGCCCAGGGTTATAGATAGCCTTGTTTTTTCAGGTTGATCATCAGGATGGAGAGGGCGGCAGGGGTAATGCCGGAGATGCGGGAGGCTTGGCCGAGGGAAATGGGCCTGATTTTAATGAGTTTCTCCGACACCTCTGTGGTGAGGCCGATGATCGAATGAAAATCAAAATCCTCCGGAAAGTTCACCTCCTCCAATTTTTTAAATCTCTCGATCAGTTCCATCTGCCTCTTAATATAACCGTCATATTTGACTTGAATCTCCACCTGCTCGCTCACTTCCTTTTTAAGGGTTTTAAGTTCGGGATGAAATTCGAAGAGATGTCCGAAATGGATCTCGGGTCTTTTCAATAATTCGAGGAGGGAGGTTTCCTTCTTCAAGGGAGTGCATCCCCAGCGATGGAGGATGTCATTGTTTTTTCTTGTGGGTGTGATTTTGGACTCTGAAATTCTCAAAAGGGTCTTTTCGATTGCTGACCTTTTCTCTAAAAAGATCCGATAATCGTCTTTTTTTACCAATCCCGCCTGATAGCCTATTTCTCTCAACCTCAGATCAGCATTGTCCTCTCTCAGATGGAGGCGATATTCTGCGCGTGAGGTAAACATCCGGTAAGGTTCAGATGTCCCCTTGGTGACCAGATCGTCAATCAGAACACCGATGTAAGCATCGGAACGTTTCAGGACCATAGGCTCCTTTCCTCTGATATAGAGAGAAGCATTGATCCCTGCGATCAGTCCCTGGGCAGCGGCTTCCTCATAACCCGATGTCCCGTTGATTTGGCCGGCGTGGAAAAGGCCTTCGATCTTTTTCGTTTCAAGGGAAGGCTTAAGTTCCGTGGGGTCAACAAAATCATACTCGATGGCATACCCCGGCCGGATGATCTCGACCTTTTCAAGCCCCTGAATCGACCTGAGCATACGCATCTGAATGTCGAGTGGAAGGCTGGTGGAGACTCCATTCGGGTAGATCTCGTTCGTATCTTTTCCGTCGGGTTCGAGAAAGATCTGATGCCTCTTCTTATCGGCGAAACGGACGACCTTGTCCTCAATCGATGGACAGTATCTGGGGCCGATTCCCTTAATGATTCCACAATAGAGAGGGGAGCGATCAAGACCGCTCTTGATAATCTCGTGAGTGTCGAGGTTGGTGTAGGTGATGGTGCAGGGGACCTGTTCTATTTCGATCCTTTCAGTTGAAAAAGAGAAGGGAATCGGAGGCTCATCTCCATATTGAGGGATGAGGTCTGAAAAGTCGATGGTATTGCCATCGAGTCTTGGCGTAGTCCCGGTCTTAAGCCTTCCCATGCGAAATCCCAATTTTTTGAGCGATTCGGATAAAACGATGGAGGGAGGATCGCCCATCCTGCCGGAGGGAAAGTGGTCCAGACCGACATGAACAAGACCATTGAGAAAGGTCCCCGGCGCAAGGATCAGGGTTTTTGTTAGAATCGTTTCATCCCCGTCTGTTCTAATCCCAGTGACCTTATTGCCGTCAACGATGATCTCTTCAACCGTTGCCTGTTTGATGAAAAGGTTTGCCTGCTCCTCCACAATCCTTTTCATTCTGAGCCGGTAGGCGTGGCGATCCACCTGTGCCCTGGAGGAGCGGACCGCCGGCCCTCTTGTCATATTGAGCTGTTTGAACTGGATCCCCGTCTCATCCGTCGCCCGGGCCATCTCTCCACCCAGGGCGTCGATTTCTTTGACCAGATGGCCTTTGGCCAGACCGCCGATGGCAGGGTTGCAGGACATGTAACCGATCTGTTCGATCTTCTGAGTGATGAGAAGGGTAGGGTGGCCCATCCGGGCGCAAGCCAGAGAGGCTTCAATGCCGGCATGACCGCCACCCACCACAATCACATGAAAATCTTTCATAGATTTGTTTTTAGGGTTCGAGGATTCAAGGGTTCATGCCTGCCTGCGGTAGGCAGGGGTTCGAGCTTTTAATATTTTGGTTCTTCACTTGACCCCCTGGCCACTTGACCCCTTGAACCCCTTACACGCTTTGACACAGATGCCACAGATATGATGGCTGAAATGGAGAGTTTTGGAAAAGACCTTCAGTTGTTCATAGCATCGGAGATGATCGAAATCTTCCGGTCTCTCTTTAATGGCTTCCGCTGGGCAGACTTTTATACAGGCCCGGCAGGAACCACAGTCTTTTGCAGATGGAAAATCGATCTCCAGAGGAAGGTCCGTAAGAACGGTGACGAGGCGAATCCTGGAACCAAACTTTTCATTGACGAGGAGATTATTCCTGCCGATCCACCCCAACCCCGCCGCAAGGGCGATATGCTTGTGTGAGAGATGGCCTTTCTGGCTTTTCCAGTCCACGATCTGTGAGGCTGCAATGGGCATGGCCCGGTATCCTTTTTCCTGAATGGCTGAAGAAACGCTGAGGCCGATCGTATCGAGGAGGATGTTGACCCTCTGATAGTGATGAAAGTAATGAGGCGTGGGAGCGTCTTCAATTCCTTCGAGAATAGAATCGGAGAGATGATACCCTACAGAGACGGCAAAAGGGAGGTGGTCGATGGCATTAGAGGGAAGAAGGATGTCTTCTTTTTTTACAAGACTAAGATCGG
Source organism: Deltaproteobacteria bacterium (assembly GCA_016875255.1). The sequence continues at coordinate 2,859 of VGRU01000124.1, forward strand.
CAACCCCAAAGAGGGAACCACCCCACTGGCGGCAAAGGGTTTTTATCTCTTCAACATTTTCCGCTGGGTTTGTCATAGAGTAAATTGTGACTTCTCTCTGGGTTTATTGCAAGAGGCATCGATTTCGGAATTCGGAATGCGGATTTCGGAGTTCATTCCGCACACCGCATTCCGGAATCCGCAATTGCGTCAGCGGGATTTTATTTTTAACTCTTTCAGCTTCGTGCGGAGGGTGTTGCGATTGATTCCCAGAAGCTGGGCGGCGGAGGTCTGAACATGGCCTACTTTTTCCATTGCCGATTTGATCAGGATTTTTTCCACAAGCGAAATAATATCGTCAAGAAGGCCGGTCCTGCTTTTCGACTCCACATAGGGATCGATCCTGTTTAAGACCTCTGTCAGTCTTTCTTCAAGTATCTCTTCCAATAACGAAGTTTTCAATTTAGATTTTCTCGATCCCGCGTGACGCTCCTCTTTCTTCAGGTGATAATTTTTGATCGTTGGGGAGAGAATTGCCGAAAGAATAGAAAGGAAATGAAAGTCTTCGGTGAAGTCGCTCCTGGATCCATAAAGAGGGTTGATGTTCATGACGCCGATGGGTTCACTCTCGACCATGAGAGGGATGCAGAGCAACGGCGGCCGGATTTTATCCATCTGTTTCGGATTCTTGATGGCTCCTTCATAAAAAGGTTCCTGGCTGATATTCTGAATGGTCATCGGTAACCGGGATTGAAGGGCCTCGCCAATGATCCCTTTTCCACTTTGACCATGATGGGGGTGGTTTTCCATTTCGATTCCATAAAGGGCTTCCATATGAAGAGAGTCCTTCTCAGCGTCGCTAAGGATAAGGGCGGCATAATCGACAGAAAAAAAATGTGAGAGCGTGGTTATTACTCCAAGAAAATATTCTTGGAGCTGGGGCTGGGGTGAAAGCAGGGATATTTCATAGAGGCTTCTCAATTCGGGGTTGGTTCGTGGGTTGGCAAAGAATGATGAGGACATTTTTGGCTCCTGAAGTTTATGAAATCTTCACCCTGTTAGAAATAGTGTCCCTTTGTAGTAAAATTACCAACTCAATTTAATCAAACTGGATTCAGATTTCAAGAGAATTTTAAAGGAGTGACTTTACGCTTGCAGTCTATCGGTGAATTCATTAAAATGCACTCCGTATGGCCGAAGTCATAGAAAGGGTGAAACCCCAGTTGGTCATTCTGCTCGGGCCAACCGGAGCAGGAAAGTCAGGCCTGGCCATCGAACTGGCGGAAGCGTTTGGGGGTGAAGTCCTCAATGCCGATTCGATGCAGGTCTATCGTTATATGGATATCGGCACTGCCAAACCGACGCCAGAGGAGCGGCAGAGGATCAAGCACCATCTGATTGACCTGGTCACTCCAGATCAGCCCTTTCATGCAGACCTCTATCGGACACTTGGAAGAAGGATTATTGATTCCTTACATCAAAAAGTGACGCCGATCTTTGTCGCGGGAGGAACCGGTCTCTATATCAAAGCCCTTACGCAGGGGCTTTTCACCAGTCCCAAGATCCATCCCCTGGTTCGTGAAAAATTGAAGCAGGAGGCAGAGCAGAAGGGGAGGGAATCCCTTCATCAGAGATTGAAAGGGGTAGACCCGGAAGCGGCGTCCCGAATCCATTCCAACGACCTTTTCCGAACGATCAGGGCGTTGGAGGTTTTTGAATCCACCGGTATTCCGATCTCCTTCTTCAGGGATCAGCATCGCTTTGGCGATCGGCCCTATCTCACTTTTAAGATTGGCCTGGAAATGGATCGCGACAAACTTTACCGCCGGATTGAAGAGAGAGTGGACCGGATGATCAAGAGAGGATTTCTTAAGGAAGTGGAAGGATTGCTCCAGATGGGCTATGGCCCGGGATTGAAGCCGATGCAGAGTCTGGGTTATAAACAGATGGCACAATTCCTTTCGAATGATTTCGGATGGGATGAAGCGGTGCGGCAGATGAAGAGAGAGACCCGCCATTATGCCAAGCGTCAATGGACATGGTTTAAGGCGGACGGAGAGGTTTGCTGGCACGACGAATCTGCTGACCGGGAGAAGATATTTTCGGAGGTCAAGTCTTTTTTGAGAGAGCCCTGAGAAAAATGCCTGGACTCTCTTGATTACACAGATTTTAAAAAAGATTAAACAGATTTCTTTTCAGAAATCCTTTGGGAGGGAGGGTAAATGGCGATGATGAAGAATCAGATTAATGTTCAGGATCAGTTTCTTAACCGGATTCGGAGGGATCGGAGCCATGTTGTCGTAGAGCTGACCACCGGCCGTAAGCTTGAAGGGGTCGTCCAAAGTTTTGACAACTTCTGCCTCATCCTTCGAAGCAAGGGGGATGAATTGATCTACAAACACGCCATCTCCTCGATTACCACGGGTGAGAGGGTAGAACTATACGAACAGAAATAGGATAAGGAAATGAATGAAATTGATATTAAACCAATACTCGAGAGCATTGTATTTGTCTCTGAGTCTCCGGTCAAACTCGATACCCTGACAGAGGTCCTTCCCGAATGGGATGAGACAGCCATTTTAAATGGGCTTGAGCAGCTCAGGAAGGGTTGTGAGGAGGGGTGCAGAGGGTTAGAGCTGGTGGAAGTGGCAGGAGGATACCAGTTTCGGACAAAACCTCAATGGGCCCAATGGGTCAACCGGTTGAAGAAAGCGAAGCCTGTGAAGTTAAGCCAATCCGCACTCGAGACGCTAGCCATCATTGCCTATCGGCAGCCTGTGATTCGGCCGACGATTGAGATGATTCGAGGCGTGGATTCGGGATGGGTGATCCGCTCACTGCTGGAGAAGGGACTGATCCGGATCGTGGGCAGGAAAGAAATTCCGGGACGGCCTCTCATCTACGGGACCACCAAAACCTTTCTTGAACTCTTCAACCTCAACACCCTCTCCGATCTTCCCACTCTTAAGGAGATCGAGCCTCCTCCGGAGCCGGAAGAAGGTTCGTCACAAAAAATCTTACAATTCCCTCCTCCTCCGGAGACTGTGTCAGAATAGGGGAATTGGTAAAAATGTCATCCTGAACTTGGTTCAGGATCTAATTAGTGTCTGTCCATAAACTACGGTTTTTTAAAAAGTCGTCTTTCCGGCGAAAGCAGGAATCCAGTGTTTTCAAGGGGCTCTGGATGCCCCCGTATCAAGCACGGGGCAGGCTCCTCAAGTCCGGCATGACGGAAAAAAACATTTATAAACGGACACTAATTAGTTCACCAATTACGAGACCCTGACACGAAGTGATGAACGGACGTGAATCAATAAATTCAGGGTGACAAAAAGGGATTATGACCCAGTCTCCCGCCAAGGGATGAGAAAATTAATATGGAACGAATTCAGAAAATACTGGCCAGGGCCGGGGTCGCCTCGAGACGAGAAGCAGAGAGAATGATGCTTGAGGGAAGGGTGACGGTCAATGGCAGGGTTGTCGATCAGCTCGGTTTCAAAGCCGATCCCCTGAAAGATCATATCAAGGTGGATGGGAAAAGGTTATTCCGGCCTGAGCCCAAGGTCACACTCCTTTTGAATAAACCGAAAGGTTATCTCTCCACCGTCAAAGACCCAGCAGGAAGGCCCACGGTCATGGATCTCCTCAAAGGGATAAGATGGAGGGTCTATCCGTTAGGGCGCCTCGATTTTGATGCGGAGGGACTTCTCCTTCTGACCAATGACGGCGATCTTGCCTATCATCTCTCCCATCCGAAGTTTTCCATCCCCAGGACATACTGGGCCAAAGTGGAAGGAGTTCCTGACAAGAAGGAGTTGATGCGTTTGAAGAGGGGAGTGATGCTCGAGGATGGAGAAGCGAGAGTTGTCTCCACCCATATCCTCCGTCAGATGGAGAAGCATAGCTGGGTGGAAGCCATTGTCACAGAGGGAAGAAACCATCTGGTGAAGAGGATGTTTTCAGCCATTGGCCATCCCGTTCTCAAGTTAAAACGGGTGGGGTTCGGACCGGTCAGGCTGGGAAACCTTGCCGTCGGCCAGTTGCGTTCTCTTACCGATGAGGAGATGGAGAGTTTAAGGAAGATGATAGACGATAAAAAACAGTAATCAGTGATCAGAATCCTTTTGTAATGTCCTTTTTCCGCCATACCGGACTTGAGGAGCCTACCCCGTGCTTGATACGGGGGTATCCAGAAGGTCTTCAAAAATCTGGATTCCGGCTTTCGCCGGAATGACAACCTCCTTGAAAACTATTAGTTTTTGGACAGATAATAATCATCGGTTTGTAGAATAAGTAAGATAACTGAAATGATTACCGGCATTGAAATTAAGAGAAAGACGGTTCATCTGGCTACGCTGGTCATTCCCATTGGCTATGGCCTTACCTCTGATACAGCCATTCTAACTTTTCTCATCCCTTTCTTTTTGTTGTATCTTGTGGTCGATCTTCTTCGCCATTTTCACCCGGGATTGGCCTCCTTATTCCGGAAGCATTTTTTCGGAAGGGTGCTCCGGGAAAAAGAGGCGCCGACCCTGATGGGTTCGACCTATTTCCTCTTTGCTTCGATTCTGACGATCCTGCTCTTTCCCAAGCCGATTGCCATTGCAAGTTTGCTGATCCTCATTGTCTCGGATACGGCGGCAGCTCTTATAGGGAAGGGTTTTGGAAGGGTTCCGATCTTCAGGAAGACGCTTGAAGGGACGATGGCCTTCTTCTTATCATCCCTTCTCATCGTCTGGATCTATCCCGGCCTGGACCGGCTATCAGGAAGTTTTGCCGCATTAGGGGCAGCGTTAATTGAGGCGCTTCCCATTCCTCTGGACGATAACCTCACCATCCCTCTGACAGCGGGAACCATCATGTTTTTCGGAACGGGATGAGGGAGGGAACTTTTTCCATCCCCCTGAAGAGGCTCTTGACTTCATCTTCCGAGTTAATTTCTGCAATCGCGGAATGTATTTTCAACTCATCAAAAAGAAATGAGAAAGCCTCCTCCGATTTCTCTAAAAGGTCTCCCTCTGATAATGGGTCGAGGCTGATGATGGGCTTATCAAATTTTTTGATCATTTTGCATGCCTGCTCCAGATCGAACAGACTCTTTTTCTTATTGACAGGAATGGCATACCCCGCCACATCGAGGGGTTTTGCCTTTGGCAGGACAAAGGTGGCCCACTGGCCCGAGAAGATGGGGATGAATCCTTTCTTTCTTGCCTCCGATACCATCTCCTTTAAAAGATCACCTCTCCCCAGACCCAATAGCCAGTCGCCATACTTCCCCCCGATCAGGAGAAATGGAGTTTCCTTAAGTTGAAAAGGGGAGAGGGCCTGGTCAAAGCGAGATGGGTCAAACGTCATCCGGTCAATCTCTTTCTGTGTCAATACTTCACCGGAAGGGCGGGAAGGAAAAAGTTTCCAGACTGAATCCGGGGGGATGACACTTCTTATGATCGTTGAGACCACTTTCGATTCGAACTGATGAAGAGGTTTTCCCGTGAGAGAGACGCCAGACTCCGCTTCAAGATGGCCAAACCCCGTTAAGCCCTCATTTCCTGTTGACTCCCTCAGTGTTTTAAAAGATTCGAGATGTTTGGCCGTCGGAAGATCAAAACACCAGCCTCCCATCTCATAGACCCTCTCCATCAGGGGATAGATGTTCTGACGAGAGGAAGACCGGATGGAGAAGATGACTCTCTGAATCCTTTTTCTTTCAAGGATGGCGGTTGGAAGATGCATTACCCATCATTCTAAACTCTTCTTCAGTCTTTTTCAATTAATACAAACGCATTAAATATTTTGTAGGGCAACCCTTCAGGGTTGCTTTAGGCAAGGCTAAAGCCTTGCCCTACATGTCAAATTATATTCTGCGTTTGTATTAGTGTATGACAGACAGGGCAGGCATTGCCTTTTTCATAAAAATTTATTAGCCTTACACAGTACCCCCTCTCGCCATTGGAGACTGTGTCGTAATAGGGGAAATGGTAAAAAATGTCATGCTTGTTTCAGCATCTAATAGAACCTACTACTTACGAGACCCTGAAATAAATTCAGGGTGACAAAATCATTATTACGACACAGTCTTTTGGGGAGAGGGGAAGGGTGAGGGGAAATTTCCAATATTTTAAATTAGCCTTTTATTATGCGGGACTTAAAAGAAGTGCAACGGAACAGCCGATCCGACAGGGTTCATAGAAATAGCCTGATCAGGAGGGTGTTGATTGTCGCCGGAACACTTTTTGTTGGGCTGGGGATTGTTGGAATATTTTTGCCCATTTTGCCTACCACTCCCTTTCTCCTGCTGGCCGCGGCCTGCTATGCCCGGAGTTCAGAAAGGTTTTACCGCTGGCTTCTGAATCACCGGTGGTTTGGAAAATATATCAGAACCTATCAAGAAGGGGAGGGGATTCCAGTAAAAGCAAAAGCCTTATCCATTTCCCTCATATGGTTGACCATTTTCTCGTCGGTTATTTTTGTCGTCCATCCCCTCATCGTTAGAATCATTTTGATTGTGATCGCTGCGTGCGTGACCTTCTACCTTCTTTCCCTTCCCACCTTGAGGGAATAGAAAAATATAAGATTGCCAAGAAATCTTTTTTTTGATAATAGACTTATATGCCGTTGGATAAGGAATTGAAAGGAGTATTGAGACTGGGGGTTAAGATGCTGGTCTTCCAGGAGGTTCGGTTGCTCCGGATGGAGCAAACCCTTACTCCTGAGATTGTGCTGGGAGGGATTTCCCGGTCGATTGGGGAGACAAAGAGGGAGATCGTCCGTTTGACCCGGCGACTGAGCGATAAGGAAAGGACATCACTGCTCCGGAAGATGATTCAACAGGCCGTGGATGAGGAGATTGACCGGGCGATTCAATTAAGAAAGAATAGATGCCTTCGCTGTATCCATGGGAGATTTTATGACCGGTCGGAGACACCCTATTCCAACCTGCCTCTTGATGAAAAACTCACAAAGGCGTTCGGATGCGATCAGCTTCGTCCAACCCTGAGAAAAGCTTGCCGGAGATTTGTTGAGACCTCCACCGCCCATTCCCTTGAAGAATACCTTGACGAGATTACCTTCCTCTACGAATTCAGAGAAATGGTCGACCGGATGGAGGAGATCTGGAAAGACTACCTGACCATTTAAAGGTTAAGGCTAAGTGATAACGTTCATGACATCGTTCACAGAAATAATGGTCACGACATCGTTCAGTAGACTATTTTTACTAATTAGAGTCTGTTTATAAACTAACAATTTCCAAAAAGGTCGTCATTCCGGCGAAAGCCGGAATCCAGTCTTT